>JAFBAK010000407.1 GCA_019247795.1 Hyphomicrobiales bacterium | reverse complement strand
GATCGCATGAAGGGCTGAGGCAAGCTCTGTCCCTTCCTCGATGCGCACCTGGCCTTTGCCGTCGTACCCGAAGCGGCGCGTCTTCAGGATCGCGCGCGGGCCGATCTTGTTGACGGCCTTTTGAAGGTCGCTCAGCGTGTCGACGCGAGCGAAGGGCGCGGTGGCGATGCCGCGCTCGGCGAAAAAGGATTTTTCTGTCCAGCGATCCTGTGCCACGGCGAGGAGGCGCCCGCCCGGCCGCACCGGCTTCAGCTCGGCGAGAAAAGCAACGGCATCGGCGGGCACGTTCTCGAATTCGTAGGTGATGACATCGACACGCGCCGCGAAGGCAGCGAGCCTTGTCTCGTCGCCATAGGCGCCGGCCATGTGCTGGTTGGTCACTTGCGCCGCAGGCCCTGAGATTTCCGGCTCGTATACTACGGTCCTGAGCCCGAAATCAGCCGCCGCCAGCGCGATCATGCGGCCGAGCTGGCCGCCTCCGAGGATGCCGATCGTCGCGCCGGGCGCGAGCCGGGCGGCCATCTTGGCGCGCCTCATGCCTTCGGGCTCGGTCGCTCGGCGACCGCGCGCGTGCGCGACAGGCGAAAAGCCGCGAGCCGCCGGTCGAGCTTCGGATCGGACAGCGCCAGGATGGCGGCAGCAAGCAGCGCCGCATTGATCGCGCCAGGCTTGCCGATGGCGAGCGTGCCGACCGGCACGCCGCCGGGCATCTGCACGATCGAGTAGAGGCTATCGAGGCCGGAAAGCGCCTTCGTCTCGACCGGCACGCCGAGCACGGGAAGCGGCGTGAGCGAGGCGGTCATGCCCGGCAGATGCGCGGCGCCGCCAGCCCCCGCAATAATCACCTTGAAGCCCTGGTGCTTTGCCCCGCGCGCGAACTCATAAAGGCGCTCGGGCGTGCGGTGCGCCGAGACGATGCGAAGCTCATGGGGAATTTCGAGCTCCTCAAGCGTCTCGGCGCAATGGCGCATCGTTTCCCAATCGGACTGGCTGCCCATGATGATCGCGACAGGAGGGGAGGGCTTGGCCATCGGTCGTAAACCTTGGTGCGGCACTTCAGCTTGAGGAAATTTTTTCAACACGTTCCGGTCGGAAGTCCCGGCTCATCGCTTGCCTCTGCTCGATGCGGGTTTGTCGATCAATATGCGGCAGGCCGCCGCTTTTCCAAAAGAGATCGCAATCCTTGGCGAGCATGACGGGATGGAAGAGATGAAGCCTCGCTTCAGGCGATGATGTCGGGAGTGAGCGAGTCGTTGATCTGGCCGATGCGATCGCGCAAGGCAAGCTTGCGCTTCTTCAATCTCGCAAGCTGCAGCTGGTCATGCACCGAGGAGCGCTGCAGGGCTTCGATCGCGACGTCGAGATCGCGATGCTCTTGACGCAGCCGGGCCAACTCGCCCTCGAGCTGCTCCCGGTTGGTGCTATCGGCACGTTCTGCCATACGTCACCCACCTCTTCGCGCCCGCTCCGAAGCCGGATTCATCAGCCGATCCGCATGGCGTCGTCAGCGCAATAGTTCCGATGTTTCAAGCCCTTGCCAAGCACGAGATCGCGGGCGCCATCCGGTTCTCGACGTCCAGCCCCTGATATCGTCCTCTGCCCGGGGTTCGAAGCGCGGATCGGTTCCGCGGCGCGCGACACGCATGCCATCTTCCGTGGCGTGGCTCTCAAGGTCATGAAACACCATCAGATTAACACAAAATCGGCAAAACGGCATGTCGACTTTGGCACTCGCTTCACCCGGCAAATCGTGAATTGCCGCAACTCTGGTTTTGGATGGCCTTGCGCCCCTTTCCTAGAACATGAAGCTGTGTCACCCTTGGGCACCGGGTAGGACATGGAGGTGCCGATGACAGCTACTCCCCATCTCGACCAGATTGAACGCAAATACCGGTCGCTGAAGGACAAAATATCAGAGGCAAGGCAGCATCCCAGCGTAGACGATTTGGAGCTCGCCGAATTGAAGCGCCAGAAGTTGTTGTTGAAGGACGAGTTGGAACGGCTCCGCCACGACGAGGCGCGAACCTCGCGCTGACACTTCACCCTTCCGCCGCCGTAACCGCCCCAAGCGCGGCTTGAGCCGCGGCAAGGCGGGCGATCGGCAAGCGATAGGGTGAGCAGGAGACGTAATCGAGCCCGGTGCGCTCACAAAAAGCCACCGAGGCAGGGTCTCCCCCATGTTCTCCGCAAATGCCGAGCTTGATCCCCGGGCGTGCGGCGCGGCCTCGGTCCGCCGCCAATCGAACGAGCTCTCCCACGCCCTCCTGATCGAGGGTGACGAAAGGATCGGCCGGAAGGATTCCCTTGGCCGTGTAGGTTCCCAGGAACGAGGCGGCATCGTCACGAGAGATGCCGAGCGTCGTTTGCGTGAGGTCATTCGTCCCGAAGGAGAAGAACTCGGCGCTTTGGGCGATCTCGCCCGCAAGAAGGGCGGCCCGAGGAAGCTCGATCATGGTGCCGACGTCATAGGCGAGCTGGGCTTTCCGCTCTGCCGACACGGCACTCGCCATCGCATCGATGCGCGCCTTGACGAGATCGAACTCCCTTTGGGTCATGACGAGGGGCACCATGATCTCGGGCCTGACAGGCGCGCCGGTCTTTGCCGCGGCCTCGACGGCCGCCTCGAAGATCGCCCGCGCCTGCATCTCGGCGATCTCCGGATAAGCGATGGCAAGCCGACAGCCGCGAAAGCCGAGCATCGGGTTGAACTCGCTGAGCTCCTGTGCCCGCCGACGCAGCTTCTCGACCGAAGTGCCGAGCGCCGAGGCGACCTCCTCCATCTCCTCGTCCGTGTGAGGAAGGAATTCGTGCAAAGGCGGGTCGAGAAGGCGGATCGTGACCGGAAGCCCCGACATGATCGTGAAGAGATCCACGAAGTCCCCCCGTTGCATCGGCAAAAGCTTGGCGAGGGCGCCGCGCCGACCGCGCTCGTCATCGGCGAGAATCATCTCGCGCACTGCAACGATCCGGCCCTCGTCGAAAAACATATGTTCGGTGCGGCAAAGACCTATTCCCTCGGCGCCGAAGCGCCGCGCCGTCTCGGCGTCGAGGGGCGTATCGGCATTGGCTCTCACCTTGAGGCGGCGGGCCTCGTCGGCCCAGCTCATCAGCTCCGCGAAGTCGCCCGACAATTCCGGCTCGAGCATCGCGATCTTGCCTTGCAGCACCTGACCCGTCGAGCCGTCGATGGTGATGACATCGCCCGCCTTGAGGGTGAATTTGCCTGCGCTCAGCGTGCCCTTCGCGGGATCGATGCGCAACGCGCCGAACCCTGATACGCAAGGCTTTCCCATGCCGCGCGCCACGACCGCGGCATGGCTCGTCATACCGCCGCGCGCGGTGAGGATGCCTTCGGCTGCGTGCATCCCGTGGATGTCCTCAGGGCTCGTCTCGACGCGCACCAGGATCACCTTGCGGCCCGCAGCCTTGGCCTTCTCGGCGTCGTCGGAGGTGAGCACGATCTCGCCTGCCGCGGCACCCGGCGAGGCCGGAAGCCCCGTGCCGAGCAGTTTGCGCTCGGCGCTCGGATCGATCGTGGGGTGGAGAAGTTGATCGAGCGACAGAGGGTCGATGCGACGCACCGCGTCCTTGCGTGAGATCAAGCCTTCATTCGACATGTCCACGGCGACCTTCAGCGCCGCCTTGGTGGTGCGCTTGCCGTTGCGTGTCTGCAGCATCCAGAGCTTGCCCCGCTCGATGGTGAATTCCATATCTTGCATGTCGCGGTAATGGTGCTCGAGCGCCTCGCTGATTCGTTTGAACTCGGCGAAAGCAGCAGGCATCGCGGTCTCGAGCGACGGCTTATCCGATCCTGCCTCAAGGCGCGCCGCCTCGGTGATGTTCTGTGGCGTGCGTATGCCTGCGACGACATCCTCGCCCTGCGCATTGATCAGGAACTCGCCATAAAGCTTCGCCTCTCCGGTCGAAGGATTGCGGGTGAATGCGACACCGGTCGCCGAGGTCTCGCCCATATTGCCGAACACCATGGCTTGCACATTGACGGCCGTGCCCCAGCTCTCCGGGATCGCGTGCAGCTCGCGATATTTGATGGCGCGCGCATTCATCCATGAACCGAATACGGCCCCGATCGCGCCCCATAACTGCGCGCGCGGGTCCTGGGGGAACGATTTGCCGTGCTCGCGCTCGACGAGCGCGAGATAATCCTTGGCAAGCCCTTTCCAATCCTGCGCCGAGAGATCGGTGTCCTGCACATGGCCTCGGCGCGATTTCACCTCCTCGAGCGCGTCCTCGAAGAGGTGATGCTCGAGGCCGAGCACCACGGCCGAATACATCTGGATGAAACGACGGTAGCTGTCGAAGGCGAAGCGCGCATCACCGCTTTCTCGAGCGAGCGCCTCGACGGCGATATCGTTGAGGCCGAGGTTCAGGATCGTGTCCATCATGCCGGGCATCGAGGCGCGGGCACCGGAACGTACCGAGACGAGAAGAGGGCGGGCGGCATCCCCGAAGGCTCGTCCGGTGAGCTCGCCGATGCGTTTCAAGGCGGCATCGACCGCTTTTTCCAGATCCTGCGGGTATTGGCGCTCATGCGCGTAGAAATAGGTGCAGACTTCGGTCGTAATGGTGAAGCCGGGCGGCACGGGCAGGCCGAGATTCGACATTTCGGCGAGATTTGCGCCTTTCCCGCCAAGCAGGTCACGCATATTGGCTTCTCCTTCGGCCTTACCGTCGCCGAAGCTGTAGACCCATTTCGACATGCATAATCCCGGTTGTGGAAGTTGGCGGCAGGATTTGAGCCTCGGATGTTCTGCCGCTTGCGGGCGCTTTTTTCAATGCTTTCCCAAACGGGGCCTATTGGATTGGGGCGATCGGATCTTCAGGTCGATGTTTTCCCGGGCCCGAGCATGATGTAGGCCGGCGCACCGTCCGCAAGGCGTGGGCCTTCGGCCGCTACGAGAGATAAAGAAGACCATGCGCATCGCAGTCATCGCCGACATCCACGGCAACATCTTGGCGCTTGAGGCCGTGCTCGCCGACCTCAAAACGCGTGGCGCCGATATTGTTGTCGATCTGGGCGATTGCGCCTCGGGGCCCTTGTGGCCGCGCGAGACGATGGAATGCCTGGCTCAACTCGATGCGCTCACCGTACGCGGTAACCATGACCGGCAGATCGCCACCGAGGCGCCTCATCAGATGGGGTTATCCGATCGTTTTGCGTATGGCCAACTCACCACGAACCACCGCAAGGTCCTGGGCGCGCTTCCCATGACCCGCTTTGTCGCGCCGCGCATTCTCGCCTGCCACGGGACGCCCAATCGCGACGATCTTTACCTCGTTGACGAGGTCGAGAGCGGCAGGCTGGCCCGCGGAAGGCCCGCCCGGATCGAGAAAAGGCTGGGCTCGGTCGAGGCGAACATTGTGCTATGCGGTCACAGTCACCGCGCCGACCTAGTGAGGCTCGCGAACGGCATCATGATCGTGAACCCGGGCAGTGTTGGAAGCCCAGCTTACGATGATCCCGGACAGCCATCCCATGTCTCGGAATCGGGTTCACCCCATGCGCGTTACGCCCTTCTCGAGCACGATCCGAAAAGAGGCGCACGCGTCGAATTCTTCGCCGTGACCTATGCCTTCGAGGAGGCGGCGCGCCGCGCCCAAAAAAACGGTCGCAGCGAGTGGGCTCACGCGCTGCGGACCGGATTCATGGCGTGATGGTCGGGCGCATCCCGGTTCACCGACCGGCGGGTTTCATTTCTTAAAGACGTAGATATACACCTCGAGATCCGGATCGGAAGGATCGCTCGTGTCGTTCAGATATTCCTCGAGGAAGGCATCGTTCACTTCGATGCCTTTGGCGTCGAGATCGACCGTGATCGCCTCGTAGGTGCCGTCGATGTCGTCATAGGAGCCACGATGCACGAAGCGGATCGCTTCTCCCGAAGGCGTGGTGCCGAGCTTGATGTCGGGCGGTAGAGAAACCTGGCCCGAGGGCTCCACGATCGGGTACCCGATCTCGTAATTGAACTTGTCGTCCGCGGTCTTCACGAAGCGCGTGAGTGGCCGCCCGGAAGTCTTGACGCCTGCAGCGTCGAGTGCCGCCTTCACCTTCTTCTGAGCCTCGCGGATGGTGGTGAGCGCATCGTCCCAGCTCGCTTCTCCGACGACGAACGCTTCAGCTTTCGGCGCGATGGTGAGCTCATCGGGCGTGCTCGGATCCGACGGGACGGGAGCCAACGTTGCTTGGGCCGCATCGCCAGCTGGAGAAACGGCGGGTGGGTTGGTCTGAGCCTGAGGCGACGCAGGCGCGGGTTGCACCGAGGGAGCGGGAGCGACGATCGGCGGGGCGGGCGTCGCCGGTGCACCCGCCGCAGGCGCGGGAAGAGGGCTACTCTCGACCGGGCCCGGCTTCGGCGCGGTCTGCGGCCACGCGGGACCCGTCTCGAACGCGAAAAGGGCGCCGAGCAAAAGCAAGACCAGGGACGGCGCGGCCGCCAAGGGGCGTCGTGGCAAGGAAATTCTAAGATGGCGCATGGCGAACCTCGATCATCATCGCGCTTGCGAGCAAAAGGCTAGGATGGCAAATGGCCGAACCTCGCCGGTTCATTCTCCCGCGACCCGTCAGCCGAGGCGGCGCAACGACTTCAGGCGAGCCCTTGTGCTATATAACGCCTTGGCGGGGAAGTTACGATGCAGGGTTGCCATGTGCGAGACCCTTGTCCAAACGAAGGCAGACCGCTTATGCAACCGTGGCGCAAGCACGATAAAAGCTTCGTCACAATGAATTTCGCGTGAGGCTGGCGTTTTTATGTCAGGTTTGGCTCATCGTCCATTTCTCAAGATGAACGGTCTCGGCAACGAGATCGTCGTGCTCGACTTGCGCGGCTCCTCGCATCGCGTCACCTCGGCGGAGGCGCGAGCGATCGCGGCCGCGCGGAGTTCGCGTTTCGACCAGCTCATGGTGCTGCACGACCCCTTGCGAAAGGGCAGCGATGCGTTCATGCGCATCTACAATACCGACGGCTCGGAGGCCGAGGCTTGCGGCAACGGCACGCGCTGTGTCGCCTGGGCCATGCTGCGCGATGATACGAGGCGAGCGTTGCGGCTCGAGACGAAGTTGGGCCCTGTGAACTGTGAGCGCGTCGGGGACGAAACATTCACCGTGGACATGGGCGTGCCGCGCTTTGCTTGGCAGGAGATCCCGCTCGCCGAGGAGTTTGCCGATACCAGCCGGATCGAGCTGCAGATCGGGCCAAGTGATGCGCCGATCCTTCACACGCCATCTGCGGTGAACATGGGCAATCCGCATGCGATCTTCTGGGTCGAAGACGTGGACGCTGTCGACCTTGCGCGCGTCGGCCCGATGCTGGAGAATCATCCGATCTTCCCCGAGCGCGCCAACATCTCCACCGCTCAAATCATGGACCGCCGCCGCGTCAGGTTACGGGTCTGGGAGCGCGGGGCGGGTCTCACGCGCGCCTGCGGTTCCGCGGCTTGCGCCGCGGCGGTCGCGGCGCATCGTCTCGAACTTGTCGAGCGCGACACGATTGTCGGCTTGCCCGGTGGTGAGCTTCGCATCGAATGGCGCGAAAGCGATGATCATGTGCTGATGACGGGGCCGGTCGAGCTCGAGCACGAAGACGTGTTCGCCCCATCGCTCTTTGCGGCGATCTCCGAGACGACCGGTGTGCCATGAGCGTCGACATCCTCACCTTTGGCTGTCGTCTCAACGCCTACGAGTCGCAGGCCATGCGGCGTCTCGTTTCCGAGGCCGGCCTCACCGAGGCAATCATCGTCAATACATGCGCCGTAACGGCGGAAGCCGAACGACAGGCGCGCCAGGCCATCCGCAAGGCAGCGCGCGAGCGCCCTGGAGCAAGACTCATCGTCACCGGCTGCGCTGCACAGATCCGTCCTGACGCTTTCGCCGCGATGCCTGAGGTTGCGCAAGTGCTCGGCAACGCCGAGAAGATGGACGGCCAAAGCTGGAAGGGTCTCGCGGCTTTGCCGTTCGCGCCGGGAGCGGGTTTCGGGCTTTCGGCCAGCGAGAAGCTTCGTGTTTCCGACATCATGGCGGTGAAGGAAACCGCCAACCATTTGATCGACGGGTTTGATGGGAGAGCCCGCGCCTTCGTTCAGGTGCAGAACGGTTGCGACCATCGCTGCACCTTCTGCGTCATCCCTTACGGGCGCGGCCATTCGCGCTCGGTGCCGATGGGCGAGGTTGTGGCGCAGATCAGGCGCGTCTTGGAAAAGGGAACGGCCGAGGTGGTGCTTACAGGCGTCGACCTCACCTCATATGGCAAGGATCTGCCCGGCTCGCCACGGCTCGGCACGCTCGTGAACGCGGTCTTGCGTCATGTGCCGGAGCTCGAGCGCTTGCGAATTTCGTCGATCGATCA
>JAFBAK010000384.1 GCA_019247795.1 Hyphomicrobiales bacterium | reverse complement strand
ATCAGCGCCTCGAGCGCTTCCGGCGTTGCCCCTCCACGCTTCATGCGCCGGTCATTTGATGCGCTGAAAAATGCGATTCCAGCGAACCGTGGAGGGCCATTCCCAGAGTTTCCAGGCGCTGGCGTTCTCGTCGATCGAGAAAAAGATGATCTCGGCTCTGCCCTCGAGATTCTCGAACGGTACGTAGCCGACCTCGCTCAGAACGCGCGAATCCTGCGAGTTGTCCCGATTGTCGCCCATCATGAAGAAATGACCCGCCGGGACTGTGTAGACGGGCGTGTTGCTCCAATAACCGGAATCGCCGTCCTTTTGGATGATTTCATGCGACACGCCGTTCGGCAGAGTCTCCATGTAGTGGGGAACATCCGCCGGCCGGCCGAACGCATCGATCGTGTGATAGGGCGGCAAGGGCGTTCGCTGCGCCTCCTGCCCGTTGATGTAGAGGCGCGCATCGATCATCTGGATGCGATCGCCGGGAAGACCGATGACGCGCTTGATGTAATCGGTCTTGCCGTCCTTGGGGAGCTTGAACACGGCAATGTCCCCGCGATTCGGCTCAGACCCCATGATGCGGCCTTCAAAGAGCGGCAGGCCGAGCGGAAAGGAGTATTTCGAATAACCGTACGAGTATTTGGAAACGAACAAGTAGTCGCCCACGAGCAACGTCGGCACCAGCGATCCGGACGGAATATTGAACGGCTGAAACAGGAAAGTGCGCACCACAAGCGCGATGAGAAGCGCCTGAAAGACGATCCAAATGAGCTCGAGGACGCCGCCCTCGTTTTTTCGAGCGGCCGAATTGCGCGTGGTCGCCTCGGTCACCTGCGTCTCCCTGAGGTTCGGACCTGCGTCGCGGCCTGCGTGCCGCGGTCGCTTACATATGGCGCCCCACTCGGATATTCGAGCCTATCTCGTTCGAGCGCGGCCGAACCATGGCGGAAACTTACAATAGCGCACATGGATGAGCTGCGTCCGCGAAATGGCTTACTCGTAATCATCAGCCGTGGCGGCTTGCTGCGTCGATGGGCGCCGATCCGTTCCGCCATGGCGCATCGGCCGCTCGCCCCGTTCGCCGCGCTCGGCCGGATCGCGCCCGATGACCTTCTGGAGATGGGCGAGATCGACGAAGTCGTCGGCCTGCCGGCGCAACTCGTCCGCGACCATGGGCGGCTGGGTCGAGGTGGTGGAGACGACCGTGACGCGGACGCCGCGCCGCTGCATCGATTCGACGAGCGAGCGGAAATCGCCATCGCCCGAGAACAGGACCATGTGGTCGATGTATTCGGCCATGTCGAGAGCGGCGATCGCGAGCTCGATATCCATATTGCCTTTGATTTTACGACGTCCGGCCGCATCCACGAATTCCTTCGTGGGCTTTGTGATCACGCGGTAGCCGTTGTAGTCGAGCCAGTCGACCAACGGGCGGATCGAGGAATATTCCTGATCCTCGATCAAGGCCGTGAAGTAGAAGGCGCGCAGCAAGGTGCCTTGGCTCTTATACTCGGTGAGGAGCCGACGGTAGTCGATGTCGAAACCAAGCGTCTTGGCGGTCGCGTAAAGGTTGGCTCCGTCGATGAACAGGGCAAGTTTTTCTGATTTCGCCATGTGGTCCTGTTTTTGATCCTGTTGATCTATGAATTCGCGGCCGCCATGGAGCGTGGATCGCCAATCGCCGCATTTCGGCTCGCGCGAGGGCCGATAGGCCCAGCAGGCGGAAAGGACAGGCTTCAAAGCGAATAATCAACGGTGCGGCGAAACGCCTTTCGTCCTCGACGATGTAATTCTTGCCTTGTTTGCACAGTTTGGTGTAGCAACCCCCTACACAAAACATCGCTCGGGCACAACTGTCGGCACTGAAAGGAGCGGGCCATGGCTCGCGTCACCGTCGAAGATTGCATCCAAAAGGTCGAGAATCGCTTCGATCTCGTCCTTCTCGCGGCGCATCGCGCCCGCCAGATCGCAAGCGGCGCGCAGCTTCTCGTGGAACGGGATCGCGACAAAAACCCTGTCGTGTCCTTGCGCGAAATCGCCGACGGCGAGCTGAAGCCTATCGACCTGCGCGAAGGCCTCATCCATTCGCTGCAGAAATATGTCGAGGTCGACGAGCCCGAGGCCGAGACCGCGCCGCTGATCGGGGTGCAATCCGCCGACGCCACCGATGATTCGAGCGTACAGTTCGACCGGACGATGACCGAGGAAGACCTGCTGCGGGGCCTCGAGGGGATCGTACCTCCGGCCGAGACGCGCGACGAAGAGGAGTGAGGCGCCGCGAGCGCACACGGCAAATCGCTCGCAGATATCGCCCGGCCATTTTTGACGCCGGGCCCGGAACTCTCAATTGACATTTTAGCGAATTGTTAGAGCCGCGGGCGCATTGTGTCTGGCGTGGGGACGGGCGACCCTGCAAGGCATCGGTCACTGGATCGCATTATGGTCGGCCTTCTCGGCAAACGCGAACGTTGTCGAGACGCCGCAAGACCTTGATCGGCCTATTTCACGACAGGCTCGAGCAGCGATAGAATGAGGCGGGCAGGCCTCGGGAACAAGTCATGATCGAGGATTGGCGCAAAGCGAAAGCCCCATCCGGATCCGAAACGAGCCGCTCTTACGGGGACCGCCCCTGGCTCGATCTTTACCCGAAGGGCGTCCCGGCGGAGATAGACACGGAAAGTCTCGGCACGCTCCTCGATCTTTTCCGGGAAAGCGTGCGCAGCTTCGCCGAACGTCCCGCTTATCGGAGCTTCGGCAAGGATGTGAGCTTCGCCGAGGTCGGTCGCCTCGCATCCGCCTTCTCGGCGTGGCTTCGCGCGCAAGGCATCGAGAAGGGCGATCGCGTTGCTCTGATGATGCCCAACATACTCGCCTATCCGATCGCGATGTTCGGCGCGCATCTTGCCGGCGCTGCCGTCGTGAACATCAATCCGCTCTACACGTCGGCCGAGCTGATCCATCAGGTCAATGATTCGGGGGCGCGTCTCATCGTGGTCCTGGAGAATATGGCCCACACGGTCGCCGAAGCCCTGCCGCGCATGAAGCTCGACAAGGTGGTGATCGCCAAGGTCGGGGACGTCATGGGGCTCAAGGGCACCCTCGTCAATCTGGTCAACCGCCGTGTCAAGAAGGCCGTGCCGCCCTTCGAGATCAAGCATGCGGCGAGCTTCTCGGCAGCCCTGCAGCTGGGGGCAACCTTGCCGATCCCGACCGTCGCCGTGTCCGGTGAGGACGTCGCTTTCCTGCAATACACGGGAGGCACCACCGGCGCCTCGAAAGGGGCCGTGCTGCGGCATCGCAACCTCGCCGCCAATGTCGAGCAGATCACCGCCTGGTTCCGGCCGGAGACCGATCCCGATGTCTGGCAAGTGACGATCGCGGCCCTGCCGCTCTATCACGTCTACGCGCTGACCTGTAACTGCCTCTACATGATGCGCGTGGGCGGATGCTGCGTGTTGATCACCAATCCACGCGACATCAAAGGCTTCGTCGCGACGCTGCGCAAGACGCGCTTCACAGTGATGACCGGCGTCAACACGCTTTACAATGCTCTGGTCCAGGCGCCCGGCATCGAGAAAGTCGATTTTTCGAGGCTCGCCATCAGCAGCGCCGGCGGCATGGCGGTGCAAGAGGCGGTCGCCGCGAAATGGGAAGCGCTCACCGGAAGCATCATCTCGGAGGGCTACGGCCTCTCGGAAACCTCCCCGGTCGTAACCGCCAACCGCGGCAGGCCCAAGGCTTTCACCGGCACGATCGGAGTTCCGGTCCCATCGACCGAAGTCTCGCTACGCGCCCCCGAGGACGGTTCGGAAGTTCCGGTCGGCTCTCCGGGCGAGCTCTGCGTGCGCGGCCCGCAGGTGATGCAAGGCTACTGGCGAGCGCCGCATGCCACGGCGGCAGCGTTCCATCCCGACGGGTTCTTGCGAACCGGAGACGTGGCGACGATGTCCCCCGATGGCCAATTCCGCATCGTCGACCGCATCAAGGACATGATCTCGATCTCGGGGCTCAAGGTAACGCCCAATGAAGTCGAAGCCGTGATCGCGAGCCATCCCGAGGCGATCGAGGTGGCCGTCATCGGATTGCCCGATCCTCATTCCGGAGAAGCGGTGATCGCCTACGTGGTGAGCCGCTCGCCCAATCTCACCGAGGATGTGGTACGGGCTTGGTGCCGCGAACGTCTCGCCGCCTACAAGGTGCCGCGCCGCGTCGTCTTCCGGGAAAGCTTGCCGAAGAGCAATGTTGGCAAGGTCCTGCGCCGCGCCTTGCGGGACGAAGCCTTG
>JAFBAK010000278.1 GCA_019247795.1 Hyphomicrobiales bacterium | reverse complement strand
AGGTGCGGGTCTCCGATGGCCCGTTCGCCACGTTCAACGGCACGGTCGAGGAAATCGATGAAATCCGCGCGCGCCTCAAGGTCGCGGTGTCGATCTTCGGCCGCCCGACGCCCGTCGAACTCGAATACGGGCAGGTCGAGAAGCTTTGATAAGAGGGAGCGTGATCGAGGAATCGTGAGTCCGCAAACTCGCGACAACGCCTTGCATGCCTGTGATCGCATGCGACCCTTCCTATCCATCAGGGCTCGACCAGCCGATGCTGCTTAGGTGTGGGAGCTCAGAGTCAGCCGTTGAACCATTCGCAAAGCGAGCGGAGCTTACTCCTTGGACTGGGAGGCGCTCTCGGTAGGTCGCGAACTCGGTTTCGAGGCCGTGTCCAAGGCCGCGGACGGCTTGGCCGAGATGGGGCCCCTGGGCGGAACTGCCGTCGCCTCGGGCATTCGCGTATTTACTTTGAATGTGGAAACGCGCTGTCCGCCCTTATTAACGGGCCTGGGGAGTGATTCAAAGTTTTTGCCATCTACTTGCCCTTTGGCGGATTGGTGCGGGGCGGATTTTGTAGCGATCCGGTCGTTGGCTTTGGTGAAATAACCACCACTGGCGGTACGGGAGTTCCGTTTGGCATGGGAATATGCACGTTGAACGTTGGGAATATACTTTTCCCGGATTTAAGCGTCGGGACTTTTCGAAGCCTAGGTTCAGTTTTTGTCACGGCTGATCACCTCCGTAAGTCAATGACATGTAAGCTCGCGTTTCTTCCGCTGCCAGGGCAACAAACTTCGCGGAAGGTTGAAAGCCGTCAGGAAAATGTTTGCGCTCGGCGTCAAGCCTAAGTTTTTGCATTTTTCTACGGGCTTCCGTTATGTCGCCCTCAGATACCTTGCCGGTGTAGATCTTTTCCCACTCGTGTTGTGCGTCGATAAAGAGTAATTCGAGCGCAACCGTGAGGTCGCTCGCAGCCTTATGCTCTTTGGCAAAAGGGAACACGTGCTTAGTGGCGTCAAGGAGCTGCGCAGACGCAATGATCGCAGACCAAAGAAATGGATAGTCCTTCCATACGACCCATCCTGCAATACCGCCACTAGAGGCGATGACCTTAACGAGTTCAAGCCCCCGAACCTGTTTAGCCAAGCGGTTCCTGCACAGCCTGATGCACACCGAAGCAGCCTTGAGCTGCTCCATTTCCCGCCAGTATAGGTCCGGCTGGCGGCGCGGGTCTTGCATTGTCACCACAGCGCGGAAACGCGGTTGAGAGGAGGCTGATTCGTTGCGGTAGCATAGCTAATAGCGCTAATTAGCACGAATCCGCATTCTTCTCTCCGATCAATGCCGAGTTGACGTTGCGAGAGCCCACGTAAGCTCTAGATCTGCTCATTCGGCTTGCAACAAACGCGGGCATGATAGCAACACAGGCGTGATCAATGAATTGACCCGTTTGGTGCCGCAAGGCGATCGAAGGTTATTCGATGCGCAGGGGTCTTATTTCTGCTCGCTCCACTCGTTCTTAATGCAAGTCGATCGGTACGGCTCCCACATCTCAACACTCCGCCTTGAACGTCTTTCCGAGATCGGTGCCCGTGCCGAAATAATGGCGGAAGACGTAGAGCAGCGGTTCCCAGCGCGCCGGATCGATATGGTTCGTGCCCTCGACCACCACGTCGCGATGCGCGTGCACGCGCTTCACCCGCGTCTCGGCGATGAAAAAGGCGGTGCGACCATCCGCTCCGTTCGATGGGCGCGCCTCGACGAGCTCGGCCTCGAATTGCAGGGGACATTCGGCGATGCGCGGCGGCTCGACGGTCTCTGAAGGCGTTGGCGCCAGCTGCGCAAGCGCGAATTTGTCGGCCACAAATTCATAGCCGATCGCGGCTTTCTCGGGCGGCACATCGTGCTTTCCGGTCGCTCGTGCGATCCGCTCGACATTCCGCCAAAGCTTCGGCGAGGGAAAGTTGAGCACGCACTCCCTCTCGCGGCGCAGATTCTCGATGCCCTGTCCGCTTGCCGTGCAGCCGAGCACGACCCGGTCGCCGAGCGCCCAGGCCGAGGACATCGGCGAGATGTTGACGGTCGCGTCGGGGTTGAGCGTGGTAATGAGGACGACCGGGGTGCCGAAATACAAAATGCTCGGCTTGATGGTCAGAGCCTCGCTCTATCGGCCTCGCTCCTATCGGCCTCGTGCCATCCGGCCAGGCTGTCCATGTGGTTTCTCCTCGTTCGAATTGTCTTCGATCGGATATGGCGCTTGCTTTTCTCGCATGCTTCGGTTATTGCCGAACTATGAAAGAAGGCCCGAATCTCGCCGCCGTGGCGGCGCTCCTCGGTGACCCAGCCCGCGCCAATATGCTCACGGCTCTCATGGATGGGCGGGCTTTGACGGCGACCGAGCTCGCCCATGAAGCCGGCGTCACCTTGCAGACGACGAGCGGGCATCTTGCCCGTCTCGAAGCGGCCCATCTCCTGCGCGTCGAGAAGCAGGGAAGGCACCGCTATTTCCGGCTCTCGGGCGAGGATGTGGCCGAGGTGCTCGAAGGCTTGATGGGGCTTGCCGCGCGCACCGGGCATCTGCGCACGAAGCCCGGCCCCAAAGATCCTGCACTGCGTCAGGCCCGGGTCTGCTACGACCATCTGGCCGGCGATATGGGGGTCTGGGCTTTCGACCGGTTATGGGCCAAAGGCCTCGTTGGCGGCCATGACCGGCATGTGCATGTCACCGAGCGGGGCCGCGCCTTCTTTGCGGGATTCGGCATCGACGTCGAGGCGCTCGCCCAGGGGCGGCGCCCCTTATGCCGCGTCTGCCTCGATTGGAGTGAGCGGCGCTACCACATCGCCGGCGCGGTGGGCTCGCAGCTTTTGCGCAAACTCTTCGACAAAGGCTGGGCACGGCGGGAGAAGGACAGCCGCGTCGTGCATTTCACGCCAAAAGGGCGGCAGGATTTCGCCAAGCTCCTCGCCTGAGCCTATTCCAACAACGGATCGAGGATGAAGGGCGTCTTCGGCGGCCGCACCGGCGGCGGCTTCTTGGCGCGCAAGCCTGTGAGGCCGCTCGAAGGAGAAGTGGCATCGGGCGCCTGCTCGCTGCCGTTAGCCGCGACTTCCTCACCGTTCGTTTGAGCCGCGTCCGCCGCAGCGGCCGCAGAGCTCGTCTTCGGGGTGACGCTCGCGTTGGGCGGCGGCTCGAGAGCCCCTTTGCGCCCGCAAGACGTCGCCGCACCCACGATCAGGATCGCGGCCGCGAACCGAATGAGATGTCGTGCGCAGGCGCTCTTCACCGACAACACTCCCTGAGCCCGATCCGGAAAGCCTCCCGTGCTTTTCCGACAAGATCCTGCTCAATCCGTAAACGAAGCCACCCGGCGCCTATCATGACCGAGGCCGCCGCGCGAGTAAAAAGGCGCGAGCAGCCCTTCGCGCAAAGCACCTGCCTCTGTGATCATCCCAAAGCACGGCCGACGCCCAGCCGCTTGAGCCAGCGGCGCGCTTGCTTGCGCACTTCGCTCGGCGCGGTGCCGCCCAGGCTCTTGCGGCTTTGCACCGAGCGCTCGACGGAAAGCACCGAGAACACATCGGACGTGATGCGCTTTTCGACCGATCGCATCTCGGAAAGCGGCAATGCTTCGAGCCGCACGCCCATTTTGTCCGCAAGTGACACGATCCGTCCGGTCATATGATGGGCCTCGCGAAACGGAATCCCGAGGCTGCGCACGAGCCAATCGGCGAGATCCGTCGCGGTCGCATGGCCTGCGCCCGCGGCCTGCTTCAGGCGCTCCGCATCGGGCGCCATGTCGCGCACCATCCCGGCGATGGCCGCGACGCACAAGCTCAGATTGGCGAGCGCGTCGAACGTGCCTTCCTTGTCCTCCTGCATGTCCTTCCCGTAAGTCATGGGCAAGGCCTTCAGCATGATCAGGGTGCCGGTGAGTGCGCCGATGATCCGCCCCGTCTTGCCGCGCACGAGCTCCGCGGCATCGGGATTGCGCTTTTGCGGCATGATCGAAGAGCCGGTCGAGAAGGCGTCCGAGAGCCTCACGAAGCCAAATTGCGCCGACGTCCAGATCACGATCTCTTCGGCGAAACGCGACAGATGCACGGCGCAGATCGAGGCCGCCGCGAGCGTCTCGAGGATGAAGTCGCGATCGGCGACCGAATCGAGTGAATTCGCGGTCGGCCGGTCGAAACGGAGCGCTTTCGCCGTCATCTCCCGATCGATGGGGAAAGAAGTGCCGGCAAGCGCGGCCGCGCCGAGCGGGCATTCGTTCAAGCGCCTTCGCGCATCCGCGAAGCGTCCGCGATCGCGCCCGATCATCTCCACATAGGCGAGGAGGTGATGGCCGAAAGTGACCGGCTGCGCCGATTGCAAATGGGTGAAACCGGGCATGACGGTCGCGGCTTCATCGCGCGCTTTTTCGGCGAGCGCGCGCTGCAGATCGGCAAGCGCATGATCGAGCGAGTCGATCGTGTCGCGCACCCAGAGTTTCATGTCGACCGCGATCTGGTCGTTGCGCGAACGTGCCGTGTGCAGGCGCCCTGCCGCCGGGCCGACGAGCTCGGCAAGGCGGCTCTCGACATTCATATGGATGTCCTCGAGAGCGCGCGAAAATTTGAAGGTGCCCGCCTCGATTTCGCCCGCCACCTTGTCTAGGCCCTGCACGATGACCTTGGCATCCTTCGCCGCGATGATGCCTTGCTTGGCGAGCATGGCGGCATGGGCCTTGGAGCCGGCGATGTCTTGGCGCCACAAGGCCTTGTCGAAATCGATGGAGGCGTTGATCTCCTCCATGATGGCGCCGGGGCCGCCCCCGAAGCGGCCTCCCCACATGCGGTTGGCCATGTCGTCATCCTTGAGCTAAGGCGGTTCGGCAACAATAGAGGCACAGAGCATCGACGTCGGCTTCGATGCCTGTCGGTCGAATGGGAATGATCGTCATGATGACGAACAAAGCGCGGCGCTCGGCCATTCTGGCGCTTGCCGGAGCAGGCCTCCTCGCCGCCGGCGGGTTCTACGCGACGCGGAGCGCCTCCGGCAACAGCGCTTGTATCGCGGCACGTCAGACCGCCGAACACTTGAAGCCGCTCGCGACCGGCGAAGTGGCCGCGCTGCATATCGTCGACGATCCCGCTCCCGCGCCGAACCTCGTCTTCTTCGCCGAGGGCGGCGCGCCGAAGACGCTCGCCGATTTCAAGGGGAAGACGGTGCTCGTCAACATCTGGGCCACCTGGTGCATTCCGTGCCGCCAGGAGATGCCGGCGCTCGACAAGCTCGAAGGCGATCTCGGCTCACAGAAATTCGAGGTGGTGCCGATCAATGTCGATCAGCGCAACCCCGACAAGCCGCGCGCCTTTCTGCACGAGATCGGCGTCAAGCATCTCGACTATTTCTACGACCAATCGGTGAATGTCTTCCAGGATCTTAAGGCCTCGACGAAGGTCGAGGGCTTGCCCGTCTCAGTGCTCGTCGGCGCCGATGGCTGCGCGCTCGGCGTCATCAACGGGCCCGCCGATTGGGCGAGCGCCGATGCGGCGGCGCTCGTGAAGGCCGCGCTGCCGCGATGAGATTTGCCAGACCGTTTCCCGCTCCCCGAAGTCTTCGGACCTGGCTCGACCGAGTTGCGCGATCCTTAACCTCACCTCTTTTCGATGGCCTTGAGCAGGACGTCATTGATGCGCGTTTGCCAACCCGCTCCGGTCGATCTGAAATGTTCGATGATCCGGCGGTCGAGCCGTAGGCTGACCGCGGCCTTTGTCGGCGCCTTCTGCGGCCCGCGGCTACGGCGGTGCCTCACGGCAAGCTCGGGAAACATCGCCCCGAAGGGCTTCGCGTTCGCGATGTCTGTCTCGGTCCATTCAGGGTTGTCGAGAACCTCTTCGAGATCCCTCTTGGAGTAGGCTTTTTTTCTATTCGTCATGCCATCGCCTTTCCTTTTTCCCGGCGGGTCGCATAGAGAGGACCGAGACGCCTTCCGTTCCGAGCGTGCCGAACACGATCGATACGAGCTGCCCGTCCATCGGCCCAATCGCCTGAAAACGCTTGTTGCCATGCAAGCCGGGTCGCGTTTCGCGGACCTTGGCGCGATCCCACGGAAATCGCAGGGCATCCACGAAATCATAACCGTGAACATCCATGTTGGCCTGCCGCTTAGCTTCGTCCCAAACGATTTTCATCATCCTTATCGTATATACGGTTTTGTTTGAACAAAAATAGGTCTTGTCTAACTTCGGAGCGAGGCCCCGCGCCGAAGTAGAGCTTTGAGCGCGAGGCCCTCGGCTGCTAAGCTTGTTTTGAATGCGGCGCTCAGCATCGAGGCGCGGCGGCAAATCGGGAAGGGTTAGGCATGTCCGAGATCGCGTTCCCAGCTCCCGACCGCAAGATCCTCGCACGACGGGATGAAATCATCGCAGGGCTCCGTCGCGTTTTGCCCGAAGGCGGCGTGATCGAGAAGCTCGACGAGCGGCGCGCCTTCGAGACCGATGCCCTCACCGCCTACCGGCAAGTGCCACTCGCCGTCGTCCTTCCGCGCTCGACCGAGGAGGTCTCGGCCGTGATGGCCTATTTGCATGCGCAAGGCGTGCCGGTGACGCCGCGGGGCGCCGGCACCTCGCTTTCGGGCGGCGCCATCCCGCAAGAAGATTCGGTCGTGGTCTGCGTCGCCAAGATGAGCCGCGTTCTCGAGGTCGATTTCGCGAACCGCGTGGCGCGGGTGGAGGCAGGCGTCACCAACCTCGCCATCTCGGCCGCGGTGGCGCATGAAGGCTTCTTCTACGCCCCCGACCCCTCCTCGCAGCTTGCCTGCAGCATCGGCGGCAATATCGGGATGAACTCGGGCGGAGCGCACTGCCTGAAATACGGCGTCACCACCAATAATCTTCTCGGCGTGCGCCTCGTGCTCGTGGACGGCACGATCGTCGATCTCGGCGGCGCGGCGCTCGATGCCCCGGGTTACGATCTCCTCGCGCTTGTCTGCGGCGCGGAGGGCCAGCTCGGCATCGTCACCGAGGCCACGGTACGCATTCTCCGCTCTGCCGAGGGCGCGCGCCCCGTGCTCTTCGGTTTTCCCTCGAGCGAAGCGGCGGGCGCGGCCGTCGCCGCCATCATCGGGGACGGCATCATCCCGGTCGCGATGGAATTCATGGACGCGCCCGCGATCCGCATTTGCGAGGATTTCGCGCATGCGGGCTATCCGCTCGACGTCGAGGCCATGCTGATCATCGAGGTCGAAGGTTCCGAGGCCGAGATGGAAGCCGAACTCGGGAAGATCATCGCCATTGCCGAGCGCCATGGCGTGACGGTGATCAAGGAAAGCAAATCCGCGATGGAGACCGCGCTCATCTGGAAGGGCCGCAAATCGGCGTTCGGAGCCACTGGCCGCGTCGCCGACTACATCTGCATGGACGGGACCGTGCCGACCGGCCAGCTTCCTCATGTGCTGCGCCGAACCTCGGAGATCGTGGCGAGCCATGGCTTGCGCGTCGCCAACGTGTTTCACGCCGGCGACGGCAACATGCATCCCTTGATCCTCTATAACGTCAACGATCCGCAAGAGCAGCGCAAGGCGGAAGAAGCGGGAGCCGACATCTTGAAGCTTTGCGTCGAGGCGGGTGGCTGCCTCACGGGCGAGCATGGCGTCGGCATCGAGAAACGCGATCTCATGGGGTGCCAATTCTCGAAGGCCGATCTCGATCAGCAGATGCGCGTCCGCCAAGCCTTCGATCCGGCCTGGCTGTTGAATCCCGCGAAAGTGTTCCCCCTCGATGCCCGGAGCTGATCTTTCGAGCTTCGATGCAACGACGGTCCCTGAAGCGTCGATGACAACCCACAAGCCGCAAAACGAAGCCGAAGCTGCCTGCGTCATCGCCGATGCGGCGGCGCGCCGCATCCCGCTCTCGATCTTGGGGAGCGGCACCAAGCGGGCGCTCGGCCGCTTCACGCAAACCCAGGATGTGCTGTCGAGCGCGGCGCTCGCCGGCATCACCTTGCATGAGCCCGCCGAGCTCGTCATCGCGGCGCGCGCCGGAACGCCGCTCGCGGAGGTCGAGCGCAAGCTCGGGGAGGCGCGCCAGCAGCTCCCTTTCGAGCCGATGGACTATCGGGCGCTTCTCGGCACGAGCGGCGAGCCGACGATCGGCGGGGTCGCGGCGACGAATCTTTCCGGGCCGCGCCGCATCAAGTCAGGGGCCTGCCGCGATTCCTTCCTCGGCGCGCGTTTCGTGAACGGGCGCGGCGAGGTGGTGAAGTCCGGAGGGCGCGTGATGAAGAACGTCACCGGCCTCGATCTCACGCGCCTCATGGCGGGCGCTTTCGGCACGCTCGGTTTCCTCACCGAGGTCACCTTCAAGGTGGTGCCCTCGCCGGAGACGCAAGCGACGCTCGTGCTCGAAGGCTTGTCCGATCGGCGGGCCGTCGCGGCGCTGTCCGCCGGCCTCGGCTCACCCTTCGAGGTCTCCGGTGCGGCGCATCTTCCTGCCGGCATCGGCGCGGCCGGGGCGCGCACCCTCCTGCGCCTCGAGGGCTTCGAGAGCGCGGTCGGCTATCGGACGAAGGCGCTCGCCGAGGCGCTCCGCGATTTCTCGGCGGCCCGTGTGCTCGATGCACAAGAGAGCGAAGCGCTTTGGCGCGAGGTGCGTGATGTGACCTTTCTCGTCTCGCCGCGCGACACCGCGATCTGGCGCATCTCCGTCGCGCCCAGCAAGGCTCCCGCACTGATCGACACGCTCGGTGCCGAGCTTTCGGCGCGCTGGTTCCTCGATTGGGGCGGCGGCCTCATCTGGCTCGCTTGCGGGGCCGAAGGTGACGCCGGGGCGTTGCCGGTGCATGAAGCCGCGAGATTGGAGGAAGGGCATGCGCTTCTCGTGCGCGCGCCGGACGCGGTGCGCGCCGCCGTCGACGTGTTTCAGCCGCAGCCCGAGCCGATCATGAAGCTCACGCGTGCCGTCAAGCAGAGCCTCGATCCTGCGGCCGTGCTCGAGCCCGGCCGCATCTATGCGGGTGTCTGAGACCGAAAATGCAGACGAACTTCACCCCGGCCCAGCTCGCCGATCCGGCCATGGCCTCATCGGAGAAAATTCTGCGCACTTGCGTGCATTGCGGCTTCTGCACAGCGACCTGCCCGACCTACCTTCTCCTCGGTGACGAGCTCGATTCGCCGCGCGGGCGCATCTACCTCATGAAGGACATGCTCGAGGGCCAGAAGCCGGCCTCGCCGGAAGTGGTCACGCATATCGACCGATGCCTCTCTTGCCTCTCCTGCATGACGACATGCCCGTCGGGCGTGCACTACATGCACCTCGTCGATCACGCGCGAGCTTATATTGAGAAGACGTATCGGCGTTCGCCTGGCGATCGCCTTGTTCGCGCCCTGCTCGCCGCGACCTTGCCGCATCGCGCCCGCTTCCGCGCGGCGATCACGGCCGCGAGATTCGCGAAGCCGCTCAAAGGGGTTCTGGGCACGCTCCCCTTCATGGGTCCGCGCCTTGCCGCGATGCTCGATCTCGCGCCGGCGGCCCTGCCGGCGAAAGCGCGAGCGGGACGGCCTCGCATCTTCCGGGCGAGCGGCGCCCGCAAGGCGCGCGTCGCGCTTCTCGAGGGTTGCGTGCAGCCGGTGCTCACGCCGTCGATCAACGAGGCCGCGATCCGCCTGCTCAACCGGCTCGGCGTCGAGGTCGTGCTTGCGGCAGGCGAGGGCTGCTGCGGCGCTCTCGTGCATCACATGGGCCGCAAGGCAAGCTCGCATGCCTTCGCGGCGCATAACATCGAGGTGTGGCATGAGGAGATCGAGACGGGCGGGCTCGATGCCATCGTGATCACCGCATCGGGCTGCGGCACCACGATCAAGGATTACGGCTTCATGTTCCGAAATGACGCCAAACTCGCCGTGAAGGCGGCGAGAGTCTCCGCGCTGGCCAAGGACATCAGCGAATATCTCTCAGAGCTCGAGCTCCCCGCGTCGACTCGCCCGAGCGGCCTCACCGTCGCCTACCATTCGGCCTGCTCGATGCAGCACGGGCAAAAGATCATCGACGAGCCGAAAAAACTTTTGCGGGGGGCGGGATTCAAGGTGAAGGACGTGGCCGAGGGGCATATCTGCTGTGGCTCGGCCGGTGTCTACAACATCCTCCAGCCGGAGCTTGCAGGGCAATTGCGGGAGCGCAAGACCGGCCATATCGCGCGCACCAAGCCCGATGTGGTCGCGACCGGCAATATCGGCTGCATCACCCAGATCGCGAAGGGCTTTGCGGATCGGGCAAAGGCCGGTGGGCCTGCTCCACCGCCCGTGGTGCATACGATCGAGCTTCTCGATTGGGCGTTCGGCGGACCTTGCCCCGAAGGCGTCGCGAAGACTTAAGATGGATCCCCTTCCCCTCGCCCTCCTTCGGAGCGCTCGGCCGGGATGACACCGCACCTTCTCCTCGCGCCCCTAATGCGCTGCGGGCACCGGTTCGAGCGGCGCAAGCCAGCGGCGCGACAGCTCGCGAGGATCGTCGAAGGAGGCCTCGAAGCTCGAGGCAGCGAGCGTTGCTTGGACGTGCAGCACCGTGTCGCCGATATTGCGGAAGCCATGCTTCCGGCCTGCCGGGATCACCACCGACTGGTTCGGACCGACGGTCGCCTTCTCGCTTTCCACCCAGATCTCGGCTTGCCCCGACAGCACGGTCAGCACTTCCTCGACCGCGTGCAGATGCCCCGGTGCGCCGCGGCCCGGCGTGCACCATTGCTCGAAAAGGCAAAGCTGCGCGGTGCCGATGATGGCCGAAGCCCTCATGCGGGTCGTGACCCCTTCGCGCCATTCTTCGCAGGCGTCATGCTCGTGATCGAGAATCCGCATCGCCGCCACCTTTCCTGAAGCTTGGAACGCTGATCCGCCTTCGGCGGGTATTGCGAACACGGCCTTAACCGCGCCAATCGTTTCGTCTTGACACCCGCTTTGCGCTATCACCTATTCGCCCCGCTTCATGTGCTGTTAACCAAGAGGGGGAGGCAACGATGCCGATCAGCGCTTTTGGGATCTTCGTGATCGTCATCGTGGTGTTCGCGGTGCTCACTTTGCTTTCCGGAATCCGGACGGTACCGCAGGGCTATAATTACACCGTCGAACGCTTTCGTCGCTACACCTTCACGCTGCAGCCGGGGCTCGGCCTCATCGTGCCTTATCTCGACACGATCGGGAACAAGGTCAACATGATGGAGCAGGTGCTCGACGTGCCCTCGCAAGAGGTGATCACCAAGGACAACGCTTCGGTGAAGGTCGACGGCGTCACCTTTTTCCAGATCATCGACGCGGCGCGCGCCTCCTACGAGGTCGCCAATCTCGCGACCGCGCTCCTCAACATCGTCACGACCAACATCCGCACCGTGATGGGATCGATGGATCTCGACCAGCTTCTGTCGCACCGCGATGCCATCAACGAAAGGCTGTTGACCGTGGTCGATTCGGCGGCCTCGCCTTGGGGCGTGAAGATCAACCGCATCGAGATCAAGGACATCATGCCGCCCGCCGACATCGTCGAATCCATGGGCCGGCAGATGAAGGCGGAGCGCGAGAAGCGCGCCGCGATCCTCGAAGCGGAAGGCGCGCGGCAGGCGGAGATCCTGCGCGCCGAAGGCATGAAGCAGGCCGCGATCCTTTCGGCGGAAGGCCGCAAGGAAGCCGCTTTTCGCGATGCCGAGGCGCGTGAGCGCTCGGCCGCCGCCGAGGCGGCGGCCACCGCCGCCGTATCGGATGCCATCGCGCGCGGCAATCTCGCCGCGGCGAACTACCTCATCGCCGAGAAATACACCCGCGTGCTGCAAGCGCTCGCTTCGGCGCCGAACCAGAGGGTGATCGTGATCCCGATCGAAGCCGCCTCGCTCGGCGGCTCGGTCGCCGGCATCGGCGAGATCGCCAAGGCCGTCTTCGGCTCGGACGGTGTCACGGGCGGCTCGGCACGCATGACCGGCTTGACGGTGCCCTCCGTGACCTCCGGCGGCAATTCGAGCGGGGGCTGATATGGATTATCTCGATCTCGCTTCGCCCTGGACGTGGCTGATCGGGGGCGTCATCTTGATGGCGCTCGAGCTCGCCGCCCCCGGCTTCTTCCTCATCTGGCTCGGCCTTGCGGCCGTTCTCGTGGGCGGCGGAAATTTCCTTCAGCCATTACCCTGGGAGGCGAACGGGCTGTTGTTCGCGACGCTCGCCGTGGCGCTCGTCTTCGTCGGCAAGCGCATGACGCGGCGCGACGGTGACGACGAGGCGACCGTCAAGCATCTCAACCAGCGCGCCAACGCGCTCGTCGGGCGCGTGACGACGCTCGATCAGCCGATCGTCGCCGGCGAAGGCAAGGTGCGTTTCGACGACGCGATCTGGCTCGCCACCGGGCCCGACCTGCCGGCGGGCGCGAGAGTCAAGGTCATCGGCGCGGCCGGCAAGGTTCTCCAGGTCGCGAGTAGAGAGTAGAGAGTAGAGAGTAGAGAGTAGAGAGTAGGAAGACCTCGATACGAGGGGTATGCCTATTCGCCATTCGCTATTTCGCTATTCGCTATTTCCCTTCACGCAAAGCTCCTCCCCAGATACGCCGCGATGACATCGGCGCGTGACGCGATCTCGTCGAGCGAACCTTCGGCTACGATGCGGCCCTGGATCAGCACCGTCACCTTGCGGCAAAGGCGGCGCATCACGGCCATCTCGTGGCTCACGATAACGAAGGTGAGGCCCCGCGCGCGGCTCTCTTCCTCGATGAGCTCGATCAGCTGGTCTTTGATGACCGGGTTGACGCCGGCGAACGGTTCATCGAGCAGATAGCAGCTGAGCGAGGGCATCATGAAGCCCGCGGCTGCCTGCAAGAGCACGCGCTGGCCACCCGACAATGTCTTCGCAGGCGCATCGGCGAGACGGGCCAGGCCCAGGCGCTCGAGCAAGCGATGGGCTTTCGCGACGCCTTCGGCGCGGACGTCGCGCGTGCTCACCGCCGCAAGTAAGGGCGCGCGGAGATTGTCGAGCAACGACAGGTTGCCGAAGATGCGACTCACCTGGAAGGAACGCACGAGCCCCTTGCGGGCGATCTCATGGGGCTTGCGCCCGACGAGGCTTTCCCCGGCGAGGAGCACATCGCCGGAATTCGGCTGCAGCACGCCCGTCATCAAGTTGATGAGCGTCGATTTTCCCGCGCCATTCGGCCCGATGATGCCGCGGATCTCACCCGCCGAGATGGAGAGATCGATCGCATCATTCGCGAGAAAGCCGCCGAAACGCTTCGAGAGCCCGCGGGTCTCGAGAATCGGTGCGGCGCCGTTCATGCCTGGCGCAGGCGTTCGCCGAAAAGCCCGCTCGGACGCAGCGCGAGCACGAGGAGCAGGAGCACGAAGCCGTAAGCGTTCTGATACGCCGACGCGATGAAAGTGGCGCCGAGCGATTCGGCGACGCCGAGCGCGACGCCTGCGATCAGGGCGCCCGGCACGGAGCCGAGCCCGCCGATGACGATGATCTCGAAGCCCTTGGTCGTCGTGACGACGCCGTCGGTGGGATACACCATGAAAACGGGTGCGAGCAAAGCGCCCGCAAGGCCGGCAAGACCCACACCGATGCCGAAGGCGATCTTGTCGAGCGACAGGACATCGACGCCGGCCGTTTGCGCACCGACACGGCTTTGCGAGGTCGCACGGAGCGCCAAGCCGAGCCAGGTGCGTTTCAACAGGAAGGTGAAAAGTGCGATGGCGGCGAGCGCCGCGAGGAAGGCTGCGAAGCGCGCACCGCTTTCCGGCAAGGGCCCGAGCATCACGCCGGGCAAATTCGAGCCGGGAGTGCGCTGATACGGGCCTGAGATCGCAGTCGCGAGATTGCGCAGGAGAAGCAGGAGCGCGATCGTCACCACGGTCGCGTAATCGTCGCGCCGCTCGATGCCGCCGGTGAACATCGGCTTGATGAGGATGGGCTCGATCAGCCAGCCCACGAAAAACACCGTGGCTGCCGACAAGATCGCAGCGACATACCAGAGATCGGGTCCGAGCCAATAGGCGACGATCAGATATTGGGCGTAGGAGCCGAGCATGTAGAACTCGCCCATCGACCAGTTGATCATCTTCACGATCGAATAGATGAAGGTGATGCCGAGCGCCATCAGCGCGTAGATCACACCGATGACGACGCCCGCGATGAGTGCTTGAGTGAAGAGCTCAAGCGACCACATCACACGCTCGCGGATCCAATTTCGGTGCCAGTACGCTCGATTCCGGCAATGTGCCCGAAGCCAAGGGTTCTCCTGGATTTGATTTCACCCACCGAAATTGCCTCGGGTCGCCGCGCGTCATCGTCTGGACCAGGCGCTATTTGCCGCTTTCGTAGGCGACCTCCGCCTCTTTCCAATCCTGACCCGGCCGCTGGAATTGGAGAATGAGAACGGGTGGCGAGAAATTATGCCAGAAGACGCCGTCGGCGTTCGGGAAGGTCACGTCGCCCGAGGACCAGAAGGCAAATTTGCCGTTCTCGAGCGACTGGATGATTGCCTTCGGGTCGGTGCTTTTTGCCTGTTCGACGGCTTGCGCAACGATCGCCACATCGCCGAAGCCGTTCAACGACGAGTAGACGGGCGATTCCTTGTATTTCTCCTCATAAGCCTTGGTGAACCAGGTGCCGATCTCGGAGAGCGTCTGCTTGGGCGAGTAATAGGCGATGAAGTAGAGCTTGTCGCCCGTGTTCGGGTGGAGCTGCCAAAATTGCGGCCGGATCGGCGCGTCGTAAGAGACGAGCATCGGCACGGCCGGCGTGATGGCAAGTGTCGCGGCCTGCTCGATCATCAGATCCATCGGCGCGCCGACGCCGACATTCACGAGAAGATCGGGCTTGAACGCCTTCACCTGGAGAAGCTGCGGCGTGAGATCCGTCGAGGTGCGATCGAAGGTCAAGGTCTGCAGCTCGATCGGCAGTTTCTTTTCCTTGATCTGTCGATCCGTCTCGGTGATGAGGCCGACGCCGTAATCGGAAGTTTCGGCAACCATCGACACCCGTTTGAAGCCCTTCTTCTGCATGAATTCGAGCCAGGCCGCGACGCGCAGCGGATCGATCAAATGAGTGCGGAAGGCCACTTCGTAATGCTTGGCAGTGATGTCGGCAGCCGAGGTTTGCGTGCCGATGGTCGGCACGCCCATGGATTTCGCGACCTCGTTTGCCGCGATGTTCACGGAGGAATGGAAGAATCCAGTGACGGCGACCGCCTTGTCCTCGCCGACGACGCGCCGATAGGCCGCAACGCCGCCTTCCGGGCGGCCCTGACTGTCCTGCACCGATAATTGCAACTTGCGGCCGCCGAGCACGCCGCCCTTGCCGTTGTAGTAGTCGAGTGCGAGCTCCGCCCCTCTGCGAATGAGCTGGCCCGCCGTCGGATCGCCGGGCGGGGAAAGCGGCACGACAAGCCCGATGGTCACCGGCTCTTGGGCATGGGCGGGGACAAAGCCGAAACCGCCGGCGAGAAGAAAAATCGCGGCGAACGCGGCGACGCGGCAGATGCGATGCATGCGAGCTCTCCCGGCAGTATGACGCCTCGATCCTCGAAGAAGTTCGCCTGGCGCCTCGATGTCAATAGCAGCCGATGCGAAGACGCCAACAGACGCATCGCACGCAGCCAGGCGGAGATTCTCAGCCGCCCTTCTCGTCGACACCCGCCTCGCCGAAGGTCGCCATGCCGGAATGGCAGCGTGCCGCCGCCTTGATAACCCCGGCGGCGAGCGCGGCACCCGACCCTTCGCCGAGGCGCATGTCGAGAGAGAGAAGCGGCACGAGCCCCAATCGGCAAAGCACGTCCGCATGCGCGCCCTCGGCAGAGCAATGGCCTGCGACGCAATGGTCGAGCGCGCGCGGGTCGAGCGCGTGCAGCACCGCTGCCGCCGCCGTGACCACATAGCCATCGAGGATGACGGGGATACGCTGCGTGCGGGCCGCCAGGATCGCGCCCGCGATCGCCGCAACCTCTCGTCCGCCGACGCGGCGCAGCACGCCGAGCGGATCGGTGAGATGTCCCTGATGGCGCGTCATGGCGGCCTCGATCGCCGCCGCCTTGCGCCCCAGCCCCTCATCGTCGACCCCGGTGCCGCGCCCGGCCCAGCGCGTCGCCGGCCCGCCATAAAGCGCCGTGTAGATCGCGGCCGCGATCGTGGTGTTGCCGATCCCCATCTCGCCGAGCGCCAGGAGATCGACGCCGCCGGCGATCGCCTCCATGCCGAACGCCATGGTGGCCGCGCAATCGGCCTCCTTGAGCGCCGCCCCTTCGGTGATGTCGCCTGTCGGCAGATCGAGCGCGAGGTCGAACACTTTGAGGCCGAGATCGAAGGTGGCGCAGATCTGGTTGATCGCCGCGCCCCCGGAGGCAAAATTCGCGACCATTTGCTGCGTGACGCTCGCCGGGAAGGCGGATACGCCTTTCGCCACCACACCGTGATTGCCGGCGAAGACCGCGACCAACGGACGCTCGACCTTTGGGGGTGAGCGGCCTTGCCAGGCGGCGAGCCATTCTGCGATGGTCTCGAGCCGCCCGAGGCTGCCGGGCGGCTTCGTCAATACGGCATCGCGCGCCCGCACGGCCCTGACGGCAGCCTCGTCTGGGCCCGGCATGGCGGCGACGAGCGCGCGGATGTCGTCGAAAGGCAGGCTCTTCGGCTTCGTGTCCATGATCGGAGATTTGCGTTTGGGCTCGCCGCGCGTGTTTACGAATTTCTTCCCGCGCTTCTTGGCCGGGCTTGGCCGATTTGGCAATGCGCCATGATGAGGGTTTCGGCGGCTCGCTCCCCCTTCGTCGTCGCGCTGGCTGAGGCGCTACGCTTCTATTCGCGACTTCCCGTTCCGCGCCTTCCCGCCGAGACGCCGCTCACGCAAGAGGCGCTCGACTTCCCAAAGATCGCGCCCGCCATTCCGGTCGCCGGCGCCCTCATCGGTGCCATCGCGGCGCTCGCGATCCTGCTTGCGCATGCGTTGGGATTTGGAACGCTGGTGGCCGCGACCTTGGCCGTCGCGACAGGGATGGCCGTCACCGGCGCCTTGCACGAGGACGGACTTGCCGATGCGGCCGACGGCTTCTTCGTCAAGGCCAGTCGCGAACGGCGTCTCGAGATCATGCGCGACAGCCGCCTCGGCACATTCGGTGGCTTGGCGCTCATTATGACTGCCCTGTTGCGGGTGGCCCTCATCGCGGACCTCGCGCTCGACGGTCCGCGTGCCGTCGCGATGGCGCTCATCGCCGCCGCCGCGCTGTCGCGCGCCGCGGGGCTGATGCCGCTTGCGCTTCTTTTTCCCGCCCGACGGGACGGCGCCGGCGCGACGGCCGGACGGCTCCCTGTTCCGGCCTTTACCCATGCGGTGCTCATCGGCTGCGGCATCGCGATCGTTTTTGCGCTTGTCGGAAAATTCGGCGCCTTGCGCGCGCTTGGCGCTTGCGGGGCCGCGCTCCTTGCGGCTTGGGGCGTGTCTGCGCTCGCCGAGCACAAGATCGGCGGCCAGACCGGTGATGTCGCGGGTGCGGCGCAAGTCGCCTGCGAGCTCGTCTGCTACTTCGTGCTGGCCATCGGATAGCGCCTGCTCGCGATGCGCACACTGCTCATTCCTCGGCAGAGACAGGTTGCCGCTCGGCCGGGCTTGACCTTCTATCCGCCTCGTCTATCGGTCAGCCACCAAGCCCACTCCCGACCGCGACCATGGATCTGATCGAAACTCCCTGCCTCGGCATCTGCCTCATCTCGCCGCAGGACGGGATGTGCGTGGGGTGCGCGCGCAC
>JAFBAK010000237.1 GCA_019247795.1 Hyphomicrobiales bacterium | reverse complement strand
CCGGCCGGCCGCTACGGCACCGTCGAGGATTACGCGGCCGTCGCCGTGTTCCTCGCGAGCGAAGCCGCGGGCTACGTGACGGGGTCGATCCTGCGGGCCGATGGCGGCCAGATCGCGAGCCACTGAACAGCTCGACGAAGAGAGGGGTCGCGATCGCGACTCTCTTTAATAGAATCAACGACCGACTACGGCATGCGCCATTTGCGAATGAGCATGATTCTTGGGGGGACAACATCATGTCGATCGTGACGCGCATTTTCCTCATCACGGCCCTCATGGCAGGGCTCGGGGTAAGCGCCTATGGCGATGAAGAAGCAACCCAGTGCAAGGCCTTTATCGAATTCCTGCAAACCCGCATCATAGACAATCCGGGGATTCATGTGCCCGCGTTAACTGAGGAGCAAATGAAATCCTTCGGAGGATACACGCAGGATTACGGTATCCTCCTTCGCTTCAATGATGGGAGGGACAAGAACGTCTCGCCGCGCGCACAGCAAGTGTTTCACAACATGATGCGATTCCCTAGCGAGCTCGCGACGCGGCGCGACAACCTCGCTGACGCCACCGAAGGAATGCGGTCACTGCGTACCACGCTCGACACGGAACTCACCAGCGCGGGCTCGGCGCATGCGGCGCTCAAGCAGTCCGATGAGCTCAAATCGGTCTATGACAAGGCTTACGATAAGACCGTGACGGTGCGCGCAAAGACGTTCAAGGAGGTAGTTTTCCTGGCCTTCGAAAACGAGATTCAGGGGCTACAGGATTTTGCAAGCTATCTCGATCGGCATCCCGACGCGATCAAGATCGACGTAACCTCGATCCGGGCGATCGATCCGAAGCTCGATCGCGAGCTCACCGGTCTTATCGACGCGATGCTTTCAAACGCTCAGGCCATTCAGGATGCGGGACGCAAGTTCCAGGCCATGATGCAGGGTCCCTGAGGCGGGGCTCTCGCCACGCGGCAAAAATGGGGGCCTCGCTCCTCAGCTCGAAATCGGCTGGCCTTCTCTCATTCGCGAAGTTAGAGCGCTCTGGCTTTTTATCGCCGAAATCTCTAATTGATCTGCAGCATAATTCGGGGTGCCGATCATGACGCTCACTTTAACGCGCCAGTTCCTGGTCGTTGGCCTTTTGGCGGCATTCGGCCTTGCGGCTTGCGGCGATGACGAAGCGAGCCAGCGCAAGGCGTTCACCGAATTCCTGCAAACTCGCATCCTGGACAAGCCGGGTCTGCACGTGCCCAAGCCGAACGACGAGCAAATGAAAGCTTTTGGCGCTTACGCCAAGGACTACGGCATCATCCTCAGTTTCAACGAGGGTATGGACAAGAACGTCACCTCGCAGATGGAGCAAGTATTCAAAAAAGGAATGGTGCGCTCCGTTGCCGAGCTGATGACGCGACGCGCCGATATCACCACGGCCATGGAAGGAATGCGGGCTCTGCGCGCGGCGATCGACGCGGAGCTCGCCAAGGCTGATGCGGCCCATGCGGCGCTCAAGCAGCCCGATGACGTAAAGCCCGTCTATGACAAGGCTTATGAGAGGACGGTGACGGCCCCAGCCTCGAGCTTCAAGGACGTTTTTCCGGCGGTCGATGGTGCCTTCCAAGCGGCGCAAAACTTCGTGAGCTTTCTCGACCAGCATCACGATGGCATCAAGATCGAGGGCAACTCGATCCAGACGAACGATCCGAAGCTCAACGGCGAGATCAACCGCCTGATCAACGCGCTCAACCAGAACAGTCAAGCAGTGCTCGAAGCCCAGCGAAAGCTTCAAGCCACCATCCGTGGCTCTTGAGGGCTGATGGTTCCGCGAAGCAAGAGAGAATCGCGGAGCTTTACCGCACCTTAATCCGCCACAATCACAGTCGAGACCGAAACAGGGGCTCGACGGACAGTGATTGCGCGAAGTGCAGAACTCGACAGGGCAGGGCGGATGGAACTTGAACGCGCGCACGCGCCGGGAGCCTTCCTTCGATTCGGGGCGCGCCGCCGGGCGCGATGGGGAGGATTTGCGCCTGCGGCCCGAGGATCGCATGCTTCCTCAGCGCAAGCCCGGTGCCACGCCGCAACCGGTAAAACACGTGGCTGAGCGTGCGGCGCGCAAAGCGTCCGCGAAGGGAAAGGGGCGCGGCAAGTCCCGCTCCCGCAAGGAAGGCCGGCGACGGCGCTCGCTCGTCGGCCGGCTTTTCGTCTGGAGTGTCACGCTCTGCGTCTGGGGCATGGTCGGCCTTGCCGGAATCGTCGGCTACTACTTCACGAAATTGCCGCCGATCGATCAGCTCGCGGTGCCGAAGCGCGCGCCCAATGTGGCGATCCTCGCTTCCGACGGCTCGCTGATCGCCAATCGCGGCGAGACAGGGGGACGCACGGTCACGGTCGCGGAGCTGCCGTCCTACGCGCCAAAGGCCTTCGTGGCGATCGAGGACCGCCGCTTCTACTCGCATTTCGGCATCGATCCGATCGGGCTTGCACGGGCGCTGGCGGTCACCGCGTGGCGTCGCGGCCATGGTGGCCTGCAAGGCGGTTCCACGCTCACGCAACAGCTCGCCAAGAACCTGTTTCTCACGCAAGAGCGGACCGTGTCGCGCAAGATCCAAGAGGCG
>JAFBAK010000202.1 GCA_019247795.1 Hyphomicrobiales bacterium | reverse complement strand
CCGCGGCGCTCGCGGCCGAGGTCGCGGCCGCCGGCACCGAGCAGGAACGCATGGAGGCTTGGATCGTACGGGAGGTTGAGAAAGGGGTGCCGCTGCCCGGCCTTTATCCGATGAACGCCGAGACCAAGGCGCGTTACGAAGCCCAGTGGAAAAGCAAGGGATGAACGCGGCACATCTCATGGCGAACCGATGGTCTCGGCGCCTTGCGGCCGCCGTGCCGCTGCTCGCCCTTTGCCTTCTCCCCCAGGGCCTCGCGTGCGCGGCGCCACCCGCCGCAGGCGCCGAGGCGGATGCCGCCCTGATCGAGGCCTGTCTCGGCGACCCCTCGATGCGCGGGCGTGATCCGCATGAATGTGGCGATCGCGTTCTTCAGGCCTGCGGGGCGACCGGTTCCGGTGGAGGCGCCGCAAGCGCGGTTCTCAGCTGCGAGAAGCGGCGCGAAGAGGCGTGGAACGTGATCGCGCGGCAGACCTACCATGCGCTCGAGTCGCGGCTTGATGATGCGGGCCGGCATTTGCTTCGGGCCTCGCAAGCCCAGTTCGAGCTCGATCTGCGGGATCTTTGCGCCGTGGCGCATGTGCTCGCTGCCAGCGACGCGGAGCTCGCGGCCGCGTCTTGCGCTTCCGACCTCGTGGCCTCGCGGGCGCTGAGCTTGCGCAGGCTCGCAAAACCTGACGCCGCGGCGCATTGAGTCCAGCCCGTGTTCGTGCCCGGCAAGCTTCTCTGGATCGTGTCGACGCCGTCGAATTCGCTCACGATTCTCGCTTTTCTCGGCCTCGCGGCGGCGTGCCTTCGAGTAATGTCGCGCAAGGCACTCCTCAACGGCGCGCTCGGCATGGCCGGGCTCCTCGTTTGCGGCTTCTCGCCGCTCGCTTACTGGCTCGCGACGCCACTCGAAACGCGCTTTCCGCAACTGCGCCCTCTCCCGGCACAGATCACGGGCTTCATCGTTCTCGGTGGAGGTCTTCGCACATACGAGACCGAAGAGACGGGCGCACTTTCGCTCAATGATGCAGGCGAGCGCATCTTGGCGCTCGGCGATCTCGCAAGACGCTATCCTTCCGCCAAGATCGTCTTCACCGGCGGACGAGACTTCTTCGATCCGCGCGGCGAGGGCGAGGCGGACCTCGTGCGCCGCTATGCGCAGACGCTTGGCGTCGATCCTTCACGGATCATGGTCGAGAGCCGTTCGCGCTCGACTTACGAGAACGCGATTTTCACGCGCGAGATGGTGCAGCCCCGCGATGGCGAGACTTGGCTTCTCGTCACCTCGGCCTGGCACATGCCGAGATCCGTCGGGACTTTTCGGCGCGCGGGTTTTCCGGTGATTCCCTATCCGGTCGATTTCCGCGCTCCCGGCCCGGCTTATGCGTGGCGCGGCTTCTACGAGGTGGCGCGCGGCCTTCGCCTGACCGATGTCGTGACGAAGGAATGGATCGGGCTCGTCGCCTACCGCCTCATGGGACGCACGGACGCGTTCTTGCCGGCACCATAGAGAGCGAATAGCGAGGTAGCGAGGTAGCGAGTAGTTGGAAGCGCGCTATTCGCTACTCGCTACTCGCTCCAACGCTTTACGCACTTCCTCCCGACCTTCCGAGTTCAGCGGTGATTGCGGGGGCAGCGGGTCGCCCACCTCGAAGCCTTGGATCTCGAGCGCTCCCTTGATGCAGGCGGCGAGCGAATATTTGGCGAAGGCCTCGTTCACGGCCCATAATTTGCGTTGCAGGCGCATCGCCTCTTCCCATTTTCCGCGTCGCGCCAGCTCATAGAGCGCGACGCTTTCACGCGGGACGATGCAGGCCGGTCCCGCCATCCAGCCGACGCCGCCGATCAGCATCACGCAAGCCGGAATATGCGCTGAAGCCGAGAATACCTTCATCCGTCCCTCTGTCGCATTCAGGATCGACAAGAGCCTACCCGTGTTCGTCGAAGCGTCCTTGATGTAGCGGATGTTCTCGACCTCGGAGAGGCGCTTGATCACCGGGAGCGAAAGGTCGGATCGTTGGAATTGCGGGTTGGTGTAAAGCACGATGGGGCAGGGGACGGCTTCTGCGATCGCCCTGAAATACGCCTCGATCCCGGCCTCGGAGATGGGGAAATACGCTTCGAGGATGGCGAGCACGCCGTCGACGCCGATTTCGACGAATTTGCGTGCGAGCTCGACCGCGCCGGCGGTCGTGGTCGAGGCAACGCCCGCAATGACGGGGACGCGTCCACGCGCCGCCCGCACGACGCAATCGACGATCTCCATTCTCTGCGAAGTGTCGAGATAGGCGAACTCTCCCGTCGAGCCAAGCGGCGTCAAGCCGTGCACGCCCGCTTCGATCAAATGCTCGACAAGGGCGGTGAGCACATCGGTCTTGATGCGCCCATCCGCGTCGACGGGCGAGACGAGATACGGAAAAACTCCTTTGAGCTCGGCATGCGGCATGGGCAATCTCCAGGAAAAACAAATCCGAGCTTTCATCGATCGGCGCTCGCGCCATAATGCGATTGCCCTGCGTCGGGAAGGCTTTTAGGATTCCATTCAAAATCGCAAGCCTTGGGGACGAAGCGGCTCGCGAAACAACGCGTGTCACCTGGGCAGGAAGCGTGAAGGAGATTTCGTCAATGTCGCAGCACAACATCGCGCGCCCGTCCCGCCGGCGCCTCATGCAAGCCGGGGCGGCGGCCTTGGCGCTCGGCGCGCCCGCTTTCGTGCGCAAGGCCAATGCGCAATCGCAGTTCGATTGGAAGCGGTTCGCTGGCCAGAAGATCGATGTCGTTCTCGCGAAGTCGCCACGCGCCGATATCTATCAGCGCTACGAGAAGGAATTCAGCGAGCTTACCGGCATCGAAGTCTCGTCCGAGCAGATTCCCGAGCAGCAGCAGCGCCAGAAGGTGATGATCGAGTTCACTTCGGGCAGCCCGAGCTTCGACGTGGTGAACCTCGCGCTTCATGTGCAAAAGCGCATCGCCGCCAAGGGCAAATGGATGGAGGATCTGCGCCCTTATCTCTCTGACGCGTCGATCACCGCGCCCGATTACGACTTCGCCGATTTCGGCAAGGCAGGCCTCGATTATGCGACGCAAAGCGACGGTCGGCTCGATACGATCCCGATTTTCGTCGATTACTGGATGATCTACTACAACAAAGAGCTCTTCGCGCAGAAGGGTCTCGAATACCCGAAATCGCTCGACGAATTGAAGACGGCCGCGAAGACGCTCACCGAGCCCTCGAAGGGCATCTACGGCTTCGTCTCGCGCGGACTGAAGAACGCCAACATCCCCGTCTGGACGAGCTGGCTCCTCGGCGAGGGCCTCGAGACGATCGATGCCTCCGGCAAGCTCCTCACCCATACGCCCGAGGCGATCTGGGCCGCCGAATATTATCGCGATCTCAACAAGAATTATGCGCCGCCCGGCACTATCGGCTTCAATTGGAACGAGTGCCAGACGAGCTTCATGCAAGGGCGCGCGGCGATGTGGCTCGACGGCATCGGCTTCACGGCGCCCGTCGAGGATCCGAAGGTCTCGCGTGTCGTCGGCAAGGTGGGTTACGGCGTCACCCCGCCGGGCCCGAAGGCGCATCATTCGGCGACCTTCGCGGATGGTCTTGGGATTTCCGCCGCCTCGAAGAAGAAGCAGGCAGCCTGGCTCTACATTCAATGGGCGACGAACAAAGTGAACCAGCTCCGCTTCCTCAAGGAAGGCGGCGGGGCGCCGGCACGCAATTCCGTCTATGCGGATCGGGAGACCGTCACCGCCTCGAAATTCGGCCCGCAATGGTTCGACTGCATCCTGGAGTCGGCGAAGATCGGGCGGCCGGGTCTCCCCGTCATCATCCCGGTGCAGGAGTTCCGCGACGTCTTCGGCGTCGCGCTCACCAACACGCTCACGGGCGCGGATCCCGCGACCGAGCTCAGGAAGGCGACCGAGGCCTTCAGGCCGGTTCTTGCGGCGAGCGAGAAGGCGTGAGGGGCCGCAAGAAGAGGCAAGAAAACCGTCTTGCCAAGGCAAGCGAGACGAGGAGATGAGTAGCGAGCTCACGCGTCTTGAGCTTCGCGCCGAGGCGGGCGTTGTGGCCAACATACCCCAGCAAAGCGTCGAAGCGCCGCCGACACGCCCGGCTTCGCCTTACGATTTCTCCCGCAAATACTGGGTTTTCGCGGTGCCGGCGGTCGTCGCGATCCTCGCCGTCATCGTGTTTCCGTGGCTCTTCACCCTCTACATGTCGACGCAGGATTGGAAAATCGGTGGAGGCTCGGCCTTCATCGGCTGGTCGAATTACGCCATCCTCTTCCAGGACGAGCGCTTCCTCGAGGCGGTCGGGCGGACCTTCTGGTTCACCGCGCTTGCCGTGATCCTGCCCGTGATCCTCGGGGTCGCGGCTGCGGTCGTCTTCCACCGCGAATTTCCGCTGCGCGGCATCCTGCGAACCGTCTTCACCATGCCGATGATGGCAACGCCCGTCGCGGTGGCGCTCGTGTGGACGATGATGTTCCACCCGCAACTCGGCGTCCTCAATTATCTGCTTTCGCTCGTCGGCATTCCGCCTCAGGCCTGGGTCTACGATCCATCGACCGTGATCCCGACATTGGTGATGATCGAGGTCTGGCAATGGACGCCGCTCGTCATGCTCATTGTGCTCGGCGGCCTCGCGAGCCTGCCGAGGGAGCCCTACGAATCCGCCATCATCGATGGCGCCAACGCCTGGCATCTTTTTCGCCACATCACGCTGCCGCTCGTCTGGCCCTACGTGATGATCGCCGTGATGCTGCGCACCATCGACGCCCTGAAGGTGTTCGACAACATCTTCGTCATCACGCAAGGCGGCCCAGGCACCGCGTCGGAGACGATGAATATCTTCCTCTATCTGCAGGCGTTTCAATTCTACAAGCTCGGCTACGCGTCGGCGCTGGTCGTGGTGTTCTTCATCATCATCGTGCTGTTGTCGCTCTTGCTCCTCTATGCGCGACAGCGTTCGAAATGGAATGCCTGAACCATGGCGCGCCCCTACGGCCCGAGACGCATTGCCGGCAAGGTCGGCTTCCTGCTGTCGCTCGTGGCGCTCGTCTCGCCGGCGATCCTCGTTTTCTTGTGGATGCTTTCCTTATCCTTGAAGAACGACGCCGACAACACGGCCTTTCCGCCGATCTTCATTCCGAACCCGCCGACGCTCGACAATTTCCGCGACGTTTTCGCCAAGAACAACTTCCTCCTTTATCTCTGGAACTCGATACTGGTGACCGGCGGCGCGGTCGTGGTCGGGCTCATCGTCGGCGTGCCCGCAGGCTATGGCATCGCGCGCGCGAAATCCGCGAAATTCGCCTTCCTTATTCTCATAGCGCGCATCACGCCGGCACTCTCCTATCTCATCCCGCTCTTTCTCGTGTTCCAGCTCATCGGCCTCAACGGCACGATCACCGCGCTTCTCTTTACCCATCTCGTGATCACGGTTCCGATCATCGTCTGGGTGATGATCGGATATTTCGAGAATGTGCCGCTGGAGCTCGAAGACGCGGCGCTCGTGGACGGCGCTTCGCCCTGGCAGGGCTTTCGCTACATCGCGCTCCCCTTGGCGCGCCCCGGCATCGTCGTGGGGGCCATCCTCGCCTTCATCTTCTCGTGGAACAATTTCATTTTTTCCGTGGTGCTGGGCGGCAAGACGACACGCACCTTGCCTTCGGCGATCTACAACGTGCTCACCTTCGAGCAAATCTCCTGGGGCCC
>JAFBAK010000161.1 GCA_019247795.1 Hyphomicrobiales bacterium | reverse complement strand
AGGAAAACGGCACGAATCCGCCTTTCAAATTTCGTTGAATAAGCTTGACACCCGTTTTCCTGGGGTCAAGACTGGAATGTATCGAAAAACGAGGCGTCCGAGCGCTGCCCGATCGGGCCCATGCGTAACCTGGGGACCTTCGCGCTTTCGGATTCCCAAGCCCGCGGCGATGGCCGATGCGGGCTGCAATTGGCGGGCCTCGTCACGGGCTCCGCGTGGAGGATTAGATGGCAAGCGTTTCCATGACGATCAACGGCAAGGCCGTGAGGGGAAATGTCGACCCTCGCACCTTGCTGGTCGAGTTCCTGCGGGAACATCAACGCCTCACAGGCACTCATGTCGGATGCGACACCAGTCAGTGCGGCGCCTGCACCATCCATATGGACGGCAAGAGCGTGAAGTCGTGCAGTGTGCTCGCGCTGCAATGCGAGGGCGCGAACATCACGACGATCGAAGGTCTGGCGAAGGGCGAAGACCTGCATCCCATGCAGGCCGCCTTCCGCGAGCATCACGGCTTGCAATGCGGCTTTTGCACGCCGGGAATGATCATGGCGGCAATCGACATCGTCAATCGCAAGGGCAATGACCTCGAAGAGCACACGATCCGCGAGGAGCTCGAGGGCAATATCTGCCGTTGCACAGGCTACCACAACATCGTGAAATCGATCGCCGCCGGCGCCAAGGCGATGCGCGGCCATGCCGGCCTGCAGCAAGCGGCCGAGTGAAGCACAGGCCCTGAAGCGAGACGGGACGACGGGCCCCAGGAGCAGCGCGGCCGCCCATGGCGCGACCGGAGCTCCGACGGTTCAAATAACAAGGCCTGCCTGAGCGGCGACGACAGAAGAGCCGCGGGCACGGACAAAAGCTCGGGAGGATCCACATGACATCGACAGGCATCGGCGCAGCGGTGAGACGCAAGGAGGACCACCGCTTCATCACCGGAAAAGGTCGCTACACGGATGACATCAACCGGTCGGGCCAGGTGCAAGCCTATTTCCTGCGCTCGCCGCATGCGCATGCGAAGATCAAATCGATCGACACGCAGGAAGCGATGAGGAAGCCGGGCGTCATCGCGGTTTTCACCGGCGATGACATCGCTGCCGATAAGGTGGGCGGCCTCATCTGCGGTTGGATGATCCATTCGAAGGACGGCACGCCGATGAAGGCCGGCCCCCACCCGGCGCTGGCGCAAGGCAAGGTGCGCTATGTCGGCGATCATGTGGCGGTCGTCATTGCCGAGACCCTCGGCGAAGCGAAGGACGCCGCGGAAGCCATTCGCGTCGATTACGAGGTGCTCCCTGCCGAGGTCGACACGTCGACGGCGCAGCGACAAGGCGCCGGCGTGATCCACGATGTCGCTCCCGACAATACCGTTTATCGGTGGCACCTCGGCGACAAGGCGAAGACCGATGCGGCGTTTGCGGCCGCAAAGCACGTCACGAAGATCGATCTCACCAACAACCGTCTCGTGCCCAATCCCATGGAGCCGCGCGCCGCGATCGGCGAATACGATACGGGCGACGGCGTGTTCACGCTCTACACCACGAGCCAGAACCCGCATGTGGCGCGTCTCGTGCTCTCGGCCTTCATCGGCATCGCGCCCGAGCACAAGCTCAGGGTCATCGCTCCCGATGTCGGCGGGGGCTTCGGCTCGAAGATCTTCATCTACGCCGAGGAGACAGTTTGCGTCTGGGCCGCCAAGAAAGTGGGACGCCCCGTCAAATGGACCTCGGATCGAACCGAAGCCTTTCTCTCGGACGCGCACGGGCGGGACCATGTCACGCATGCCGAACTCGCGACCGATGAGAACGGAAAGATCACTGCGCTCAGGGCGAAGACGATCGCGAATCTCGGCGGCTATCTTTCGACTTTCTCGTCCTCGGTGCCGACCTATCTTTATGCGCCGCTGCTCTCCGGCCAATACGATATCGCCAACATCTATTGCGAGGTCGACGGCGTCTACACCAACACGACCCCCGTCGATGCCTACCGCGGCGCCGGACGGCCGGAAGCGACCTTCGTCGTCGAGCGCCTCGTCGAGGCCGCGGCGCGCGAGCTTGGGCAGGATCCCGCGAAGTTCCGGCGCAAGAACTACGTCAAGAGCTTCCCGCACCAGACGCCGGTGATCATGACCTATGACGCTGGCGACTACTCGGCCTCGCTCGCCAAAGCGATGGAGATCGCCGATTACGCGAATATCGGCAAGCGCAAGCGCGAGAGCGCCAAGAACGGCAAGCTGCGCGGCATCGGTTTCTCGTCATACATCGAGGCCTGCGGCATCGCGCCCTCGCAAGCGGTCGGCTCGCTCGGCGCGGGCGTCGGCTTGTGGGAATCCGCCGAGGTGCGGGTCAATCCGGTCGGCACGATCGAGGTTCTCACGGGCTCCCACAGCCACGGCCAAGGTCATGAGACCACCTTCGCGCAACTCGTCTCGGAGCGCCTCGGCGTGCCGATCGAGAATGTCGCCATCGTGCATGGAGATACCGACAAGGTGCAGTTCGGCATGGGCACCTATGGGTCGCGCTCGGGCGCCGTCGGCATGACCGCGATCTACAAGGCGCTCGACAAGGTGATCGACAAGGGCAAGAAGGTTGCCGCCTATGTTCTCGAGGCATCGGCCGGCGACATCGAGTTCAAGGACGGGAAGTTCTCCGTGAAGGGCACGGACAAGACGGCCGACTTCGGCGCGATCGCCTTGCAAGCTTATATCGCGCATAAGTTCTCGGGCCAGGAATTGGAGCCCGGACTCAAAGAGGGCGCTTTCTACGATCCCACGAACTTCACCTTCCCGGCGGGCGTGCATATCTGCGAGGTCGAGGTCGATCCCGGCACCGGCATCACGCGCATCGATCGCTGGACGGCGGTCGATGATTTCGGCGTGGTCATCAACCCGATGATCGTCGAGGGCCAGGTGCATGGCGGCATCGCGCAAGGTGTCGGTCAGGCGCTGCTCGAGGGCGCGCGTTACAGCGCGGAAGGGCAGCTCGTCACGGCAAGCTACATGGATTACGCCATGCCGCGCGCTGACGATCTGCCTTCCTTCCATGTCGGCATGACGGTCACGCCATGTCCCTCGAACCCGCTCGGCGTGAAAGGGTGCGGGGAAGCGGGCGCGATCGCGGCTCCGGCCGCCGTCATCAATGCCATCACGGATGCTGTCGGGCACGAGCATGTCTCGATGCCGGCGACGGCCGAGACCGTGTGGAAGGCCTGCCAGCGCGCGCCGCAAAAGCTCGCGGCGCAATGAGATTTTAGGAGAACAGAGCGATGTATGCATTCGAATATGTGCGCGCGAACAGCGTGCGGGGCGCGGCCTCAGCGTTGGCGAAGCATGAGGACGGCAAGATCCTCGCGGGCGGCCACACGCTCCTGCCGACGATGAAACAGCGGTTGGCGAGCCCGTCCGCTCTCGTCGATCTCGGCTCGATCAAGGATCTTGCAGGCATCGAGCAGCGCGGGCGCTCCTTGCTCATCGGCGCCATGACCACCCATGCGGCGGTGGCCGCTTCCGATGTCGTGAAGACGTCGATCCCGGCGCTCGCCGAGATGGCCCACATGATCGGCGATCCGGCGGTGCGCAATCGCGGCACGATCGGCGGTTCGATCGCCAATAACGATCCGGCCGCGGATTATCCTGCCGCCTGCCTAGCGCTCAACGCCATCATCGTGACCAATCAGCGCAAAATTCCAGCGGGCGAATTCTTCAAAGGCCTCTACGAGACGGCCCTGGAGCCGGGCGAGATCATCGTGCGCATCGCTTTCAAGCCGCCGTCGCGCGCGGCCTATATGAAGTTCCGCAATCCAGCCTCGCGCTTCGCGCTTGTCGGCGTGTTCGTCGCGAAAAAGGGGTCGGACATTCGCGTCGCGGTGACGGGCGCCGGCAATCAGGGCGTCTTTCGTTGGAAGGCGGCCGAGGAAGCGCTTGCCAAAAGGTTCAATCCGAAGTCGCTCGATGGCCTCAAGGCCGATGCGGGAATCATGAATGCCGATATCCACGCGAGCGCGGACTATCGGGCGCATCTCGTCGCCGTGATGACGCAGCGCGCCGTGGCCAAGGCGCTCGGGAAATAACAGCAACCGATTTCCGACAAAATCACACTTGATCATCGCGGCGGAGCATGATGGCGCGCCGAGGCGCAGCCATCATGCGAAGAATGTGTGGCCTCGGCGCGACTCGAGGAAACTCGTCCGGAGAACTCATCGAGCTTCGCCCGGGAGCTTCGTTCTCGCTGGGCGATTTTTAAAAAAAGACGCCGAGCTTTTTGGAAAGGCTGTAACCAGGCTCTCACTTTGCGTGGAGCATGACCCCGTCGGATCACGCTCGAGGAGGCGATGATGTCTTACACCCTCACCGTGAACGGGAGGGAGCGTCGCGTCGAAAGCGGCGACCCTGACCAGCCGCTCCTTTACGTGCTCCGCAATGCGCTTGGCTTCACCGGACCGAAATTCGGATGCGGGCTGGGGCAATGCGGAGCTTGCACGGTGATCGCGGATGGCGCACCGATCCGCTCCTGCCAGCTGCCGATCTCGGCCACGAAAGGGATGAAGATCACGACGATCGAGGGGCTCGGGACGGCCGAGAAGCCGCATCCGGTGCAGGCGGCCTTCATTGCGGAAGCCGCCGCGCAATGCGGCTATTGCACCAACGGCATGGTGATGACGAGCGCTGCCCTCATCGCGCAAAATCCCAAACCCAGTCTTGATGAAATTAAGCAGGCCTTGGCTGGAAATCTTTGCCGCTGCGGCACCCATGATCGGGTGCTGCGCGCCGTTCTGCGGGCGACGGGAGGGCAAAAGAAATGAACGCTCCTTTTTCGCGCCGGGCCTTCTTGAAGAGCACGGGCGCTCTTGTCGTCGCCTTGGGTGCGCCGGAGGCGGGCTTTGCGCAAGTGGCGGGCGCGGCCGGCCTCGCCGGTCGCGTTCTCGATCCTGCACTTGTCGATGCCTATCTTGCGCTTCATCCCGATGGGAGCGTGACGATCTATTGCGGCAAGGTCGATCTCGGAACGGGGCTGCGCATCGCCATTCCGCAAATGGCGGCGGAAGAGCTCGGCATCGGCCTCGAAAAGATCAGGCTCATCGAAGGCGATACGGCCCTGACCCCGGATCAAGGCTCGACCGCGGGAAGCACGGGAGTGCCGCGCGGGGGTGTCCAAATCCGCCAGGCCGCGGCGACCGCGCGCGAGGCTTTGATGCGCCTGGGTGCCGAGCGCCTCGGTATATCCCTCGGGGAAGTTGAGGCGAAACAAGGCGAGGTGCGCCCGAAACAGGGAGGCGCGGGCATCGGCTTCGGCGACCTGATCGGCGACCGGCAATTTGCGCTCAAGCTCGACCCGAAGGCGCCGCTGCGCAATCCCGATGACTACATCCTCGTCGGCAAGCCGCTCAGGCGGCCCGACCTTCCCGCGAAGGTGTTCGGCACTCATCCCTACATCCACAATCTGCGCGTCGACGGAATGTTGCACGGGCGCACGGTGAGGCCTCCGGCGGTTGAAGCGAGGCTCGTCTCAGTGGACGAAAGCTCGATCGCTCACATTCCCGGCGCGAAAGTCGTGCGCATCGAGAATTTCCTCGGAGTTGTCGCCGACGACGAATGGGACGCCGTGCGCGCCTCGCGCGCGCTGAAGGCCGATTGGGAGATGCGAGATAGTCTCGTCGGCAATGAGGCCGTGCGCCAATCGATGCGAGCCGGTCCCTTTGAAAGCGACGAAACCTTGATGAAGAAGGGTGACGCGCCCTCCGTCCTCGCGGCGGCGGGCGATCGCCTGCGCGCCGAATTCTATTGGCCGGTGCAGACGCACGGCTCCATGGGTCCCTCTTGCGCCGTTGCCGACGTACGAGACGGCAAGGCGACGATCTGGACGGCCTCGCAAGCGACGCACCGCTTCCGCTTCGCCTTCGCGCATTTTCTCGGGCTGCCGGATGAGGCCGTGCGGCTGATCTATGTCGACGGTGCCGGCTGTTACGGCATGAACGGCCATGACGATGCCGCGGCCGACGCCGCGCTGATGTCGCGCGCGGTGGGCCGTCCGGTGCGCGTGCAATGGATGCGCGAGGACGAGCATCGCTTCGATCCGAAAGGACCTCCACAGCTCCTTGCACTCGAAGGAGCCCTTGGCGACGACGGCAAGATCGCGGCTTGGCGCACGCAGATGTGGATTCCGAAAGCGACGGCGAGCCTGCCGAATGTGCCGCTCCTCGGTCCGCAGGCAGCGGGAGCGAAGCAGCCGCTCGGCCTCTCCACGGGGCTCATCAGCCAGAATGCGTCACCGCCCTACGCGGTCCAAAATGTCGAGGTCCTCGCACATTGGCTGAAGGACGCGCCGTTGCGGCCCTCCAATATTCGCGCACCGGGCAAGATCGCGAATATCTTCGCAGTCGAGAGCTTCACCGACGAGCTTGCCGTGAAGGCTCGCGAGGATTCGCTGGCGTTTCGTCTCGCCTCTCTCCAGGATCCGCGCGGCATCGAGGTTCTCGAGCGCGCGGCCGCTCTCATCGCTTGGCAGCCCCGGCCTTCACCTGGCCCCGGCGGCATCGGACGCGGCCTTGCTTACGTGCATTACAAGGACAGCGAAAACTATGTCGCGATCGCCATGGAAGCCGAGGTCGATCGCGAGACGGGTGTCATCCGTGTCCGCCGCGTCGCCTGCGCCCATGATTGCGGCCTCATGGTGAACCCCGACGGGGTCAAAGCTCAGGTCGAAGGCAACATCCTGCAGACCTTGAGTCGCTCGCTCTTCGAGGAGATCAAGTTCGATCGTCGAGGCGTGACGAGCGCCGATTGGGCGAGCTATCCCATCCTCACCTTCCCCGACGTGCCCGAGCTTCTCATCGATCTCGTGCAGCGGCCGCACGAGCCTCCTCTCGGCGCGGGCGAGGCCGCGTCCGCTCCGGTGGCGGCGGCGCTCGCCAACGCCGTTCACGATGCTTGCGGCGTCCGGTTGCGCACCGTGCCTTTCACGCGCGATCGGGTGCGCGCCGCTCTTGCGGGAGAGGGAAAATCCGGATGAGCGCCTTTCTGAACGTGACGTGAGACAGAATGGCGTAAGGAGAGCGTCATGGCCTCAACTTCCTCGAAGGGTGAGTAATGCCGGCTTCCGCTACGCCCCTCGCGCAAGCATCGCTCTCGGGCGTGGCGCTCGAGGTGGTCATCGCCGACATCACGACGCTCGAAGTCGACGCGATCGTGAACGCGGCGAACACTTCGCTTCTGGGAGGTGGTGGCGTCGATGGCGCAATCCATCGCGCCGCCGGCAAGGAGCTCCTGGCCGAGTGCCGCACGCTTGGCGGCTGCGAGACCGGTGACGCGAAGATCACACGCGGCTATCGCTTGCCGGCGCGCTACGTCATCCACGCGGTGGGACCGGTTTGGAGCAAAGATGAAAGGCGCTCCGATCGCCTGCTCGCCTCCTGCTACGAAAGAGCGCTGGCGATCGCTCGCGAGAACGAGCTGAGCTCCATCGCCTTCCCCGCGATCTCGACGGGCGTGTATCGCTTCCCGCCGGAACGCGCGGCCAAGATCGCTGTCGAGACCGTCAAGCGCGACATCGAAAAGAATGCCGGAAGCCTTCGCTGCGTCGTCTTCTGCTGCTTCTCGGAAGCCGCGGGACAGTATCACAGCGCGGCCTTCAAGGCCTGCGAGCTGTAATCGGACATGCGCTGAAACCAAGGCTGCCCGAGATCGTTTTTCGACAACACCCCCCTACGCATGCCATTATGCGCAAGCCTCGCTCGAGGCGACGCCGTTTCCCTAACCCCGCAATTATGTGGCCTGCCCGCGTGACAACGAACTCCGCCACCACCCTCCCGCAATCGATCGATGCGACGTTGAAGCTCCTGAAATCGGGCGGCTATGTCGGCGATCGTGCGCTCGCCACGGTCCTGTTTCTGGCGCTGAGGCTCGGGCGGCCCCTTTTTCTCGAAGGCGAAGCGGGCGTCGGCAAGACCGAGATCGCCAAGGTCCTCGCCGCGACGCTCGGCCGAAAGCTCATCCGCCTGCAATGCTATGAAGGTTTGGATGTCTCTTCGGCCGTCTATGAATGGAACTACGCCGGACAGATGATGGCCATCCGACTCGCCGAGGCCGAGAGCGCCGAGACCGGTTTCGACAAGAAGCGCATCGAGGAGGACATCTTTTCCGAACGTTTCCTGGTGAAGCGTCCGTTGCTGCAGGCGCTCGAGCCCGATGTCGCGGGCGTGCCCGTTCTCCTCATCGACGAGCTCGATCGGACCGATGAGGCCTTCGAAGCCTATCTTCTCGAGCTTCTCTCGGATTTCCAGGTGACGGTTCCCGAGCTCGGGCTGATCAAGGCGCCCCATCCTCCGATCGTCATCATCACTTCCAATCGCACGCGAGAAATCCACGACGCGCTGAAGCGCCGCTGTCTCTATCACTGGCTCGACTATCCTTCCGCCGAGCGCGAGCTTTCGATTGTTCGCGCCAAATCCCCCGGCATCGGGAAGCGATTGGCGAGCGAGCTTGTCGCCTTCGTCCAGGCGATCCGCAAGGAGGATTTGTTCAAGGTGCCGGGCGTCGCAGAGACCCTCGATTGGGCTTCCGCGCTCGCCGAGCTCGACGCTGTCGCGCTCGACCCGACCGAGGTTTCAGATACGCTCGGTGTGCTGCTCAAATACCAGGATGACATCGCCAAAGTGCAGGGAGGCCGCGTTGCCGAGCTGATCGAGGAGGCGAGAGCGGCGGCGCACGGATGAGCGAAAATCATCTGGCCGACAATGTTGCGTATTTCGCGCGCGCCCTGCGCAAGGCGGGCTTGCCGGTCGGGCCGGGCACCGTGCTCGACGCGCTCGCCGCGATCGAGGCGGCGGGAATCGGCGGACGCGACGATTTCTACTGGACGCTGCATAGCGTCTTCGTGACCCGTCACGAGCACAGCCCGATCTTCGAGCAAGCCTTTCATATCTTCTTTCGTCGGCGCGGCCTCCTCGAAAAGATGATCGCCGCGATGAGCCCGATGGCTCCTTCGCTGGCGGCCGAGCGCCAGAAGCAGGAGGCCGGCGCGCTTCGCGTCAACGAAGCCTTGCAGCCGAAGGTGGAGCGCGAGCAGAAAAGAACGCAAGAAACCGAGATTTCAACCGAGCTTCTTGCGTCCTCGACGGAGCTTCTTCAGGCGAAGGACTTCGCGCAGATGACGGCAGACGAGATCGCCGAAGCGAGGCGGCGGATCGCAGCGCTCATGATGCCGCAAGACGCGGTGAAGACACGTCGGTTCATCGCCGATCCGCGAGGAGCGCGCATCGATCCGCGTGCAAGCTTCAGACGCTCCTTGCGCTCGGGCGGCGCGGCGATCGAGCTCGCGCGGCGCCGCCGTCGCGTTCGCCATCCGCCGATCGTCGCGCTTTGCGACATTTCAGGCTCGATGGACGATTATACCCGCATTTTCCTCCATTTCCTCCACGCCTTGATGGAAGCGAGGGGCCGGGTGCAGGTCTTTCTTTTCGCCACGAGGCTGACCAATGTGACGCGCCAGCTCCGCGCCCGCGATCCCGACGACGCGCTGGCGCGCTGCGGCGCCATCGTGAAGGATTGGGCCGGGGGCACGCGCATCGCCGATACGCTTCACGAATTCAATCGCGATTGGTCGCGCCGGGCGCTCTGGGGAGGGCCGATCGTCTTGCTGTTCACGGACGGGCTCGAGCGCAGGGTCGATCATGACCTTGCCTTCGAGATGGATCGCTTGCACCGGTCATGCCGTCGGCTCGTCTGGCTCAACCCTCTCTTGCGCTACGGCGGCTTCGAGGCGCGCGCCGCGGGGATTCGCGCGATGTTGCCGCATGTGGACGAGTTCCGTCCCATCCACAATCTCGCGTCGCTTGCGGATCTTTGTTCGGCGCTCGCGCTTCGCCACCCGACCGCGACCGATCCGCGCCGCTTCCTGGCGACGGCGGCGTGAGAGCATTGACTTGAGCAGCAGGCGGTCGGTTGCCAACGGCTTTGCCCACAATATATAAGGTAGGCGTGGATTCTCGGTCACACTTAAGCAGGAAATTCCGCATAAGGTGACTTTGTCCGAGGGAGAATCGACATGGCCGACAGGAAACCATTGTTGGGCGAGACGCCGGAACGGCCCGAACTTGATCGCTTGCTTGAGGTCGCGCGCGCCACCGTTGTCACCGAGGATCAGCTCCGGGAACAGCGGGTAAGCTTTGCCTATGGTAATGCGCCGGAGGGTAGTGGAATAACGAAGGAGTCGGTGCGACTGTCATCTCAGATCAGTCGCATCGTCCAACAACAATAGCAGCGCGATAGTGAGGGAGCCCGGCTTAGGCCGGGCTTTTCTTATGCTCGTCCATCAACAGTTCGATCCCGATTTGTATCAGAAGATACAAGAAAAGAATCTAATTAGGCAGTATGACTTCCTGACCAATTGTGTTGAAATAGGAATAAAACAGGGTCCAAAGGCGTTCGACAAATATTTTCTGTGGAGTCTTAACGCAGTAGTTGTAGCGAATATATCCCAATTTGGAGGCAGGTTCAGAAACGAACCTATATACGTCGGAAAGCATATCCCACCCCATTTTAATGAGGTGGACGACTTAATGGACAGATACATCTCATTCATAAACGAGAATTGGTACATATTAACACCGACGTTGTTGGCAGCTTATGGCCTATGGCGCCTGAACTGGGTGCATCCGTTCATTGAAGGGAACGGACGAATCGCGCAAGCTGTATGCTATTATCTCTTGTGCGCCCGAAGCGGCGCATTGTTACCTGGGAATAAAATTGTCCCGGAAAGAATCCGAGAAAACCGGCAGCCCTATTACCAGGCGCTCCAAGCTGCTGACCAAGCGTGGAATTCCGGTCACTATGATCTGTCGGTCATGGAGGCTTATTTGGCAACTCTCCTGCAGGCGCAACTCCAAAATGGCCCATAATTCGAGCTTGCCGCTGACAACAATGGGACGTGGCTCGAGCAGCGGATCCTGTTCCTTCCGCATGTTTCGCTGGCTTGCGAGCAGTTGAAGGGCCGAACTCGAGAGATTTTCGTCATGAGCCGCATCGTCTTCGTCCTGAACGGCCCGAACCTCAACCTGCTTGGCAAGCGCCAGCCGGACATCTACGGCCATGAAACACTTGCTGATGTGGAGCGCGAGTGCCGAGCGCTCGCAAAGAAGTTGAAGCTCGAGATCCGCTTTCACCAAAGCAATCGCGAATACGAAATCATCGACTGGATCCATGCGGCACGCGAGGAAGCGGGCGGCATCGTCATCAATCCCGCCGCCTTCACTCACACCTCGGTCGCGATCCTCGATGCCTTGCACGCGTGCGATTTTCCCGTCATCGAGGTGCATATCTCGAACGTGCATCGGCGTGAGCCCTTCCGCCATCACTCCTATGTGTCCATGAGGGCCGACGGCGTCATCGCCGGTTTCGGCACTCAGGGCTACGGCTTCGCGCTCGAGCGCCTGGCAAGGCTGATCGACGAGAAAAAGGTTTGATCGCTGCTCGCACGAAGCATCCTTGACGCGAGACACCCATCAATACTGGGCGGATCGAGCCGAATACGCTAAATCTGGACAACGGCTGCGAGAGATCTGCCCGCGTTGACCGGGCAAAATCAGGATCGACCGACCATGATCAGTGGGAAGACCGTCCTCATCGCGCATCTCGGTTATCCGACCGAATCGTTCAAGGCTCCCCTGATCTACAATCCCTATTTCGATTCCGTCGGGGTCGATGCCGTCGTGGTGCCGATGGGCGTGAAGGCCGAGAACTATCCGCAATTCTTGCCCGAACTGTTCAGGCTCACCAATATTCGCGGTGCGCTGGTGACGATGCCACACAAGGTCACCACCCTCTCTCTGGTGAACGAGGCCTCGACGGCAGCAAAAATCGCCGGAGCTTGTAACGCCATATTGCTGCGGCCCGACGGCACCCTCGTCGGCGACATGTTCGATGGAGAGGGTTTCGTGCGGGGCGTATTGCGCCATGGACGCAAGGTCATGGGCAAGAAGGCGCTTGTTGTCGGCAGCGGCGGTGTCGGTTCGGCGATCGCGGCCTCGCTCGCCGGTGCCGGGGCCGCGCGGCTCGGGCTCTTCGACGTGAGCACGGCCGCGGCCGAAGCTCTCGCTGCTCGGCTGCGCGCGCATTATCCGAAGCTCGAAGTCGAGGTCGGGCAAAAGGATCCGCATGGCTACGACATCGTCATCAATGCGACGCCGATCGGCATGAAGGCGAGCGACCCCTTGCCGTTGGACGTCGAACGCATCGCGCCTGCGTCCTTCGTGGGCGAGGTGGTCATGAAGGAGGAGATGACGCCTTTCCTGCGCGCGGCCCGCGACAAGGGTTGCGACGTCCAGGTCGGTACCGACATGTTGTTCGAACAGATCCCGGCCTACCTCGAGTTCTTCGGCTTCCCGACCACGACGCCTGAAGAATTGAGGCGCGTCGCAAAAATTGTATACTGAGAAATACTTCAATCGGCCCGCATGTGTGGTTGTCGCGCTCAGGCGCGGATCGACAATTCTCTACCTGCCTTCACGCAAAACCCTTGAGCGTGATCTTCTCATGTTTCCTGGCGACGGAACCTGAAAAACCGGCTTGCCGACGGCCTCTTGTTTGTTAATCTGCATTTCCGAGATCGCCCGCGCCGTTCGCAAGCGAATGGGGAGATTCGGTGCTGCGCGCCCAAGACGCACGGTCCGCACAAGGATGCAAAAGACGATATCGAAAAGCCCGGCGGAGCAGCCGGCGTCAAAAGCGAGGAGACACCCATGGCGATGGCGATGGAACATGAGCCGCATGGCGTCCACCAGACCAAGAAGGCGGCTGCCAGCGGCTGGATCGGATCGGCGCTCGAATATTATGACTTCTTCATCTATGCCACGGCGGCGTCGCTTGTCTTCCCGCAAATCTTTTTTCCTTCGACTGACCCGACGGTCGCGATCGTCGCTTCGCTCGCGACCTATGGGGTCGGCTACGTCGCCCGTCCCATCGGCGCCTTCGTCCTCGGCCATTGGGGGGACACGCATGGCCGTAAGACCGTCTTGCTCGTTTGCATGTTCCTCATGGGCCTCTCGACCATGGCGGTCGGCCTGTTGCCGACCTACCAGCAGGTCGGCGTGCTCGCGCCTATACTTCTCGTGGTCTTGCGCCTCATCCAGGGCTTCGCGGTCGCCGGAGAGATTTCCGGTGCGAGCTCGATGATTCTCGAGCATGCTCCCTTCGGCAGGCGCGGATATTATGCGAGCTTCACCTTGCAAGGGGTGCAAGCCGGTCAAATCTTGGCCGCCGCGGTCTTTCTGCCGATCGCCGCCTATATGCCGGATGCGGAATTCAATTCATGGGGCTGGCGCATTCCCTTCCTCGCCAGCGTGGTCGTCATCATCGCGGGCTACATCATCCGTCGCGAGGTAGCCGAAACGCCGGCCTTCACTGCCGAAGACGCCCATGGACAGGTGCCGAAGGCGCCGATCGTACAGGCTTTCAAGGTGAGCTGGAAGGATATGCTCCGGGTCGTCTGCATGGCCCTGATGAACGTGATCCCGGTTGTAGCCACGATCTTTGGCGCCGCCTACGCGGTCCAGCCGGCTTATGGTATCGGCTTTTCCAAGGACCTCTACTTGTGGATACCCGTGCTCGGCAATATTTTGGCCGTGCTCGTGATCCCCTTTGTCGGGAACCTCTCGGACAAGATCGGCCGCAGGCCTCCGATCATCATCGGTTCGCTCGCTGCGGGCCTCCTCTCCTTCGCCTATCTTTACGCGATCAGCATCAAGAACGTGCCGTTGGCGGTCGTTGTCTCGCTCCTGATGTGGGGCGTGGTGTATCAAGGGTACAACGCCACTTTCCCGAGCTTCTACCCGGAACTTTTCCCGACGCGCACGCGTGTCACGGCGATGGCGATCGCGCAAAACATCGGGACGATGATCACGGCGCTGCTGCCGGCGTTGTTCGCTTCGGTCGCGCCTCCCGGCTCGACGGATGTTCCGCTG
>JAFBAK010000209.1 GCA_019247795.1 Hyphomicrobiales bacterium | reverse complement strand
CCGCGCGGTGACAAACCCGGGCGTGTCCATCTCGCCCTGCGCGATCACGCCGTCTTCGGGAAAGCCGAGATCGGGCGGGCCGAAAAATCCCGAAGCGCCTCGGTTGATGTCGACGGCGGGCGACCAGTCGACGGAGCCGACCAGCGGCGCTTGCACGACCACGCATTGGTTCTCGAGCGCGCGCGCCTGTGCGCCCACGCGCACGCGCCAAAAGCCATGCACCGTGTCGGTGCAGGACGGCGCGAGGATCACCTCGGCGCCGGCTTCGGCGAGTGCGCGCGCGATGAGCGGGAATTCGACATCGTAGCAGATCGCGACGCCGATGCGCGCCTTGCCGATGTCGTAGACGAAGAGCTCGGTACCGCCCGAGATGCCCCATTGCTCGCGCTCGAAGCGCGTCATCACGATTTTCTCCTGGCGGCCACACGCGCCATCGGGCGTGAAAAGGCGCGCCACATTGCGCACCGAGCCGTCGGGGCGTTCCTCGGGTGCGCTCCCGGCGAGGATCGAGATGCCGTAACGTCGCGCCAGCCGCGCGTGCATTTCGTCCGCCTGCGGCAGACGAGCGCTCACCGCTCGGATCGAGCGTCGTAGGTCTCCGGCTGCCTCGCGCCCTGCGAGCGAGGCGAGCTCGAGCGCCGCATATTCGGGGAAGACGAGAAGCTCGGCGCCTTGCCGCGCGCCGTCCTCGACCCAGCGCACGAGCTTGGCCTCGAACGCAGAAAAGCTATCCAGCCAATCGAGCGGATATTGCGCGGCGGCGACGGTGAGGGTGCGCGTCACAATCTCCTCATCCAGAATTGCATCGGCTTTCGTGTCTGTTCCTGGTCGCCGATATCGGTCCAGGAATAATGGCCGACAAGGCCCTCAACGGGGGCGTAGCCGCGTTTTTGCCAGAAACCGTCGAGCGGGTGGTAGTTCGGGTCGCGCCGCGGATCGTCGGGCGCGCGCACGACGCCCGAGAACGTCGCGAGTTCGACACCCCTCGAAGCGCGCGCCGCGGCCTCGCGCTGATCGAAGAAGGCGTGCCCGATGCCGCGCCCTCGATAGGGGCGCTTGAGCACCGATTCGCCGAAATAGAAGAGCTTCTTCAGGTCGCAGCCACGCTCGACGAAGGGCTGCGTGACATCCGGGTTTTGCCCTTCGAGGGGTGCCGCCGTCGCTGCCCCGACAGCCTCGCCCGCATCGCTCGCAACGACGATCACGCCGTCCTTGAGCCGGGCGAAGCGCTCGATGTAATTCGCCTCGTAATCGAGCGAGCCTTCGTAAAGATAAGGCCACTCGCGGAAGACCTCGATCCGGAGCTTGGCGAGCGCGGGCAGCGCGCGCTGCAGTGCCGCGCCCGTCGCCGGCTCGATGCGCAACGTCATCCGACGACCTGCGCGGTCCAATCGGCGAGGTTGTAGTAGGTGGTGACGCGCGTGATGCGCCCGTCCGAAAGCGCGAAGAAGGTCCCCGCGGGCAGCTCATAGCGCTGCCCTTTCGCGGGAGGCAGACCTTCATCGGTCGCCAGATACTCGCCATGCACGACGAACTCGGCGGCAGCTCGTTTCCCGTCCGGGCTCGCCATGATGACGATGTCGGAAAGCCGTTCCTTGTAGCAACGCGCCATATGGGCGCAGAACTCGGAGAAGAGCTTTTTTCCGACACGGCTCCTGCCCTGGTTCACGTCGTGTCGGACGTCCTCGGAGAGGCAGGCGAGCATGGCTTTGGTGTCGCCCGCGTTGAAGGCCTCGTAATAGCGCCCGATGAGGGCTTCGGCTTGGGCTTTCGACATATCGGGCTCCAACGGGATGCGGTCTTGTAATATCGACGGGCAACGCCGCAAGTCGAGGCGGTATCCGCTAAATCGTGATCCATAAGATTCGAACGGAGCATAGGAATCTTGGAAATAATTGTTCGAGATTCTTTCCGAAGCCACTTATCGCGCTTTCGAGGAACTGGCTGCTCGCCACGGGCGAAGCCTGGAGGCGGAAATACGTGCGACCCTCGATGCTGCGGTCCAGCGAGAGGGCGCGCTCAAGATGGGCTCTGCCATAGTAGAGGTGTTTCGACCTTTCGGTGGTGTCGACACTGAAATCGAGCGGGATCGTACACCGGCGAAGCCGGCAGATTTTGAATGAACGACCTACCTCGCGAATTTCTTGTATTTCAGCCGGTGTGGGATGATCGTGTCGGTGCCGAGCCGGCGCATCTTGTCTTCCTCGTAATCCGCGAAGTTGCCCTCGAACCATTCCACATGGCTGTCGCCCTCGAAGGCGAGGATATGGGTGGCGATACGGTCGAGGAAGAAGCGGTCATGCGAGATGATGACGGCGCAGCCGGCGAAATCTTCGAGCGCCTCCTCGAGCGCACGCAAGGTGTCGACGTCGAGGTCGTTGGTGGGCTCGTCGAGCAGCAGAAGGTTGGCGCCGCTCTTGAGCATCTTGGCGAGATGCACGCGGTTGCGTTCGCCGCCCGAAAGCTGGCCGACCTTCTTTTGCTGATCGCCGCCCTTGAAGTTGAAGGCCGAGCAATAGGCGCGTGAGTTCACCTCGCGCTTGCCGAGAGCGAGCTGATCGAGTCCGCCCGAGATTTCCTCCCAAACGGTCTTGTTGTCGTTCAGCGCGTCGCGTGACTGATCGACATAGCCGAGCTGAACCGACTCCCCGATGCCGATCGAGCCGGCGTCGGGCTTCTCCTGTTTGGTGATCATGCGAAACAGCGTGGTCTTGCCGGCGCCGTTCGGCCCGATCACGCCGACGATGCCGCCGGGCGGCAGCTTGAAGGAGAGGTCGTCGATGAGAAGCCGATCAGCATAGCCCTTCTTGAGATGCTCGAAATCGACGACGTTGTTGCCGAGCCGCTCGGCGACCGGGATGATGATCTGCGCCGTCTGCGGGCCTTTGTCGGCCTGCTTCGCCACGAGGTCGTCATAGCGCTGGATGCGCGCCTTGTTCTTCGCCTGGCGCGCCTTGGGCGAGGCCTGAATCCACTCCCGCTCGCGCTCGAGGGCGCGCTGGCGGGCCTCTTCCTCGCGGCCCTCCTGCTGCAGTCGCTTCTGCTTCTGCACGAGCCAGGAGGAGTAATTGCCTTCGTAAGGAATGCCGCGGCCGCGATCGAGCTCGAGAATCCAGCCCGTGACGTTGTCGAGGAAGTAGCGGTCATGCGTCACGAGAAGCACGGCGCCCGGATAAGCGCGCAAATGATTCTCGAGCCAGGCGGTCGTCTCGGCGTCCAGATGATTTGTCGGTTCGTCGAGAAGCAGAAGATCGGGTTGCTCGAGCAGGAGGCGGCAAAGCGCCACGCGGCGCCTCTCGCCGCCTGAGAGCGTCTTCACATCGGCATCGTCGGGCGGACAGGCGAGCGCCTCCATTGCCTGATCCACCTGGGCATCGAGGTCCCAGAGATTCTTGGCGTCGATCTCGTCTTGCAGCCGCGTCATCTCCTCGGCGGTCTCATCGGAGTAGTTCATGGCGATCTCGTTGTAGCGATCAACGAGCGCCTTCTTCGCCGCGACGCCGAGCATGACGTTGCCGCGCACGTCGAGCGTCTCGTCGAGATGCGGCTCTTGCGGGAGGTATCCGGCGCGCGCGCCTTCGGCGAGCCAGGCTTCGCCGGTCCATTCCTTGTCCGCACCCGCCATGATGCGCATGAGCGTCGATTTGCCCGCGCCATTGACCCCGAGGATGCCGATCTTGGCATCGGGGTAGAAAGACAGGTTGATGTTCTCCAGCACCTTCTTGCCGCCGGGAAAGGCCTTGGTGAGGCCGCGCATGTGATAAATGAATTGCCGCGCCATGGGGCGTGTCGCTCGCTCGTTTGGATGTGAAGCTGATCGGGGCGCCTTCTAGCTCGTGGCGCGAAGCGGGTCCAGCGCGGCCTTCAGGATCGCAGGGAGGCGGCAATGATGTTCGAGCATGGCGGCAAGAGGCCTATCATCGATGCGTCGGCGCGGATCGCGCCCAACGCCGTGATCTGTGGCGATGTGACGATCGGAGAGAACTCCTCGATCGGTTTCGGCGCGGTGGTCACGGCTGAGAGCGGCAAAGTCGCGATCGGGAGGAATTGCGTGATCATGGACACCGCGGTGATCCGCGGCGTGCGCCACAATCCCGTGTCGCTCGCCGACAACGTGCTGATCGGGCCTCGCGCCTATGTGGTCGGTTGCACGATCGAGAGTGACGCGTTCATCGCCACGGGGGCGACGATCTTCAACGGCGCCAGGATCGGCCGCGCTGCCGAAGTGCGCATCAACGCGATCGTGCATTTGCGCAGCGTGCTCGCGCCGGAGGCGGTGGTGCCGCTCGGCTGGATCGCCGTCGGCGATCCAGCGCATATTCTCGCGCCCGAGAAGCATGAGGAGATCTGGGCGATCCAGAAGGAGCTCGACTTTCCCAAATATGTCTTCGGTGTCGACCGGCCAGCACCCGGCGAAAGCATCATGCCCTCGGTGATGCCGCGTTACGCGAGGGCGCTTAAGCATTGGCACGAAGCCGATAGGGAGATCGGGAAATGAGGGGCCGATCTTCGTCCCCCAATTCGAAGCCCGAATGATCGGCTACGCCCCGCGTCGGCTCGTCGCAGCTTCTCGCAGAGCCTCCCGATGTGAGGCTGGGTCAGGCGGCCTCGATGCCTTCCTCATCGTCGCGGTCGCGTGGCGCACGCATGCGCTCGCGCATGCGGTCACGGAAGCGCCGACGACCACGGCACGCGGCCCTGAAGAAGGCCCGGAACGGTGCCGTCAGGGCATGCACGTCATCGGCAAGGCGCAAGAGGCGCTCGCCCTTGTCGAGTTCCCTGTCGAGCCGCGCCATCGTGCGCGCAAGATCCGGCTCCTCGTCCTCGAGGAATGTCTCGAAGGCGCGCGCGAAGACGCCGACCGCCCCTTGCAGCTTGAGCGGGCCGAGCGCATCGGTCGTGTCGATGCCGGCGGCGGCCAGCATGAAACGATGCGAGTTCAACGCCATCTGGTTCATGGCGGCGAGCGAAAGGGGATCGCGCCGCATATCTCGCGAGATCGAACGCAAGGCGTCACGATAAGGGCGCAGGGCGTCGAAACGACGCATCATCACATCGAGGACGCGCTCGCGCGCCGGCTCCTCGGCGAGCTCTCCGGTCGTGCCTTCGAGCACGATATGGTCGATCCGCTTGCTGAATGCGCCAAGGATCGCCCCTTTCGAGGGGAAGAGATCACGGAGTTCGGCAAGGGACGCCGAAGCGCGTTCGGCGATCTCGGTAAGGCCGATGTCGCCGTAAGGCTTCTCTGCGGCGAGCGTCATCAGGGCATCGATCACGCGGTCGCGCGGCGAACCTGACGTTTCAGGCCTCCCCGGCCTCGGATGAGCGGGTTTTCTGGCCATGGGCGCCTCCTTCTCCAAACTTACCCTTCAAACATAGTGCGTCTCGGGACGCCGCAAAAGTCCGGCGCCGCCGAAGTGACACCGAAGTGTGGTCTCATTCAACGGATGAAGCCGAAAGCAGAGCATCTCCCCAACCGGCGCGACGCATTTTCGCGTAAGCGTCGCGATCGCGGCGCGAGACATTCTCGTGCGCAAGACCGCCGCACTCGCCACAAACGGTGAACCGAACGCCGGCTTTCGCGAGGCGCACACGCGATACGATCCGCCCACTCGGCCGATGAGCCACGCCGCTCCGCGCAAAGGCAAGGTAGATGTAGGGCTCGTCCTCGAAGTTCACCTCGGCGCCCTTGGCCAAGCGGTGCCTGCGAGAGCGCGGCAAACGTTGCGTGAAATGGCACCAAGCAGGCGGCGACATCGGACAGGGCGCCGTGTGCGGACAAGGCGCGACGAGACGAGCCCCCTCGCGGATCAGGGCGTCGCGACAGATGAGGATGCGGCGATGCCCTTCGGGCGTCCCCGGCTCGACGAAGAGCAGAAGACCCGAGGAGCGCGACCAGATGCGGCGCGCGAGCTCCGCGATCTTGGCCGGGTCGAGCTCGACGAGTGCGTAGCTCATCATCACGAGGTCGGCGCGTTCCAGTTCGCCGCATGCTGCTTCGAGGGGCGATTGAAGAAATTTCGCCTGGCGCATCCCCGTGAACCCGCAAGCTTCTCCGAGCTTTTGAGCGGCAATCAGAAAGTGCGGATTGGTGTCCACGATCGTCACCGAAGAGATTTCGGGCCAGATCGAGAGTGCCGAGAAGCTCGCCGTCCCTGGTCCCGCGCAAAGATCGAGAAGGCTTGACGGTGCAAAGGTCGGCATCAGCTCGCTCGCGGCCCGCAAGCTTGCAGAGACCGCCGCGAACGTCGCTGGCATCCGGGCCGAAAGATACGCCACGACATCATCGGGCGAAGCGATCGCGGCTTGCGAATTTCTGCCTTGGCGATAACTGGCCGAGATGGAGGCCGAGCGTTGCGCCATCTCACCTTGGCGCCTCCCTGTCGCGAGGCTCTCGATCGCGGCGGTGAGCGCCGGAGGCATTGGGAAGCTCATCGCAACCTCATTTGCGAAAGCGGGCCATGATCCGCTTCTCCAACCCGTCCCGAATGCCGCGATAGGCGTCGAGCACCCGTTCGCGCGAGCCGATCTCGAGGGTCGGATCGGGCGTCGGCCAATATTCGACGTCGATCGACAAGGTGCGCGTGAGCTCGAGCGCCCGGTGATGAGCTTCAGGGCTCAAGGTGACGGCGAGATCGAAGTTCAGTCCCTCCCAGTCGTCGAGCTCCTCGATCGTCTGCGGCTTGTGCTGAGCCGCATCGATGCCGATCTCGTCGAGAACGGTCGCCGTGAAGGGATCGTTGTCCCCCTCGAGCACGCCCGCCGAGCGCACATAGAGTGAGCGGCCGAAAAAATGCTTGGCGATCGCTTCGGCAATGGGCGAGCGCACGGCGTTGCGTGAGCAGATGAAGAGCACGGACTGAATGGTCCGCGGCGGGGCGGCAGGGGGTTGCGCCACCTCGCGCTCACCCTTTCCAATGCAGTGCCGCGATCAGCGTGAAGAGCCGCCGCGCCGTGTCGAAATCGATCTCGATCTTCCCGTGGAGGCGCTTGACGAGCAAGGCGGCGGCTTCATCGTGGAGGCCGCGCCGGCCCATGTCGATCGCTTCGATCTCGGCGGCCGAGCGCGTGCGAATCGCTCCATAATAGCTGTCGCACAGCATGAAATAGTCGCGTACCACACGGCGGAACGGCGTGAGGGACAAGAGATGGGCGATGACCGGCTCGCCCCTGTCATCGCTCACTCGAAAGAGGAGCTTCTTCTCGTGCAGGGCGATCGTTAGGCGATAGGGGCCACGATCATGGCCCGGAACGGCGAAGCTGTTGCGGTCGAGGAGATCGTAGATCGCAATCGAGCATTCCTGCTCCTGGTCGGCATTCGAGCGCCCGATCGACGCTTCGTCGAGCACGATCGCGACGAGGCGTCTTGCGGGTCCTGGCTTGCCATCGAGGTTCGGGCCATCCTTTGCGCCCACTTTTGGCCCGCTCTTGCCGCCATCGCTCGCGCTCTCCCTGGCGCTCATGCGCCTATCCCTCACCGAGTCTCGCAGACACGGAACGAGCATGGGCGTCGAACCCTTCCGCTTCGGCAAGCCTGATCGCGGCGGGAGCAAGCTCCGAGAGCCCGGCGCGCGTCGCGTCGAGGAGCGTGGTGCGCTTCATGAAATCGGTGACGCCGAGCCCTGAAGAAAAACGCGCGGTGCGCGCGGTCGGCAGCACGTGGTTCGGCCCCCCGACATAGTCGCCGATGGCCTCGGGGGTGAAATGGCCGAGGAAGATCGCGCCTGCATTGCGGACGAGCGCGGCGAGCTTCTCGGGTTCCTCAGTTGCGATCTCGAGATGCTCGGGCGCCAAGCGATCGACGAGCGCGATTGCCTCCGCCAGGGAGGGCACCAGGATCACCGCGCCGAAATCGCGCCAGCTCGCGCGTGCGATCGCGGCGCGCGGAAGCTCGGCAAGGTGGATCGCGATCCGCTTCTCGACGGCGTCCGCAAGCGCGGCGTCATCGGTGATCAGGATCGACTGAGCCGCGCCGTCGTGCTCGGCTTGGGCCAGGAGATCGAGCGCTACCCAGTCGGGCTTGGCGCTCTTGTCGGCGAGCACCAGGACCTCCGAAGGGCCGGCGATCGAATCGATGCCAACTTGCCCGAACACGCGACGCTTCGCGGCCGCCACATAGGCGTTGCCCGGCCCCACGATCTTGGCGACGGGCGCGATCGAAGCCGTGCCGAACGCAAGGGCGGCGACCGCCTGGGCGCCGCCGATCCGGTAGATCTCGTCGATGCCGGCGAGCCTGGCGGCCGCGAGCACGAGCGGATTGTGGAGGTTCTCGGGTGTCGGGGCGGCCATGACGATGCGGGGAACGCCGGCGACTTTCGCCGGCACGGCATTCAT
>JAFBAK010000405.1 GCA_019247795.1 Hyphomicrobiales bacterium | reverse complement strand
GGGCCAGCCCGGTGAGCTCGAGCGAGAATTCGATCCGATCGAGATCGCTCGATGAGGCGACGCAGAAGGAAAGATCAAGGCCACGCAAGAGCTTCGTCACGCCCGGAATCGGCTGCAAGGATTCGGCGAAGGAGCGGCGCACGAGCGTGCGCAGCTCGGCCGGGAAGTCTTCACCGACCGTCCGCCCATGGGCGCGGTAATAATCGGTGACTGCGCTCACGCTTTTGCCGAGAAAGGTTTCGAAAACGAAGTCGAGATCGGCTTCGATCTCGTGGCGCTGAAGCATCATCGTGAGGCAGTGGCAACTGAGCACCTCACTGTCGACGAGCACGCCGTCGCAATCGAAGATGATCAGCTCGTAGCTGGGGGTCGCAGTCAATTCGGCATCCGTTCCTGGCGCGCATCAGATGCAGTTGCGCCCCGGGCCCGCCGGCGCTCTGACCCGCATCGAGGCGCCCCTTTATCAGATCATATGCTCAAAGCGTGAGCAATAGCTCATAGAAACGTGAGGAGATGCCCTCTGTGATCCCCCCCGGTGCCAGCCACTGACACGCACCGCGCGATCGGCGATCTGCTGCTTCTTTTGCGCAACGAACGAGGGATGCGCCGGCGCGCGGTCTGACGGTCAGGCGCTCTGGAGGAAGCCGAGCTTGGCTGCGAGCTGATGGCGCCAATAGATGAGCTGGGCCGGGATTTTGCCGAGCTTGCCTCCCGCATAAGGGAGGCCGAATTGCGCGAAGAGGCGCCAGGCCTGATCGGACTCTCGGATTGCCGCGCTGATCAATCGGCCGGCAGTCGTGGTCAATGCAAGGCCAAGCCCGCCGAATCCCGTCGCGTACCAGACGTTCTTCTCGATCTCCCCGATCACGGGGAGCTTGTGCCGGGTGAACGGCATCATGCCGCCCCATGCGACCTCGATACGTGCCCCCGAGAGGGCGGGATAGAAGGACACCATGTCACGCTTGAGAACGCGCGCGACATCCGCGGCCGATCGCTCCCAGGCGAGCACCCGGCCACCCCAAAGCAGGCGGGTGTCGGCAAGCGGACGGTAGTAGTTGGTCGCGACCTTTATGTCCGAGATGGCGTAGGGGACGCGAATGGCTTTCGTCAGCCCCTCGCCGAGAGGCTCGGTCACCATGACGAATGTCGCGATCGGCACGGTCGCGCCTGAGATCGCCTTATGCAGACGCTCGACATAGCCGCCCCCGGCTATCACGAGACGTTCGGCTCGAATCCGGCCCGTTCCGGTGCGCACCTCCTTGCGATCGCCCTGCGTGCCGAGTGAGATCACCGGCGTCCGTTCGAAGATCGCACCGCCTTTCTCGGCGCAGGCACGCGCCAGGCCGCAGGTCATGTCGAGTGGTTGCACCGCATATGTGTTCGGATTGAAGAGCGCATCCGAATACCGATCCGTCGACAGTGCTTCGCGCACGCGCTCGCGTGGCCAGTGCGCGTATTGCGCGCCGAAATTCTTGTCCATGAATTCGCAGAACTCGACAAGGCTCTGGCTTTGCCCCGCCATGTTGCAGCGAAGCGCCCCATCCTGAACCGGCCCGCAATCGATGTCGTAGCGCTCGATGCGTTCGCGCAGCACCGCATTTCCCAGGCGGGCGAGCTTGTGCAGCTCGCGCGCCCGCCCGAGACCGACGCGTTCGACGAGAGCCGGATAGCCGCCCGGAAACCCGTCCGAGACGAAGCCGCCGTTGCGGCCCGAAGCGCCCCAACCGATGCGGCGCGCCTCGACGAGCGCGACCTTGTGGCCATGCTCGGCAAGGTCGAGCGCCGTGGCGCAACCGGTGAGCCCACCACCGATGACGAGCGTCTCGACGTCGAGATCGCCTTCGAGCGAGGGATATGCGCGCCGCTCCCGAAGCGTGCGCGCATAGAAGCTGTCGGGATAGTCCTCAGGCGACATCGGATCAACGCAACAGTCTCGTCCAGATCTTGTCCTTGAGATCGATCGAGGTCTTCGGGCAATCGCGCATCGGACGGAAGCGCGCCTGGTCTTCCTCGGGCGTGTTCACCGCCGGATCGTCGCGCAAGGAGGCGTCGAGATATTGCTCGGAGCCCTTGATCGCATTGTTGTAGCCGAGGAAGTTCGTGGCTTCGGCCGCGTTCTTCGGCTCCATCATCCAGTTGAGGAAGAGCTTGGCGTTCTCGACGTTCTTCGCGCCTTTCGGGATCGCAAGATTGTCACCCCAAAGCGCGAGACCCTCGCGCGGATAGATGAAAGCGACCGTCGCGAGCTTCTTGTGGGCACGATGGAATGAGCCGTTCCACATGAGCTCCATCGCCACGTCGCCGCCGCCGACGCGATCGACCGTGCCCTCGGAATTATAGACCTTCACGGCCGGCTTCTGCTTCTCGAGGAGCTCGAGCACCTTCTGACCTTCTTCCGGCTTCTCGAAGCAATAGTCGTAGCCCAGATAGTAGGCCGCGGCCCCGAGCACTTCGTTCTCGTCCTTGAGCATGCCGATCTGCCCGACGAAGGGCTGCCTCGGCTCGAAAAGCTCCTTCCAGCTCTCTTCGAGCTTCACGCCTGGAACCTTGGCCGTGTCGTAAGCGATGCCCGTCGAGCCCCACATATAAGGCACCGTGTAGGCGCGCTCCGGATCGAAGGTCGGCTTGTCGAAGGGGGCGCGGACATTCTTGAAGTTTGACATCGTGCTCGCGTCGATCTTCATGAGAAGACCGTCGCGGACCATCACCTGCACGGTCGGTCCCGTGGGCACCACCACGTCATACCCGGCCCCGCCCGCCTGCAGCTTCGCGAGCATCGTCTCGTTCGAATCATAGGTGTCGAGCGTCACCTTGATGCCGGTCTCGGCCTCGAAGCGCTTGAGCAGGTCGGGCGGCATGTAGTTCGACCAATTGAAGAGCAGAAGCTCCTTCGATTGCGCCAGCGCGGGGCTTGCGCCCGCGGGCAACACGGCAAGGCAGGCGGCGAGGAGGATCGGTTTCGTCAGGCGTTCCATGGGCAGGCTCCCTTTGTTGCGCAAGGCCGTCAATTGAAGCGACGGCCGAGCAGGTAGGACAGCGTCAGCAAGGAGGCGGAGGCGGCGATCAGCAAGGTCGAGACGGCGTTCACGGTCGGCGTGACCCCCATTCGCACCATGCTGAAGACGTAGACCGGCAGTGTCGTCGAGCCGGGGCCGGAGATGAAGTAGCTCACGACCACATCGCCGAGCGAGCCGATGAAGGCCAGCATCGCGCCCGAGAGAATGCCGGGCCAGATCAAGGGAAGGATGATGCGCCGCAGGCTTTGCCAGGGCGTGGCGTAAAGGTCGGCCGCCGCTTCGGCGAGTGCAGGATCGAGCCCTTCGAGACGCGCGCGAATCGGCAGATAGGCAATCGGGATGGTGAAGACGGTGTGCGCCAGGATGAGACTCAGGAGGCCGAGTTGGATGCCAACCATCACGAAGAAAAGCAGGATGGCGATGGCGGCCACGATGTCGGGTATGACGAGCGGCAGCGCGAGGAAAGCCTCGACCGCGATGCGACCGCGAAAGCGCGTGCGGGCCGTGGCGAGCGCCGCCAGGGTCGCGACGACGGTGCCGATCGAGGTCGCGATGCACGCAACGGTGAGCGAGATTTCGATCGAATGCACCATGTTGCCGTCCGCAGCCGCGACCGCGTACCAATGGGTCGAGAATCCCTCCCAGCGCGCGAGCGAGGAATCACTCGCGTTGAAGGAGAGGACGACGAGCACGATGATCGGAAGATAGAGATAGGCGAGCACCGCGAACGCAGCCGCGCGCGTCCCGGGAAAGCGCCAAAGATCGCCCGCGCGCGTCATGTGAGGCGCCCCGCAAGCCGCCGGTAGCGAAGCGCATGCAGCACGAGCGCGAACACGATGAGGGCAAGGAGCACGAAGGCGAGCGCCGCGCCGAAGGGCCAGTTGCGCGATTGACCGAATTGCTGCTGGATCAAGCTCCCGATCATCAATGATTTGCCGCCGCCGAGAAGGGCCGGCGTCACAAAGGCGCCAAGGCAGGGAACGAAGACCAGGATCAAGCCACCGACGATGCCCGGCATCGAAAGCGGCAGGATGATCCGCGTGAGCGCGTGCCAACGATTGGCGCCGAGATCGAAGGCGGCCTCGATCAGCCGCCGATCGAGTTTCTCGAGGCTTACATAGATCGGCAGGATCATGAAGGGCAGGAAGGAGTAGACAAGGCCAATGCCCGTCGCGAGCGGCGAATAGAGCACGTTCAACGGCTCATGCGTGAGGCCCGTCGATTGCGCCAAGCGATCGAAAACGCCTCCATTGCGCAAGAGCAGGATCCAGGCGTAGTTGCGCACCAGGAGATTCGTCCAGAACGGCACGGTGACGACGAAGAGCAGGAACGTGCGTCGCTGCGGCGGCTGGAACGCCATCCAGAGCGCAATCGGAAAGGCGATCACGAGGGTGAGCACCGCGGTCGTCGTGGCAAGCCCGATCGAGCGGGCGAAGATCTGAAGATAGTCCGTATTCAACACGAGACGGTCCATGAGGTCCCGCTCGAACAGGAATTGCACGTAAGGATCGAGCGTGTGGCGGCTCCAGATGACGCCGCCATCGGGCCCGCGCTCGAGCGTCGAGACGAATGCCATCAGGCAAAGCGGCAGCACGAGCAGCACGCCGATCACGGCCATCGCCGGCGTGAGAAGCCCGGCCCTTTGCCTGACATTGCTCATGCGAGAAAGCTCATTCGACGAGCACCCGCACCGCATCCGCCGGCAAGCTGAGGCTCACCGCATCGCCTGGGTTAAAGCGCGGACGGGCCCCGCCGCGATTTTGTTCGCAAACGCGAAAGCGCACGCCTGGCGCGAGCCTCACATGGTAGGTGGTGTCCGTCCCTTCATAGACGATCTGGTCGATTGATCCGGCGAGCGGGCCTTGCCCCGGTGCTCCCAGGATGACGCGCTCGGGCCGCACCGCGAGCGTCACCTCGTCCTCAATCGTGCCGGCCCCATCGGCCTCGACCTCGACCCCGGAGAGGATGCGGAATCGACCGGACGCGACGCGACGCGCCTCGATGAGATTCGTATCGCCGATGAAATCCGCGACGAAACGCGCGGTCGGGCGCTCGTAAATCTCTTCCGGCGTGCCGAGCTGAAGGATCCTGCCCGCGTTCATCACGGCGATCCGGTCCGACATCGTCAACGCCTCATGCTGATCATGAGTGACGAAGATGAAGGTGATGCCGACCTCGTTCTGCAGCCGCTTGAGCTCGAGCTGCATTCCGGCGCGCAGTTTCTGATCGAGCGCCGAGAGCGGCTCGTCGAGGAGGAGCACCCGCGGTTCTGTTGCCAAGGCGCGAGCCAGGGCGACGCGCTGCTGTTGTCCACCGGAAAGCTGGGCGGGCTTGCGCTTCTCCAAGCCACCAAGGCGCACCAACCCGAGCATATCCTTGACGCGCGAGGCAATCTCGGAGCGCGACCGGCGCTGCATCCGCAAGCCGAACGCGATGTTCTCCTCGACCGACATATGCGGGAACACGGCGTAGCTCTGGAAGACCGTGTTGACCGGCCGCCGAAACGGGGGGAGCCCGTCGAGCTTCTGGCCATGCACGAGGATCGAGCCCTCGTCTTGCGTCTCGAAACCCGCGATGAGGCGGAGCAAGGTCGTCTTGCCGCATCCGGAAGGTCCAAGCAGGGTGAAAAACTCGTTTGACCGAATGGTGAGTGAAACGCCGTCGAGCGCGACGACGGAGCCGCCCCCGAAGCGCTTCACCAAGCCTCGGCAATCGACGGCGATTTTACTTCGAGCTTGCGCCGTTGCGGCCTCGGAATCCAGGTTCGACGATGCTTGCGCCCGCGCGCCTTCGTTCGTCGCGACCCGCGCAATTGTGGAGGGTTGAGCTGCCGGAACGCTCCGCAATCTGTGATCCTCACCTAGCGACGGGCCGATGCCTTTTTTGTTGGTTCAGAATTGGCATAGATTGGTTGGCGTCACAAGTGCGAACGCGGCCGAACTCTCTCTGCACCCGCTCACGTTGCTGGCTACGTTGCATCGCCTTGCGATTTCCCATATTGGTCCAGCTCGGCTCAATTCTGTCAAGCGGAAGGCAAGGTCGGCAAGGCCATGGAAGTCTCGCCTGGTGCAATCCTCCCGTCGCGCAGCCAGCGTGCGCGGGCCCGGCGACAGATCGATCAACTGCATGCCGTGCTCGAGCGCCAGATCGATCAGGGCCGCATCAGGCCGGGCGAGAGGCTGGCCACGGAGCGCGAGCTCGCACTTCAATTCGGGGCTTCGCGCAGCGTCGTGCGCGCGGCGCTCGCCGAGTTGCACAGGGTTGGAAAAATCGTCCGCAAAGTCGGGCACGGCACCGTCGTCACCTTGCCTTCCGAAGCGTTACGCGGGGCGATCAGCCTGCCGCTTCTCGACACGAGCCCCGCCGAATTACTCGAGTTTCGTCTCGCCTTCGAGCCCGGGCTTGCCGAGGCCATGACCTTGAACGGCTCGGAACGCGACCTTCGCGCCGTCATGGAATGCGTCGAGGCCGGCGACAAAGCGAACGGGCTCGAAGAATGGGAGCATTGGGATCGCAGCTTTCACCAGCGTCTCGTCGCGGCGACCCATAATCGCCTGGCGATCGGGGTCTTCGACGCGATCATCGCCATTCGCCACGAGCGTCCTTGGCTGAAGCTGAAGCAAGGGCACACGGATGCGGCGCGCTGGGCGGAATACCAAAGCGACCACCGCGAGATCGCGCTAGCCGTGCTCGACCGCAATGCCGGGGCCACCAGCCACGCCATAAGGGCGCATCTGTTGAAGGTGCGGACGAGGATGCTCGGCAGTTGAGGCTTGCCAGAGTCTCTCAACCGGCTGGCCTCAAGCCGCACCACTCGCTTATGAAGCGCGCGATGACGATGGTTGCCTTCTTCAGGCTTTCGAGCTCGACGGATTCGTCGAAGCCATGTCCATCCGCGCCTGCCGGCCCATAGGCGAGCGACGGAATGCCGTAAAAGCGGCAGTCGGTCACTGCCGGAAGGATCGTCTCTTGCGGCTCCGCGCCCATTGCGGCGTGATGCGCGGCGCGCATCGCGGTCTCGAAATCGGAGCCGGGCTCGAGTACGTAATCGTCGGCCTGGAAGCCGTTCCACACGATCTCGGGCAGGTTGTCGGCGAGGAAGCTGTCACGCTTCGCGGCTTTCATCACGACTTCCGCCAGCTCGCGGCGAAACGCCTCCAACGACATGCCGGGCAAAACCGCAATTCGGCAATCGACCTCGCACCAGGAAGGTGTCGAGCTTGCCCAATCGCCTCCCTTGATCTTTCCCGGGTTGAATTTCACCGGGTTTTGTATCTTGCTGAACCAGGGGTGCTGTTTGGCGCGCTCGTTGAGCGCTTTCGTGAACTCGCGGATCGCCTCGATGAGGCCGAAAGCCGAGACGATCGCGTTCGTCCCCTCCTCGCTGCGCGACACATGCACCGGGCGGCCCCGCAGCTTCAGGCGAAACCACATCACGCCCACCGTGCCGCGCAAAATGCGTTGTCCCGTCGGCTCAGGAATGAGGCAGGCGTCGGCGAGGTAGCCGCGTGCAAGCGTCGAGAGTGCGCCGTTGCCCGTGCATTCCTCTTCGGTGACCGTCTCGACATAGACGTCCGAGGCCGGTTCGTATCCGAGATGGCGCAAGGCGGCGAGCGCGAAGACCATGGCGCTCACGCCGGCCTTCATATCGCCGGCACCTCGCCCATGAAGGCGCCCGTCGCGAACCGTCGCCGAAAAGGGCGGGGATTGCCACATCTCGATCGGGCCCGTCGGCACGACGTCGACATGGCCTTGCAGGATCAGGCTTCGCCCGCGCGGCTCCGGGCTTCTGATCGTGGCGACCACTTGCACGGCACGCGCATAGTCGGTGTCCATCACGGGCGAGAAGCCCGACAGATGCGCCATGTCGACATCGGCGAGGCAATAGCGATCGACGCTCCAGCCCCGTGCCGCGAAATCACGGGCGAGCCAATCCTGGCAAGGGCTCTCCTGGCCGCGCAATGTCGGGAAGCCGACAAGCTTCGTCAGCCATTCGATTTGCGCCGCGAAATTGTCTTCCACCGCGGTGGCGATGGCGGAAGGCTCGATCGACATGTGTTTGAACTCCCCAGGTCTCGAAGACGGCGCGACGATTTGCACGCGAGCTCAATGCACGAAGAGGCTGAGAATTTCGAACAGCATCTGGGCGCCCGCCTGG
>JAFBAK010000105.1 GCA_019247795.1 Hyphomicrobiales bacterium | reverse complement strand
CTGGGGTCAGACAGGATGAGCGCCCAGACGATGACGGTGACCGCGCCGATCATGCCCCTGAGCAAAGGCAATACACGCATGCTGAACTCCGAAACTTAGCGCAATCTACTGCAATGCGATGAGCTCCATGACTACTATTGTGCATTTCGCTCAAGGGAGAAGGGCTCAAACCTTTGGACTATGCGTCGGAGGTAATCCCATGGTCGTAAGTTTGGGCGAGTTTCCATCGAGAAATTCGCGCCGACGCATTCACGTGAGGCGCCAACATGGTGGAGCGCCTCGATCCCAAAACGGGAGAGATCAAGCTCATCGCTTCTCCCACTCCGAATTCAAGCCCCTATGGCATGGCAATCTCTTCCAAAGCCGTGCCGTATTTCTGCGAGTTCGGTGCCAACAAGCTCGCGAGCATCGAACCTGCGACACTGGCGATCCGAGAATACGCGCTTCCTCATGCCGACAGCCGTGCACGAAGCATGGCGATCACAAACAACGACATCGCCTGGTACACGGATTATTCGCGAGACTATCTCGGCAAGTTTGATTCGCTGAGCGGAAACTTCAGCGAATACCCCCGCCGGGCGGATCACAATCTCGGCCCTACGGAATCGCCGTCGCCAAAGGGCGCCGTTTGGTACAGCAGAGTCAGGTGTGCGGCCCAACACACTTGTGTGCTTCGATCCGGTGAGCGGTGGATTTCAGACCTGGATCATTCCCGCCGGTTTGGGCGCCGTTCGCAACATGATGCCGACACATGAAGGAAACCTCGTCCTCGCCGAAAGCGGGGTCGATCGCGTCGCGCTTGTCGAGATCAAGTGAGGCTGCCTCCGCGGCGGTGCTCAGCCACGGGTGAGGACACATTTCTTTCCGGCCGTGCGCAACCGCGAGCAGACACGCTCTGCGGCTTCCCGCGAGAGCGGTCCCACCTTGACGCGATAGAAGACGCCGAAGCTCCCCAAATTGTCCCGGCTGATTGAACCGTTTTGAAGAGCGCCGGGGAACTCCCTTTGCAATTGCGACAAGGTGGCGCGCGCGTCGCTTTCGGATAGGCTCGAGGCAAGCCGAAGCGTATATGCGCCGCCGCCCGTCGCGGTGGTTTGAGGGTCAACCGTCTTCTCGGGAATTTCCGTCGTGTGCCCGGCTTCGGTCGGTGTCGCACTCGCCTCCACGGTCGGGGCGGACGCGTCAGTCGGGGTGATCATCATTGGTGCGCCGGGCGCAGGATTCGTGTGAAGCTTGTCTTCGACGGGCTTGGCTTCAGGCAACGCAGGAGAAGACGGTGCTGGAGACGCTGCCGTTTTGGCCGGATGCTGCGTCAAACTGTGAGTGGTCGCGATGATGGCGGCAGGCTTTGCCGGACGCGTGAGAACGGGCCTGCCGGTCACTGTCGGATTTGCGCTTCTCGCCGGCGATGGCGCAGCCGTCGCCCCCGAAGCTTGAGCAGTCGGGCTGGCGGGCGCTGGTGGCGCAGAAGATTTTTCTTGCCCGCTCGCGCCCATCGTTGTCGGTTTCCCGAACTCGATCACTCGCGGATGGGGGGCTGAGATCGTCGGCCCCCGCGAGGCTGGGGTCTCCGCGTTCGCGACTGCCTGCTCGCTTCCCGACAAACCCGAGAGCTGGCCCGTCGTTGCCGAAGCCGTTGGTTGGGGCAAATTCGGGGTGGTGGCGAGATCGGCTGCCGGAGCTTGCACAGGTGAGGGGGCCGTCAATGCGGGTGCGGACGCTGGTGATCCGGCTACGGGTGCGGGAGCAGCTGCAGGTGCAGGCGTGGATGCGGGCGCCGACACGATCGATGGAGCCGCCGAACTCACCGCAGAGGCGGAGCCGGCGTCCGCGGGCGGCGACAGGACAGGAACGGCTTGCTGAGGCGATGGGGTCGAAGCGGCTGTTTCCGGCTGCGTGTCGGCGTGTGCCTGATCCGAGCCGACAGCACCGCTCGGCGCGGGAGCGGCGATCCTAGCATCTTCGGCCTTGGCGAGGGGTGCCGACGCGGGCGCCTCGCTCGGTGCCGTTGCGGCCCCGCCCGCTGCCGTCGTGGGGGCTGGCGCGGCGGCAGCGTCCGATGGTCCGGTTTCCTGTGCCCGCGGGGCGTCCGCCGATGCCACCATGTCCGGTGCTGGGGCGGCAACGACGGCAGGAGCGACAGGAGCTGGGGAAATGCTCTGCGGCGTTGAGGGCAGAGAAGAGGTGGAAGTGGCGGGCGGTGCCGCCACATCCTTCACGGCTTTCGGCTGCACGGGCGCGGGCACCGGCGTGGGGCTTGCCGATTCGATCGCGGGCGAAGCTTCAACGGGCGCCGGCGGCTCGCTCTGGGTCGACCTCAGGTTCGGCTGGTCGGCCGACGCGACGGCCGGGCGAGGCGGGGATAAGGATGAGGATGTGCCCGAAGCCGGCGTCTTGGCGTTTTGGTGCGGATCTTCGACCAGCGCGCGAAGCTGTGAGTCCTTCATCGCGCCTGGCGGATGCTCGCCGACCGGGCTCAGCATCACAACCGCGGTTCCGGTGCCAAGAGCAAGCAAGAGCAGCGGCAGCGCGATCGAGCGCGCCGACCGCAAGATAACGCTCTCCTTCCCGACGGCCGCGGGCGCGGGCGGTTGCGGCGCCGTGCTGACCTGCTCGATCCCGCCGAGTCGGACAACACCGCCGCCCGCGAGGAAAGTCCGCGCCTCGTGATCGAAGCGCCTGATGTTGCTCGCATCCGGGGCCGGCGCGCGCTCTCCAGCCTGTCGTGGCTTCGTCGGTTTTGGCGCCGGAGCGGCGCCGCTTCGTTTTGACGCCGATCCCCTTTCGGGCGGTTGCAGCTGAGAAGCCTTGGCGTGCAGGCGACCTTGGTAGGGATCGAAGGGCGGTGAGGAGGGACGCTCGGGCGAACTCTTCCGCTTGATCAGTGACACGAGCGAGCCCCCTGACGAGGCATCGGAATTCTCCCGGCTCGACGCGCCTGGGCTCTTCTCCCGTCCGAAGTTCTTCGAACTCGGTGCTGGTGCTTCGGCTCCCCTCTTCTCGGGTGCCGGCTTGCTGAGGACGGAAGCCGCAACGTCACGCAACTGCCGCTCGACCACGTCGAGGTCTGCGACCTTGATCGCAGCAGCCTTCGCGGGCGATCGTGGCCGTGGGCTTGCCTGCGGCATGATCGAGGCGGGCGACTTCTTAGCTGCGGCAAGCCGGAGATTTTCGCCTTGCTGCGCTCTCGTTCCGGAGTCGCCGCCCTTGGAAATCGGGTTCTGCGAAGACGGATCGACGAAATTTCGCAATTTCCTCTCGAGCTCGTCGAGATCGATGCTCTGAACGGACGATTTCGCGGGGTTCATTTCCTTCTCCCAGCGGTCCCCCGGCCCCGCCGCCTTGAACAGCTTCAGGATTTTGGGGACAATGCCGACAGGACTGGCCAAGGTCAATATTGGTTAACATCTTATTGTCTTGTATGAGGTATATTTGTCACTTTTAAAATTCAACCAGCTATCAAAATATAGCATGTGTTCCGAAATACTACAGTTTTTACTTGCGTATATTATACGACTTGAAGGTAAAACCTCGCCCTCGCGCTCTTCGCGCTCGCTTCAACTCTACGTTCTCCAAAACATCCAATGCAATCAGCGCGAGCAAGCTCGCGAAGCTTGCTCATGCCCGGCTATGCCCCGAGGTGGATCGGACTGTCACGCTTCTCGCGCTCCGTCGGCATGTCGTCCGGCCACGCTCCTGGCCTTTCCCTGTCGTCATCATACTTTTCAAAGCGAGCTCCAATGATCATGAGCGAGCCTCGAGAATCCGCGGCGACCGCAGTGGTCAAGACCCACGCCTTCGACGAGACGCCAAGCATCAGCTTGCTGAAGCTTCGAATCGGCCGGATGATGAAATGTGCTCTCCCCGCCATGACCTGATCCTCTCAAACAAAAGGCAAGCTCATCTCCATTTCCGAGTAGCAGCCTTCGGGACAGTGTCAGCATCCGAGCGTGCGTATATCCATTTCCCGAGCAGATTGCGAGAGTTTATTTCAAGTTTTCATAATTTTTTTGCAACCTCTACGTTAGCTCTCGGGGATCCTCTCTCGGAATTCGTTCAATCGATTTTTCAAATCGGGCATTTCCGCTCCAACAGACGATCGTGCCTGTCATACCGCATCGGACAGGGTCTTCACCCGCCGCTCCGGCGACCGGCGCTCGTTGACACCAAGGCAGGCATGACGAACACTCGTGATGCGCCAGCTTCGCCACACGATCCAGTTCGGCGGATCGACCAAAAATGGGCCGGAGAGCCGCAAGATCGGGAGGAGACATGAATAGCTTATCGCGCCTCATCCGCGCTGCCGGGCTGCCTCTGCTCGTGATCGCGCTTACCGTGCCTGTGCTTTCGCTTTCTCACGAGGCGCTTGCCCAAGACAAACCTATCCGCATCGGGCTGCTCTATGATCTCTCCGGCCCCTTTGCTGCGGCAGGTTCGGTCGCCTCCCAGATCGGCGCGCAGATCGCAATCGATCTGACCAATGAACGCGGCGGCGTTCTCGGCAAATACAAGGTTGAGCCCGTCACCGCCGACTCGCAAAGCAAGCCGGACGTCGCCATCAACGAAGGCGAAAGGCTGATCAATCAGGAGCATGTCGACGTCATCGTCGGCGTGTATTCGAGCGCGGCTGCTGTGCCGCTCGCGAGCAAGGTCGAGGAGCAGAAGAAGATCTTATGGATCACGACCGCCGTCGCGACTTCCGTGTTCAAGGATCGCAATCTCAGCTACGTGTTCCGGGCCCAAATTCACTCCGATCAATATGGTCAGGCGGGCATCGGGTTCTTAACCGAGCACGCAAAGCCCGATCTCGGCGTCGAACCTAAGGACCTCAAGGTCGCGATCATCTACGAGGACGGGCCGTATGGCACGGGGGTTGCGGCCGCGGATGAGCAATACGCCAGAGAGGCCGGCATTCAGATCGTGCTCAAGGAAGCCTATTCGGCGAATGCACCCGACCTTTCCTCTCTCGTGACCAAGCTGAAGCGAGCGCGCCCGGACGTGATCTTGCACGCCGGCTACAATCCCGACATCACGCTCTTCCTCCGTCAGGCGCGCGAGGCTGGCCTGCGCTTCAAGATGCTCATCGGCAATGGAGCGGGTTACAGCCAGCTCGACAAGCTGACCGCGACTTTCGGATCGGATATCGATAATTTCTGCGATATCGATCCGGTGCCCGCGCAGCATCTCGACCCGGCGAAGCTGGCGCCGGGGCTCGGCGATCTGATCAAGGTCATGGTCGATCGTTACAAAGCGAAGACCGGAGCGAATGATGTACCCCCTCACGTCTCCATGGGGTTCAATCAAACCTGGATCTTGCTCCAGAACGTGTTGCCGATCGCGATCCAGAAATATGGCGGGACCGATGCGGAAGCCATCCGCAAGGCCGCGCTTGACGTCGATATTCCGGTCGGTGGCACCATCCAGGGGTATGGTGTGAAGTTCTTCCCGCCAGGCACCCAGCTCTCCGGCCAGAACGAGCGATCGACGCCGGTCGTGATGCAATATGTGAAGGGACAGATAAAGGTCGTTTGGCCGACCGCCATCCAGAACATGCCGCCAATTCTGCCATTGCCGGCACAATCTCCCTATGCGGTGAACTAAAGCTCCGACGATGAAGGGGTGCGAATTTCCCTTCGCCGCGGCGACTTTGGCGCCCTGCGCCTTTGCGCAAGGAGAATCTGCGCTCCGGCTGGCCGAAACGGATGCAAGCTGATGCTCGAGGTTTCCGGCCTCAGCAAGCGCTTCGGCCATTTCCCGGCGGTCAATCAGGTATCTTTCAACCTCCGCCAGGGTGAGATTCTCGGCCTGATCGGGCCGAACGGCTCGGGCAAAAGCACGACCTTCAATCTGATCGCGGGCGCGATGCGCCCCAGTGCCGGCTCCATTCGCTTCGAGGGCGCGGAAATCAGCGGTTTGCCAGCGCATAAGGTGTGTCATATTGGGCTGGCTCGGACCTTCCAGATCCCGCGCCCTTTTCGCCGCCTTTCCCTTGTTGAGAACGTGGCACTCGCCGCACATTTCGGAAGCAGCGAATCCATCGCGGAAAGCGAAGCACGCCGGCGGGCCGAGAACGCCCTCGAGACGGTCGGATTTTCGTCCATGAAAGTGAGCACGGAAGGGCTCGGCGCCGCCGCTCTCAAGAAGCTCGAGCTCGCCCGAGCCTTGGCGACGCAACCGCGACTGCTCCTCGCCGATGAAAGTCTTGGCGGGCTCGACCACGCCGAAATGGAGCACGCTGCCGCGATGTTGGAGACCATCCGCACGCGGCTCGGGATCACCATCATCTGGGTGGAGCACATTATGGGGCTTTTGATGCGCGTGGTTGATCGGGTCATCGTGCTCGATCACGGCGAGAAGATCTTCGAGGGCCTGCCGGAGGCCGCCGCGAAAGACGCGCGCGTCACCGAGGTCTACCTCGGCCATGCGCGCACATGAGCCGTGTTTCCCAACGCGCCTACAGCAACATCCGCGGTGAACGGACATGCTGAGCCTTAGACGCGTCAGTGCCGGCTACGGCTCGTTCCGCGCCCTTTTTGACGTGTCCCTCGAGGTCGCGGCCGGCGAGGCCATTGGGGTCGTCGGACCAAACGGCGCCGGGAAGTCGACCCTGATGCGCGTCATCTCCGGCATGCTGCGCTCCTCCTCGGGCGAACTCGTCTTCGAGGGCCGTTCGCTCACGCGTCTGCCCGCCCATCGCATCGTAGAAGCCGGAATCGCTCATGTGCCCGAGCATCGCCGGCTCTTCGCCAAGCTCTCGGTGGAAGAGAACCTGCGCATCGGCGCATTCCTGCCGCAAGCGCGTCGGCATTACGCCGAGCGCAGCGAATGGGTTTACGCGCTGTTTCCACGGCTTCTCGAGCGGCGGCGGCAACTCGCTGGCACTTTGTCGGGAGGTGAGCAGCAAATGGTGGCGATCGGCCGCGCGCTCATGTCGAAGCCGAAGTTGCTGCTCATGGACGAGCCTTCCGCCGGGCTGGCGCCCCTTGTCGTCGAGCAAGTGTTCAATCTCGTTCGACTTATCCGCGAACAGGGCTTCACCGTGCTTATCGTCGAGCAGAATCTCCAACAGGTGCTCGCGATCGTCGACCGCGCCTATCTCCTTGAAGTCGGCCGCATCCGGCTTTCGGGAAGCGCCGCAGAGCTCAAGGACAATGCGATGATCCAGCAAGCCTATATGGGATTGTGACGCGGGTGGACATCTTCCTTCTCGAAGCGGTCATCAACGGCATCTTGCTCGGCGGCGTCCTCGCTTTGCTCGCGCTCGGCCTCAACCTCATCTTCGGCGTCATCGACGTCGTATGGATCTGTTACGCCGAGCTCGTCATGTGCGGCATGTACATGCTCTTCTGGCTGCACGTCTTCTTCGGCTGGCCGATCCTCCTGGCCTGCCTTGCCGCGATCGTCGGCGTCGCCGGGCTTGGCGCGCTCCTGCACCTTCTCGTCATTTCGCCGATCCTTGGCTCTGCACCGATCAACCAGCTTCTCGCGACGGGCGGCATGTTGTTCTTCCTGCAAAGTCTCGCGACTCTGCTTTTCGGTACCGATTTCCGCAATATCGGGCTTAGGCTCCCCGTGATCGAGCTTGGCGACATCTTCATCAGCTATTCGCGCCTTCTGGCATTCGGCACGGCGCTCATTGGTGCGATCGCGCTTTATCTTTTTCTCTCCCGCACCTATCTCGGCATCGCCATGCGAGCCATCGCGCAAGATCGCGAAATCATGGGCCTCATGGGCGTCGATCAGCGTCGCATCTATCTCACCACCTCGGCCGTCGGCGGCGCTCTCGCGGGTCTCGCCGCTTGCCTTCTCGTCTTGCAATACGACGTGCACCCCTTCATCGGGCTGAGCTTTGGGCCGATCACCTTCATGATCTGCGTGCTCGGAGGGCTGGGCAACATGATCGGCGGATTCGTCGCCGCCTTCATCATGAGCCAGATCATCGCGATCGGCGGATATTATTTCTCGATCGAGATCTCCTATGTGCTCGCCTTCGTCTTCTTCATCGTTCTGATGTTCCTGCGGCCGCAGGGGCTCTTGGCCCGATGAAGGACGAGGTGATCCGACGGCTCGGGCCACTTCTTCTCGCGGTGCTCGGGCTTGCTTTTGTACCTTTCGTGACGAGTGACTATGTCCTCCATATCGCCATCCAGATCCTCCTTTGGGGCTTCGTCTACACGGCGTGGTCGCTGATGGGGAAATTCGGGCTCGTCTCGCTCGGCCACGGGGCGTTTCTCGGTATCGGCGCCTATGCCTCTCCCCTCCTCTGGAACTACACGGGTCTCACGCCTTGGCTCGGCATCCCGATCGGCATTCTCCTCGCCGTGCTGCTCGCGCTGATCATCGGGTATCCGTGCTTTCGCCTCCGGGTAGTCGGCCACTATTTCGCACTGGTCACGCTGGCGCTGAGCCAGGTGGCACTGCTGACGATCGTCGCGGCGCGCGACATCACCGGCGGCTCGCTTGGGATGACCCCGAAGGCCGTCGGCCATTCCTGGTATGCCCTGCAGTTTCCCGAGAAGCCGTATTTCTATGCGATCGCGCTCGTCGCTTGGGCTTTCGGCCTCTGCATCTGGCATCTCGTCGATCTCGGCAAGGGACGCGCAGCGCTCGAGGCCATTGCCGAGGATGAAGGTGCTGCCGCTTCCATCGGCATCAACGTCATGCGCGAGAAGCTTCGCGTGACAGTGACGAGCGCCGCGCTCACCGCCTTAGGCGGCTCGCTGCTGTCGCAATACTTCATGTATGTGAACCCCGATACCTTATCGGGCATCGCAGTGTCGCTTCAGATCGTCTTCGCGGCGATCGCGGGAGGCATGTATTCGGTTTTCGGTCCCACGGCAGGCGGGCTTTTTACCATTGCGCTTCCTGAGATCCTGCGCATTTCGCTCGGCACGAATTTCGTGGGCGCTGCCAACACCATCTACGGCGCGCTGCTCGTCATCTTCATCATCTTCATGCCGCGCGGCATCATCGGATGGGTCGAAAGCCGCCTCGCGGCGGCTCCGGCGCGCTGATCGGAATTTCCCCGCGTGTCATAAGCGAATCCCGCGCCCGCTTGCGGACGACGCGCTTACATCGGCGGCGCGACGCCGTCCTTGCCGACGCTGAGCGCGCTCGCGGTGAGTGCGCCATCCGCACCTTTCTGCGCGATGGCGAAAATCTTGGCGCCCGGTTTCACCTCGCTCTTGTCGAGCGGCACATAGGTGACGATCGCCGTGTCCGGCTGAATGACGACCATCCGCGAACCACCCTGATAGGTGACCGTGATTGTCTTGCCGTCGACGCTGTCAACCGCATTGCCCGCCGATCCATTCGTCATCGAGGAGCCCGGAACGAGATCCCAAGGCCTGTCGCCTTCGCCGGTTCCACGCAAGGATTCGGGGAAGATATGGATCTCGAGCGAGCGCGAGGCCGAGCCCTCCTTCTGCACGGTGGTGGTGCCAATGAACACGCCGGGCTTGATGTCGTCGACCGAGGCCTTGACCACGCCGAGAAGGCGCAGCGGATTGCCGAGATGCACGGTCACCTCGGTGCCCTGGCGGGACTTGACGACCAGCGTCGATGCGCCGTCGAACGAGACAACCTCGCCACGCACCCGAGTGACCTCGGGCGTCTGCGCATAGACGGGAGCCGCGCTGGAAACGATGAACCCGGCAAAAAGCACGCCCATGAGATTGCAAACAGCGGCACTGAAGCGAACCATCGATGAACTCCGTTGAAAACCCCGCGCGATCGCAACCACGCGCTTTCAGGGGCGATGCCGCCCGCGCCAAGTCAAGATTTGTGCAGGTAAACTTATCGAGAGCCGCGATTCACGTGGCACGCTCCGCGCAAACATCCGTAGCGAAGTTCGGCTCCGCACTTTGGCGCAGGGAGCGCTCGTGATCTGAGGAACTGCAGCGGATCAAGGTGCCGGCATTTGAATTCGTCGCGGACATCAATGCCGGTCAAGTTTCCTCGCTCACCACATTGTGGTGATCTTTTCGTTCGGCGCTCACGCCCCGAGATATGCTGCCTTCACCTCCGGATTGTGCAACAGCTCGGCGCCGGTGCCGGAGAGCTTCAGGCGCCCTTGCTCCAGAACGTAGGCGCGATCCGAGAGCTCGAGCGCCGCGAAGGCGTTCTGCTCGACCATGACGACGGTGACGCCCTCCGCCTGAATGCCTTTGATGATGTCGAAGACGCGATCCACCATCGTCGGCGCAAGGCCGAGCGAAGGCTCGTCGAAAAGGACGAGCTTGGGGCGAGACATGAGTGCGCGCATGATGGCGAGCATCTGCTGCTCGCCTCCCGACAAGGTGCCAGCCGTTTGCGCGCGACGATCGTAAAGGATCGGGAAGCGGTCGAAGAGGCTCTGCATGTCCGCGGTCACGGCCGCTGCGTCGCGACGCAGATGGCATCCCATCTGAAGATTCTCCGTGACCGTCATGTAGGGAAAAACGCGACGGCCTTCGGGGCAATGCGCGATGCCGAGCCGCAGGATGTGGCGCGCCGAAGCGCGCGTGATGTCCTCGCCGTCAAAAATGAGGCGCCCTTCCGCCGGCCGGATGAGGCCCGAGACCGCCTTCAGCGTGGTGCTCTTGCCCGCGCCATTGGCACCGATGAGGGCCACCATCTCGCCCTTGCGAACTTCGAGCGAAAGCCCTCGCACCGCGGAAACCTTGCCGTAGCGGCAAACCAAGCCCTCAATCTTGAGCACGAGCGTATCTTTCGCCGAGATAGGCCCGAATGACATCGGGGTCGCGCTGGATCTCGAGGGGTGCGCCCGCTGCGATGATGCGGCCTTGGTTGAGGCACACGACGCGGTCCGAAACGCCCATCACGATCTTCATGTCGTGCTCGACGAGCAACACCGTGATGTCTCTGGCGCGGATGCGCGTGAGCGTCTTCATGAAGTTTGCCGTTTCGGTGGGATTCATTCCCGAGACCGGCTCGTCGAGCAGGAGCAGCGTGGGCCTCGCCGCAAGCGCCACCGCCACTTCGAGCAGCCGCAGCTCGCCATAGGGAAGCGATGAAGCGAGCTCGGCGGCCGGCGCATTGATGCCGACGAAACGCAAGATCTCATGCGCCTCCTCGAGAAGCTCCTTCTCCTCGCGAGCCACGAAAGGAAATCTCAGCAGGATGGCGGTCGGATATTGTCGCGAACGCAGATGCAACCCGATCAGGATGTTGTCGATCACCGTCTGCCCGGCGAAGACGCTGGTTTTCTGGAAGGTGCGCACCACACCGAGCTCGGCGATGCGATTGGGCTTGAGGCCATTGAGGCGCTTGCCACGATAGGCGATGTCGCCGGCCGCCGCCGGAAGATAGCCGGTGATGGCGTTGAAGGCCGACGTCTTGCCGGCGCCGTTCGGCCCAATGAGCGAGACGACCTCACCCTCATGGACGGAGAAAGACATATTCTCGACCGCGGTGAGGCCGCCGAAGCGGATCGAGAGCCTCTCGACCGTGAGCGCGATACGCGGCGTCTCGGCGGTCACGACATGGCCTCGGATGCGGGGATGTCGGCGGGAGGCTGCTTCTGCGCGTCCAGGTGACGCCGGTGCTGGAGAAACGGTCGAAGAGCAGGAACGATGCCTTGGGGAAGGAGGTAGACGACGAGGATCATCAAGATGCCGTAGACGATCCATTGGACTTCGGGCGCGATCGCAAGCGAGCGCAACCCTTCCGGCAGCAGACCGAAGATCACCCCGCCCACCACCGGCCCCGCCAGCGTGCCTTTGCCGCCGGCCACCACCATGATGACCATGGTCACGGTGTAGATGAACAAGAATACATTGGGATCGACGATGCGGACATAGTGGGCATAGAGCGCGCCTGCCGCGCCGGCGATCGCGGCCGACATCACCGTCGCGAGCACCAGATATTTCGTGACATCGATGCCCACCGAGGCGGCGAGCGCCTCATTCTCCTTGAGCGCAATCATGGCGCGGCCCGCGCGCGAGCGCACGAGCCTTGCGATGATGCCGTAGGAAAGGATCGCGAAGACGAGGACGAGATAATAGTTCGCCACCTTGCCGATGAAGGTGATGTCGAGGAGGCCGGGGATGACGAGCGAAAGCGGCGGGATATTGTTGAGCGCCATCGGCCCCTGCGTGAGCTCGTCCCAATTGAGTGCCACAAGCCTCACCACCTCGGCGAAGCTGATGGTCACGATAACGAAATAGGCGCCTCGCACCTTGAAGGCGATCCTGCCGATTGCCCAGCCACAAAGTCCGGTGACGACGACGGCGCAAGCCATCCCGAACCAGACGGGCTTCGGATCGACGGTCACGAGCCAATCGGGCAGAAGATGCACCTCGAAGCCGAGCGATGCGAGCGAGGAGACATAGGCGCCGATGCCGAAGAAGGCGGCCTGGCCGAGGCTGAGCTGGCCCGTGTAGCCGAGCAGAAGGTTGAGGCTCATCGCAGCGATGATGAAGATGCCCGTGATGATGCACACGTGCAGGAGATAGAAGTTCCCGAGCCACAGCGGGATCGAGAAGAGAAAGGCGAGACCGGCGATCGTGGCAAGGCGCCTCACCCGATTCGCTCCTTGCGGCTGAACAAGCCGGTCGGTCGCACGAGAAGGATGGCGATGATGAGCAGGAAACCCATCGCGTCGCGATAGCCGGAGGAGATATATCCGGCGCCGAGCTCCTCGATGAATGCGAGGATGAAACCGCCGATCGTCGCTCCCACGATATTGCCCAGACCGCCAAGGATGACGATGGCGAACGCCTTGAGCGAGGCGAGATCTCCCATCGTCGGTGTGACGACGAAAATCGGGCCAAGCAGCGCCCCCGCCGCCGCAGCAAGACCCGAACCGAGCGCGAAGGTCGACATGTAGATCGTCCCGATATCGACCCCCATCAGGGCTGCGGTGTCGGGGTCCTGGAAGGTCGCGCGCATGGCGCGGCCAAGCCGTGTGCGGTTCACAAGCGCGTAGGTGCACAAGATCAGGCCAAGCGCGACGGCTAGCACGAACAAGCGGTTCCACGATACCGAGAGCGCACCCATCACGAGCGGAGAGGAGGGAAAGGGCGTCTTGATCGACTTTGCGACGCCTGACCAGACGAGTTGCTCCAGATTTTGCATTGCGATCCAGGCGCCGATCATGACCAGCATCGTCGTGTCGATGTCGGCGCCGCGAAGCTTGCGCAACAATAGAAACTCGATCGCCGCGCCGAGCGCGATGCCGAGCAGCATGGCGAGCACGAGAGAGAGGAAGAAGTCGAGATGCAAAAGCATCACGAACATGAACATCATGTAGGCGCCGAAGCTGTAAAGTTCGCCATGCGTGAAATTGACCACGCGCATGATGCCGAAGATCAAGGTGAGACCGATGCCGAGAAGCGCATAAGTGCCGCCCAGCACGAGCGCGTTCAGGCAATGTTGTAGCAATTGATCCAAGACGCAGCTCTTGCGCGAAAGGCTCTGGCGGAAGCGAGGAAGACGACCGACGGGCTGCGGCTTCCACAAATCCATCCGCGGCCGCAGCCGCGGATGGAGATCGGATGGGCTATTGCTTTACGACCTTCCCGCCCTCGATCTTGACGAGGTAGACGCTCGGCACGTTCTGCCCGCTCTCCTTGCCGGAAGGCCCTTGCTTGATGAAGGAGATGTCCCCGTTCACACCCTTCACCTTCACCTTCCAGAGAGCTTCCCGGATCGCTTCCGGCTCCGTCTTGCCGGCACCGTTGATCGCGGCCGCGATTGTGTAGATGCCGTCCCAACCGCGGAAACCTTCCGTGAGCCCGCCGACATTGTATTTCTTGTCCTTCCAAGCCGCGGTGAAGTTCTGAGCGACATCGGGATTCTTGACCGCGTCCGGGAACCAGGGCGTGAAGAAAACAAGGTGGTAGGAGCCATTGGCGGCATCGCCCGCCTGGTCGATCAGCTGATCGGGGGCGACCGAACCGCCCGTGGTGATGATGCGCATCGTGATCTGCTGATCCTTCGCCTGCTTCAGGATCAAGGTGAGCTGGGCGACGTCCGTGGTCACGAACAGCGTGTCGCCTCCGGCAGCCTTGATCTTGGCGAGCTGCGCCGAAAGATCGGTGGCGTCGGGTTCCATGGTCTCCTGGGCGCCGATGTCGACCCCCTGCCCTTTGAGCATCTTCGTGAACTCCTGCATCGACCCCTTGCCGAAGTCGTTGTTGGTCACCAGGAAATTCGCCTTCTTGATGCCGAGCGATTTGGCGAGCGGCGCAAACGCCGTGGCCTCCATCTCGGAAGTCGGGCTGATGCGGAAAATATACGGATTGCCCGAGGTCGTGATCTTCCCGGACGAGGAGGTCTCGACCAGCAGCGGCACCTTGTACTCCTCGAGTTTCGGCATGACGGCGAGCGTCAGCGTCGAGCTCCAGGCGCCCATCAAGACCGGCACCTTGTCCTTCACGATCAGCCGTTCGGCCGTATCGACCGCCTCGGTCGGATTGGACTTGTTGTCCTCGACGATCAGCTCGAGCTTCTTGCCGAGGACGCCGCCGCTCTTGTTGATCGCGTCCGCGGCAAGCTGCGCGCCTTGCGTGACATAGTTGCCGGAGGCGGCGAACGCGCCCGTCAGCGGCTCGCTGACGCCCACCTTCACCGTATCCTGCGCCCAGGCTGCGCTGGCGAAAAGCAAAATGCCGGTCGCCGCAATGACGCTTTTGAGGGACGATTGCATTAGGCACCTCCTATGATGACGCGCACGGATCAAGCTCAACCGTGGACCGGCGCGACGATGATGATCCTTTTTTATTCCAGAAGCTTACGCTCACAGTTGAGTAGTCGAATTGCTGCGCGGCCGGGCTCGATGGGGGCCGCTAACCTGCCTTTTTTCGCAGACGCGGGATGACCTCCTTCGCCACCGCGCTCACCTGCTCGGCCTCGTATTTGTAAGGGACGAAGATGATGCGATCGACCCCGGTCGCGATATGCGCCTCGAGCTGCTCCACGCATTCATCGACGTTCCCCATGATGGCGCTGTGCATCGTCGATTCCGACCATGACGCGTAATCCCACTCGGTCTGCAGCCATTGCGTCATCGAGGCTTCGATCTTGTCGCGTGGGCCGATGCAGATGGGGAGCTGATTTGTCGAGATCAGCTCGTCCGGGTTGCGGCCCGCCTCTTCGGCAAAGCTTCGCACCTTCGCCCATGTCTTCGCGAAACTCTCGGCCGTGTAATAATAGGTGAGCCAGCCATCTCCTTTGGTGGCCGCGCGCTTGAGCACCGCATCGACATACCCGCCGATCAGGATGGGAGGGCGCGGCTTCTGCGCGGGCTTCGGTTGCAAAACCGCGCCGCGCAGATTGTAGGGAGGATATTCGCCATCCACCCTGTCCTCGGTCCAGAGCCGGTTGATGATCTCGAGGCTCTGCTCCATGATCTTGCCGCGCTTGGTGAAATCGACGCCGAGGCTGTCGAACTCGCGCTTGTACCAACCCACGGCCGCACCGAGGATCAGCCGGCCTTCGGAGACATGGTCCATCGTCGCGAGCTGCTTGGCGAGCACGACCGGATTGCGCATCGGCATGACGAGGATGCCGGTCCCGATCTTGATCTTCGAGGTGCGAGCGGCGACCGCCGTCAAAATGATGAGCGCCTCGTGAATTGGGAAATTCGGGTCGACCCCGAGCAGCAGATGGTCCCAGGCCCAAATCGATTCGTAACCGAGTTCTTCCATTCGCACGCCATAGTCGATCAACCCTTTCGCGCTCGGCATCTCCGGAAATTTCGTGAAATTCCGCATCGCAATGCCGAATTCGGTTTGCTTCTTGGGGGCCATTCGCAGGGATCCTCGTTGAGTGCGGTCAGTCGCGATGTATCAGGCGGCCTGGCGCCTCAGGCGGTGTAGAGGGCGTGCGGATCGAGCTCGCGCAAGACCGCGAGCTCGTCGGCGCGCGGGGGCGCCGTCGTTTCCACCTTGTCCTCGAATTTGAGTTCAAAGCCGGTATTGTCCTGGACCTGCTCGCGCGTGACGCCGTGGTGCAATCCGAGCACCTTCATCTGTCGCGTCTCATCGTCGAAACCCAAGATCGCCAAGTCGGTGACGACGCGCCACAACCCACCTTGCGGCAGGCCGGACTCAGCGCGCGACCGGCCTCCCTTCAGCCAGCCGGGCGAGGTAACGAAATCGACATCCGCAACGAAGCGGCGCTTTTCGTGCTTCATGGCGACGATCATGTTGGTGAGGGAGGAGATGTCGTTTCCGCCACCGGTGCCGGGCAAGCGGATCTTCGGATTCTCGGCATCTCCGATGAAGGAGGAGTTGAGATTGCCGAAACGGTCGATCTGAGCCCCACCCATGAAGCCGATATCGACGTAGCCGCGCTGCAGCAGAAGCAGCACGTCGGTGATCGGCAGCACCATGTTCGAACGGCGCGTGCAGCGCTGCTCATTCGTGGAGGGCGGCAGCTCGCCCGGCACGATGAAGGGCCCGATCGTACCGCCCTCGAAAAGGATCGTCAGTTGCGGCGCGAAGAGGCGCTGCGCCAGCGTCGCGGCGAGCAGCGGAACACCAATGCCGGCGAAGACCACCTGGCCGTTGGTCATGAGGCGCGAAGCCATCACGGCCAAGAGCTCCGAGGTGGTGAAGGTGGAGGTGGGTTTCGTGTGCTTAGTCATTGTGCACGCTCCGTCCGCGGCGGCTGGCGTCGAGCAGGGCGTCCATGCCGAGCTTCGCCAGGTAATCGGGCCAGCTCTTCGGCCCGTAATAGAATTCCTCGAGATATTGTTGTGGGCCCTTCACGGGGTCTTGCGAGCTGACCTGGGCGTAATGATCGAGATGGGTGAAGAAGGGCTCGTAGAGGCCGTAGCATTCATGCGGCGCGCAGCCGAAGGGTGCCTCGACCACGGCGTCCACGGTGAAGAAGGGAATGCGGGTGCGATCGGGCGTGCGGCGGATCTGATCGTTGCTGACGATGCGCTCGGTCGTGAGAATCACCTTGTTTGCGGCCATCGCCATGTCGATGTCCATGAACTGCAGCCCGTCGAGCTGAGCATTGCCGAAGGCGTCGCAGCGCTGCACGTGGATGAGCGCGACATCGGGGTTGAGCGCCGGCAGGAGCACGATCTTCTCGCCGGTAAAGGGGCAATCCATCACCTTGATCTCGTCGCCCACCTGCTTGCCGACATCCGAGCCAAGCATGGTTCGCGAAGGCATGAAGGGAATGCCCATGGCGCCGGCGCGATAGCGCAGGCCGATCGACATGTGGCTCCATTCCTCGAAGCGCGCGAGCTTGTTCTCGGTATGGTGCCGCATCACCTTCGACACACCCCAGACGATGCCTTGGGTGAACCAGCTCGTGATGACGTGCTTCGATGTGCCCGAGGCGAAGAACAGGTCGCCTTCGGTCGAGGTGATCGAGCGCGAAATCACAAGCTCGCGCTTGCGCGCCCGGATCAACGCCCAGATCATCGCAAGCGGCGTGCGCGACACGGTGCACCCGCCGATGCCGACGTGATCCCCATCGTGCACGAGCTTCGCCGCCTCCTCGAGCGTCATGACCTTTTCGCGCAAACCTCGATCGCGCGTCAGCGTCTCGTGACGCAGCGCCGAGTAGGATTTGACGAGCGGTTCGATGCCCATGTCTTAAGACTTTCTCCGTTACGCCCGCTTCCGGTCGCGCGCATCCTCCATGCCGCTGTCGCGGTTGAAGGCCGTGATCATCTCGTCCCATTGGGGAACGAGATCCTGCAAGCGGCGCCAAAATGTCTGATGCTTTCGCCGATCGAAATCGGCGAGCGTAATGCCCTGTTGCTCCACCCAGGTGAAGTAACCGAGGTTGAAGATGCGCTCGCGCTCTTGCTGCGTAGCTTCGAGCATGTTCTCGGTGTCGGCCGCGAGCAGATGCGCGCCCACGAGTTCGGCGGCCATTTCGGCGGAAAGCTCGCCGGTGTTGTGGCGCCGCTCGAGATAGCGGCGCACTTCGCTCGCATAGAGTTCCGCCCCATCGGTCGCGACCGTGATCACCACATTGTCCGATGAAAGCCGATAGCGCTTGGCGAGCTTGATCGCGCCGAGCACATTGGCGATGCTCGAAAGCCCGAACATCGATAATTTCGTCAGCAGATCTTCGGAGAGCCCGAGCCGGCGCGCCAGATAGGCTTTGCCGATCTCGGTGTTGAAAACCGCGTTGAGGCCATCCGTCGCCTTGTCGGAGACCGCGATCACCACATCGGTGTTCATGACGTTGTGGATCAAAGGGACATGCTTGTCCCCGATCCCTTGAATATTGTGCTCGCCGTAACCGTTGTTCAACAAGGTTGGGCACTCTGCGGCCTCGACCACCGCGATCTTCGTGCCGTACTTCTCCTTGAGGTAGTCGCCCGCCGCGAGCGTGCCGGCCGAGCCGCTCGCCGAGACGAAACCCGCGAGACGCAAGGCGTTCGAGCTCGAGGCAAGCGATTCGAAGATCGTGCCGAGCGCCGGCCCCGTACAGCGCCAATGAGCGAGGTAGTTTCCGAACTCGCTGAACTGATTGACGATGTCATTGGCCGGATCGCGCGCGAGCTCGGCGCATCGATCGTAGATTTCCTTGACATTCGCCTCGCTGCCCGGGGTGCGCACGATATCCTCGGGCGCGCTCACCCATTTCCCGAGCCAGTCGAAGCGCTCTTGGCTCATGCCGGCCGGCAGCACGGCGACCGCACGACAGCCGAGAATACGCGAGATCGCAACGCCGCCGCGGCAATAATTGCCGGTCGATGGCCAAACGGCACGCTGCTTCGTCGGGTCGAAGCGCCCGCTCACGAGGCGAGGCGCGAGGCAAGCGTAAGCGGCAAGCACCTTATGCGCCCGGATCATCGGGAAGAGCGTGCCGAGGGCGACCACGATCCGGGCCCGCACGCCGGTGAGCGCCTCGGGAAGCTCGACGTAGTGAGGAACCGAGACTTGCCCCTTCCGGCGCAGATCGTTGAACCAGTTCACCCGGTAGAGGTTGTAGGCGTGGGCGCCATCCGGTGAGACGTCGATCAGGCCCGCGCGGATGGCGACGGGCGCCGTCTGCGGGGCTGCAATCTCCGCGAAGGTCGGCAGGCGCACGCGGTTTTCGCCGAGAAGCTGCAACGCGCGGCGGCGCACCGAGGCATTTTCGACGCCACTGGGGAAGTCGAATGGGCTCAGTGACATTTTCAGACCCTACCTCCGGGCGGACGGGATCGGCACATTCAACCCATCATCCTATTCTTAGTACCAATATTCACCGGAACGCGTGACGGATCAACCGCTAAGTGCCAGGGGTGGGGCCGCTTCGGGCCCGCCTACGCCGGTCAGATCCTCTTGCCCATGCCCGCCCGGCAGCGAGGCGAGCGATGATGCGCGTCTTCGTTCGCGCGTCGGCGTACCATAATCCGTCGTTCGCTGGCGCGGCGTTCGATCCGCCTTCTTGATCAACTTCTCGATATCGCGCGCGGCGATCTCCTGGCCATGCGCTGCGCCAGCGGCGCGCGTGATCGATTCGTTCATCAGCACTCCACCGAAATCGTTGGCGCCCGCCGAAAGGCAAAGGATGGCGCCTTCAGGACCCATCTTGACCCAGGATGTCTGGATGTTGGTGAAGACGGGGTCGAGTATGAGGCGGGCGACCGCGTGCATCAGCACAGCCTCGCGGAAAGTCGGCCCCTTGCGAGACTGCCCCTTGAGGTAGATCGGGGCTTCCATATGGACGAAGGGCAAGGGCACGAATTCGGTGAAGCCCCCTGTCCTTGCCTGGAGCTCGCGCACACGCAGCAAATGGCGCGCCCAATGCCGGTAGCCATCCACATGGCCGAACATGATCGTGGCGGTGCTCTTGAGGCCGACATCATGGGCGGCTTCCATCACTTCGAACCATTGCGCGGTCGTGATCTTGTCCGGGCAGAGGATGGCGCGAACCTCGTCGTCGAGAATTTCCGCGGCGGTGCCGGGAAGGCTGGCCAGCCCCGCCGCCTTCAGGCGCGAAAGAAAATCGCGCAAGGTGAGACGCAACGTCTGGGCTCCGTGCCATATTTCGAGCGGAGAAAACGCATGCACGTGCATCCCGGGGGCCGCCCGCTTCACGGTCTCGACTACCGATAGATAAGTGTTGCCCGTGTAGCCGGGGCGGATGCCCCCTTGCAGACAGACCTCGGTCGCTCCGCGCGCCCAAGCTTCCCCGACGCGCTCCGCGATTTCCTCAAGCTCGAGATCGTACGGCTTGTCGCGATGCCCGAGATTGTGCCTTCCCTTGGAGAAGGCGCAAAACTTGCACCCGTAAGTGCAGATGTTCGTGTAATTGATGTTGCGATTGACGACGTAGCTCACGCATTCGCCGACGCGAATCTCCCGCAAGCGATCGGCGGCGCGGCAGACAGCCGCGAAATCGGCGCCACGCGCGTCAAACAGCGCTTCGATGATCTTTTCGTCGCAGCCTTCACCCTGACTGATGCGCCCGAGGCTTTCCGCGACGCGCGGCGAGGCGCGCGAGTCCTTTGCACGAAGGCGGGTGATGCCCGCAACGGGCAGAGACTGCGTCCCTCCCGGCGACCAGAAATCCTCGCGCGCGAGGCCTTGCCCATCTTTCACGCGCAGAATGGGCGCGCGCAATTCCGGCGCGATCCAGCGCTCCGGCTGCGCCGCAAAGGAGGGGTAGATGGCGAGCCGCTCGACTAGAACGCGCCCTGCCCTTTCTGTCTCGCGCGCAAGCGCGTCGAGATGCGGCCAAGGCGCTTCGGGATTGACGTGATCGGGCGTCACCGGCGAGACGCCCCCCCAATCATTGATGCCCGAGCGGACCAAGCGCTGGAGCCCGTCGGGGCGAAGGTTCGGCGGGGTTTGGATGTTCATCGCCGGCCCGAAGATGAGGCGTGCGGCCGCGATCGTCCAAACTTGCTCCTCGAGCGAAGGCTCGGGCGCGCCTGCCATCCGCGTGCCGGGCTTGGAGCGGAAATTCTGGATGATCACTTCCTGGACGTGCGCGTGGCGCTCGTTGAGATCGCGAATGGCAAGGAGCGCTTCGATCCGCTCGAGGCGCGTCTCCCCGATGCCGATCAGGATTCCCGTGGTGAAGGGCACCTGGGCGCGGCCGGCGGCCTCGATCGCAGCAAGCCGCGCGGCAGGATGCTTGTCGGGCGAGCCGAAATGAGGTCCGCCGCGGCCCGAGAGCCTCTCGGACGCGGTCTCCAGCATGATGCCTTGCGATGCCGAGACGCGACGCAGCCTTCTCGCCCAAGCCTCATCCATCAGGCCCGGATTGAGATGCGGCAGCAATCCTGTTTTCTCGATAACGAGGGCCGCCGCGGCTTCGAGATAGTCGAGCGTCGTCTCGTGGCCGAGTGCCGCGAGCGCCCGACGCGCGGCGGCGTAGCGATGCTCGGGCTTGTCGCCGAGCGTGAAGAGCGCTTCCTTTACGCCTTGCTCCATGCCTCGCTGCGCAATGTCGAGGACCGCCTGTTGCGACAGGAAGGCCGGCTCTGCGCGTCGCGGGGCGTGCGCGAAGGTGCAGTAGTGGCACACATCCGCGCAAAGCTGCGTGAGTGGGATGAAGACTTTCTTCGAGAAGGACACGTGATTGCCGTGCCCGGCGATGCAAAGGCTCTCGGCGATTCGCGCCAAACGGTCGGTCTGCACGCAGCGCGCCAGCGCGAGCGCTTCGTCCCGATCCAGAATTGCACCGTTATCGGCCGCGTCGAGTACCTTTTCGGGGTCGATGGCGTTGCTCATCTTTCGCGCACTCTCAACGTCTGCGGCACCATTTGTGGCTTTATCTGCGCCGGTTCTTGGCGGCGCATCGCGTGCTCACGAAGCGCCTCGTTCAGGAATGCATAGCGCGCCGCGGTCCGCTTGTCTTCGATGAGCGCCGTGAGATGCGTCGGCTCGTCGATATCCATGCCCAAGCCAGGCAGCTGCACCACTTTCAGCTCGAGGCAGCGCTCGACGGCTTGCCGGCAATGCGCCGCAAAGCTGTCTTCGCCAAAACTTGGCGAGAGCGCCTTGGGGGGAGAAAGCATGAGCGCATTTGTCCCTCCGCCTTTTTCCGCTGGAACGATGACGGCGCCGTCCCGCTCGCACGACAGCGAGGCCTCTACGACCGCACCGACCTCCGCCGCCGTCGCGAAGGGCAGGTCCGCGGGGATGAACAGCAGGCGTTTCGCACCTTCTTTCCGGGTCTGACGCGCTCCGAGGCGCAGCGCAGAATTGAGGCCGAGAGTGGGACCTTCCCTCAAAATGCGGGCGCCCTCGCGCTCCCCGACGAGCGCCACCCATCGGTCGGCCGTGACGACCACGATAGGGCCGATGGTGGGTGCGCCACGCAAGGTCGCAAGCACGTCCTCGAGCATGGTGAGCACGAGACGTCGACGAGCGGCGGGCGAAAGAACATTCCCGAGGCGGGTCTTGGCGCGAGTGAGTTTCTTGACGGGCACCACCGCCCATACCGGCTCTGCGCTGAAATTACGCATCGTGAATTCTTGCCCGGTCTTTGGCGCTTCCCAAGCGAAGCTCCCCACAAAACGCAATGCATTCGCGTGCCAAGGCGACCTTGTCGTCGAGGATTTGCATCAAGGTCTCGGTGACGCGCGTCGCAACTCCGAGGGCGCTTGCTTGATGCGCATCCTTCGCGTCGAGAACGAGGCCATCGATCAATCCCGAATAATGCGTGGCGATCGTTGACGCATTGGCCTCAAGGCCAAGCTCCGCCATGATCTTCGCGGTCGGCCCCTTGACGGCCTTGCCTCCGATGATCGGACTGACGGCGATCACCGGCGCGGAGCATGCCCGAAGCGCCTCGACGATGCCTGGAACCGAAAGGATGGGATCGACGCTGAGGTAGGGGTTCGACGGACAGATGATGACGCCTGCGAGGGTCGGCTCCTGCAAGGCCCGCAATGCCGAACCTTGTGCATGTGCGTTTCGCGCTCCTTCGAAGCGGATGGCATGAACTCGTGGGCGGCACTGCTCGCGCACGAAATATTCCTGGAATGCCAATGTGCCCTTATCGGTATCGACGAGGGTGCGCACCGGATCGTCGCTCATCGGCAGTATGTCGGCATCGACGCCAAGGCAGGCGCGAAAATGCGCGCAAATTTCGTTCAGCGTCTCGCCCGCGCGCAATCTGCGGCTTCGTTCCACATGCATCGCGAGATCGCCATCGCCAAGCCTGAACCAGCCTGGACCCCCGAGCGTCTCGATGGAGTGCATGAAACTCCATGTTTCGTCCCGTCGACCCCAGCCGGTCTCCTCGTTCACGAGGCCAGCGAGCGTGTAAAGCATCGTGTCGATATCGGGCGAGACGTGAAGCCCGAGATGCTCGAAATCATCACCGGTATTCACGATGAGCGTCAGCCGAGATTCGAGAATGTGAGATAGGCCCAACGAAAGCTTGGAGCCGCCCACGCCACCGGAAAGTGCGACGTAAGTGGCGCCCGCCGCCGCGCGAGCTGTGCGCGCTTCGCTCGGCTTGGCTCGGGCTCTCACCGGAACAGGTCCTCGCTCTTCGGTCGAACGAGCGCCGATGCGGGCCTCGACGGCGCCTTCCACTCGAGGCCACGCACGAGCGCCGCCGGACGGCCTTCAGCGGCCTCGCCCATGGCGAGCACCGCGGCGGCCGCGACCGCGTCGGCAAAGCCGACCTCTGTCGCCTCGAGGCGGCGCCCGGAAAGATCGGCCTCGCCACGACGATCCCACAATGCGGGCACGCCGACCGCGCCGATCGCCAGGCCGACCGTGCCGAGCCTGAAAGCGCGCCCGACGCTATCGGAGATGATGACGCCGATCGCCGCCCCAAAATGCGCGTCGAGCTTCGTCTTGAGCTCCTCGGCGCTCCTTTGCGCATTTTCGGGGAGCAACAGCACGCGCCGGCCCTGATCGGCCGCGCTCAAATTCGATTGGTCGATACCCGCATTGGCCATCACGAGCCCCTCATGGGTTTCGACGATGATGAGGCCTCGCCTCGCCCGAACCACTTCGCGTGCCTCACGCAAGATCGCTTGGACGAGGCGCGAATCCTTACCGCTCACTTCGGAGAGCTCGATTGCCTCTTGCGAAGGCGTGAGGGAGGCGAGCTCGACAAAACGTCCTTGCGCCTTCGACACGATTTTTTGCGCGATCACGAGGATGTCGAAGGGGAGCGGCGTGAGGCCAGCCCTTGCAAGCGCGTCAATGAGAAGAGCCGCGAGATCGTCCCCGGGTTGCACGAGGGGGATGTCCTCGAGGGCGGTGATCGTGACCGGCAAAATTGGCCTCTTGTGCTTACGCCTTCTCGAGGCACGCGAAATTCGGCTTGCGCCTCGCTCTACGATCCCCGGCCGAAACGCCCCTTCAAGCATGAGAACCCGCTCAGCTCTCGGCAATCCCGGTGATGCGAATTCCCGCGCCGTCCACCTTATAGGCCCGATTGATGCCGATGAGCACCGAGGTCAGCGCCTCCGCGGCGGTGGAGTTGGCAAGCGGCCCGGCATGCAAGGCGCGCAGCCCGATCGCTTTTGCGAGGCCGATCACGATCTCTCGATCCTTCGGATCATCGCCGAAAATCAGGACATCGCAATCGATGCCGGCGCCGACCTTCAACTTATGCGCGGCGACGTTGTGAAACCCGGCAACGACCCGCGCGCCTGGGCCGAGGCGCTTCTGGGTCGCGACCGCTGCCGAATCCTCGGGCGGCAGCTGAACGCGGGCGACCTTGGGAGGTACGAGCGGGACGGTGGTATCGACGATGAGCTTGCCCTCGACGTGCGGACGTATCGCCTCGACGATCGCGGCTTGCGTGGCGAATGGCACGGTAATGAAGACGATATCGCCTGCCTCGGCGGCCGCTTCATTCGAGGTGCCGGTCGGCCGTGGCAGATCGGGCGAGACGGAAAGGTTTTGCGCGAATTCGGCGCCCTTCTCGGCGGTCCTCGATCCGATGACCACCGGAAAGCCTGCCGTCGCAAAGCTCTGCGCAAGGCCGGAGCCGAGCGCTCCGGTCCCTCCGATGATGGAGAGCGTGGGTTTTGCCGTGCTCATCTTTTGGCCGATTTCAAAGCTTCATTTCCGTGAGCGGAACGACCTTCACGCCTGCCGCCTCGAGCGCCTTGCGCACCGAGCCGGCGACGACAACGCCCGTCGCCTCGTCGCCGTGAACGCAGAACGTGTCGATGTCGACCTTCACGCGCTTGCCTGACATCGAAAGCACCTCGCCCTCCTGCACCATGCGCAAGGTGTTCTCGATCGCCGCCTTCGGATCCTTGAGTACTGTCCCGGGAATGGAGCGCGATGCAAGATTGCCGTCGTCATCGTATTTGCGGTCGACAAAACCCTCCCGCGCAAGGCGCAAACCGAGCTTCTCGGCCGCCTTTTGCATCTGCGAGCCGTAAAGCGCGACGTAGATGATGTCCTTGTCGACGGCCTTGATGGCTCGGCCGATGGCCAGAGCATAATCCTCATCATCGGCCGCCATGTTGTTCAGGGCGCCATGCGGCTTGAGATGCGTGACCTCGAGGCCCGCATAGCAGGCCATGGCCTGCAGCGCACCGATTTGATAGGCCACCATGTATTCGAGATCACTTGCCTTCATGTGAATACGGCGGCGCCCGAAGCCCCACAAGTCGTTGAAGCCGGGATGCACCCCGATGCTGACGCCCTCCTGTTTCGCCAGCATGCAGAGCCGATGCATCGTGTTGGGGTCACCCGCGTGAAAACCGCACGCCACGCTCGCCGATTTGATGATTTTCATCAACTCCGCATCGTTGCCGATGTCGTAAGCTCCCCAGCCTTCGGCAATGTCGGCGTTGAGATTGATCATCTTCGTCATGAACGAGCTCCCGTGATGCCATTCCGCTCTCGGCTCTGGCTGCGGAGCCGATATTCGACGCGAATTGGTATTATTAATAGAACAAGCATACTACGTGGCGCGAAACAAGGCGCCTCGTCCCCCGGCCGCGATCGGCGCGGCGACACAGCGATCCTTTGCGGCTCGGCAAACTTGCCAGCGCTTCGGCTTTATGTGAGTCACGAGTCCCGATTGTGGCGAGGACCGAATGGCCGAAGTCCTGCCTTCATTTCCTTAGACCGGCACGAGCCAAGAGCGACGAATGGCGAGCGGAGCGAGAAAGGCCATCAGCCGGCATGACGCGAGCAGCCGTCTGCCGCGATATCTGCAAGTCGCCTCCGTCCTGAGGCGGCGGATTCGGGACGGATTCTGGGCCGTCGGCGATAAGATCGCGACGCTCGAGCAGTTGGAGCGCGAATTCGGCGTGGCGCGCGTCACCGTGCGTCAGTCGATCGAGCTTCTTCAAGGCGAGGGCCTGTTGAGGTCGCATCAAGGTCGAGGCACTTTCGTCACCAAAGCGCTGGAAAACAAGCGCTGGATTCATCTCGCCACCGATTGGGAAAGCCTGGTCGAGCCGATCAGGGACAATGTCGTCGAGCTCCTTCCGACACTCGACGCCCCGCGCGCGCCCATGATCGGTGATGATGAGGGAAGGCCCGCCCCGTCCTACGCCTATTTGCGCAGCGTGCAGAAGCGCGGCAGCGAGCCTTACGCCTTGGCGCGCGTGCATGTCGCGAGAGAGATATTCGCTCGCGCGCCGAAGCGCTTTGCCGCCCGTCCCGCGCTCGCGGTTCTGGCGGAGATGAAGGGCATTCCCATTGCGCAAGCGCATCAAACGTTGTCGATCAGTGCTGCCGACGTCGAGACCGCGCGCCATCTCGAGATCGCCATCAGCGCGCCGACCGCCGAAGCGCGCTGCATCGTGACCGACGAGAATGATGTCGTGATCTATGTCGGCGAGGTCACTTATCCGGGCGACGTCGTGCGCCTCAACATCGAGCTCATCGATCGTCGGCGTCGATGATGCGATGCGCTTGCGTTTTGCCGGACTCTGCGGCTAGCATCCACTTGTCCTATTAATAGAACCACTGAAGGGCGTTTGGCGTCGCAGATGACGGGACAGGGAATTGGCGCGAGCCTGATCCGCAAGGAAGACGAGCGCTTCATGCGCGGTCGAGGCGGCTTTGTCGGCGACATTCGCCCCGCCGGCATGCTGGAGGTTGCCTTCTTGCGCAGCAGCTTCGCGCATGCGCGCCTCAAGCGAGTTGCGATTCCGCACTCCCTCCGCTCGCGCGTTTTCGTCGCCGAGGATCTCGCGGGGGTGGCGCCGATCCGCGCCGACACCGCGCTTGCAGGTTTCAAGTCGTCGGTCCAACCGATCCTCGCGACCGGCAAGGTGCGCCATGTCGGCGAGCTCGTCGCGATGTGCATCGCCCCGAGCCGGGCCGAGGCGGAGGACTTGGTCGCCGAGATCGAGGTCGAGTATGAGGAGCTGCCGGCCGTCCACGACATGCTCGCGGGCCGCGAGGCCGGAGCGCCGCTCGTTCACGAGCACTGGAGTGACAACCTTTATCTCACGACCGAGATCGACGCTAATTTCGATGCGGCAAAGTCGAAGGCCAAGGTCTCGGTCACGCGAGAGTTGCGCACCGCTCGCCAGGTGATGAGCCCGATCGAGGGGCGAGGCGTGATCGCCGAGTGGAATAGCCGGCTCGGCCAGCTCATCGTGACGAGCTCGACGCAGCAATCCCATATCGTGCGCACTGGCATTGCCGAATGCCTCGGCATCGACGAGGGGCAAGTGCGCGTGATCGCTCCGGATGTGGGTGGAGGCTTCGGCTACAAAGGCATTTTGCTGCCTGAAGAGGTGGCGCTCGCCTTCGCGACGCGTAGGGTTGGGCGGCCGCTTCGCTGGCTCGAGGACCGGCGCGAGAATCTCACCGCCGGCGCTGATTGTCGCGAGCACCATTACGCGCTCACGGCGTATGCCGACGACGAGGGGCGCCTCCTGGCGCTCGACTGCGTCGCAACCGTCGATGCAGGCGCCTATTCGGCCTATCCATTCTCGGCCTGCCTCGAGGCCGGCCAGATCGGCAGCATTCTCCCCGGCCTCTATGATTTTTCCCACTATCGTTGCCGCACGTATTCGGTCGCGACGAACAAGCCTCCCATCCTTCCCTATCGCGGGGTGGCGCGCACCGGGGTCTGTTTTGCGCTCGAGGTCACGTTGGATGCGCTTGCGAGGGAGCTTCGCGACGAAGCAAGCGCGTTGCGCTTCAAGAGCCTTGTAAGGCCCGAGCAGATGCCGTTCGACAATGTCGCGAAGCGGCATTTCGACAGCGGCGACTATCCGGAAGCGCTCCGTCGCTGTCTTGACGCCGTCGATCTGAAGGCGATCCGCGAACGTCAAAGACGAGGTGAGCCGGACGGACGCCTCGTCGGCCTCGGCGTCGCCATGTATTCCGAGCAGGCGGGACACGGCACCAGCGTCTATGCGGGCTGGGGCATTCCCTTTGTGCCCGGTTACGAGCAATGCCACGCGCGCTTCACGCCCGATGGCGGCCTCGAGCTGCGCGTCGGCTCGCATAGCCACGGCCAAGGACATGAGACGACGCTCTCGCAAGTCGCCCACGAGATCCTCGGCGTGCCCCATGAGCTCATCCGGCTTGTGCATGGCGACACCGCCGAGACACCTTATTCGACGGGTACTTGGGGCTCTCGTTGCATGATCGTCGCGGGCGGCGCGGTGGCCTCCGCTTGCGATCAGCTCGCGATACGCCTGAAACGGATCGGCGCGAGCTTGCTTCAGGCGAAGCCTGAGGATGTCCGGCTCGAAGCAGGCGATGTGGTCGCGAATTCGGGCCGCATCTCCGTCGCCGAGATCGCGCGCACCTGGTACCGCCGCCCGCAGGAGCTGCCCTCCGATGTCGACCCGTCCGGTCTCGAAGTGACAGCGGGCTACAAGGCAAAGCGCGACACAGGAACCTTCAGCTATGCGTCTCATGCCGCCGTCGTCGCCGTCGATCCGCGAACAGGAGAGGTCGAGATCATCGATTACGTCATCGTCGAGGACGGAGGCGTGCTCGTGAATCCCATGATCGTCGATGGACAGATCTTTGGCGGAGCCGCGCAAGGAATCGGCACCGCTCTTTACGAGGAGATGCCTTTCGACGGGCGGGGCCAGCCGCTTGGCTCGACGCTTGCCGACTACCTGCTGCCGGGCCCCACGGAGGTGCCCGAAATCCGCGTCTTCCACATGGAGACGCCCTCCCCCTACACGCGGTTTGGGCAGAAAGGCATTGGAGAGGGCGGCGCGATCGCCCCGCCGGCTGCCATCACGAATGCAGTCAACGATGCACTGAAGGATCTTGGCGCCGAGCTTCTCGACTTGCCCTTGACGCCGAGGCGCATCGTCGAAGCCATTCTGCGGGCGCGCCCGGCGCAGAGCGGCCGATGAAGCCCGTCGCCTTCGATTATGAACGACCGCGTACGATCGGTGAGGCGGTGCGGCTCCTTTCCGAAAGCCCGGATGCCAAGATCATCTCGGGCGGACAGACGCTCGGGCCGATGCTCAATCTTCGTCTCGTGCAACCGGCGCTCCTCGTCGATATCACCCGCATTCCCGAACTTACCCGCATCGAGGAGACCGACGATGCCGTGATCCTCGGTGCCTGCGTCACCCATGCCGCGATCGAGGACAAGCGCATTGCCGATCCGTCGCACGGCTTCCTCGCCGAGGTCGCGCGCGGCATCGCCTATCGCGCCGTGCGCACGCGCGGCACCGTCGGCGGCAGCCTCGCACATGCCGATCCGGCCGCCGATTGGCTCTCCTGTCTCATCGCGCTTGGCGCCGAGGTTCTGCTCACCGGTCTGAGCGGGCAACGCCGCCTGACGCTGACCGAATTCGTGCGCGGCGCCTTGGATACGCAGCTCGAGCCGGACGAGATCCTGGATGGTATCCACATTCCAAAGCTTTCGAAGCGCGCCCGCGCCGGCTTTGCCAAGATCTGCCGCAAGTCGGGGGAATTCGCCGATGCCATCGGCGTCGTGGTGCACGACGCGGATCGCCGTGCCCTCCACCTCGTCGCAGGGGCAGTGCAAGGCCAGCCCATCGTGATCGCCGCCGGCAACGAACGAACCCCCGGTGCGAGCTGGCCGCCTCCCCTGGAGAGCCTGCGCGAGAAGCTCGAGCAAGCCGGGCTTGGCGGGGATGCCTATGAGCTGAACATCCACATGGCCGCCCTCGAGCGAGCTATCCGCAACGCGCAGGCCTCATGACCGCCATCACGCTCACCGTGAACGGGCAGTCGGTAAATGCCGAGGTCACGCCGCGCACCCATCTCGCCGATTTCCTCAGAGAGCATCTTCTCCTGACCGGCACGCATATCGGATGTGAGCACGGCATTTGCGGGGCTTGCACCGTCGCGATCGACGGCGAAATCGCACGGTCCTGCATCACCTACGCGGCCGCCTGCGACGGCGCCGACATCCGCACGATCGAGGGATACGACGACGACGCGCTGATGGGGCGTTTGCGAAAGGCATTCAGCGAAGCGCATGCGCTTCAATGCGGCTATTGCACGCCCGGCATGTTGATTGCGGCGCGCGATCTCATCCGACGAAAAGGGGGCTTGTCCGCCGCGGAAATCCGGACCGAGATGAGCGGGAATCTCTGCCGTTGCACCGGCTATATGGGCATCGTGAGCGCCATCTCGAAGGTCATGGCGGAGCGCGCTGCCCTTGATGTTTCCTCGCTCACCGTTCGGGAAGCTGGACTCGGCCCGGCACCCGGGCCCGCGGCTTCGAAGATCGAGCCCGCGCACGAGGTCGCCCTTCCCTCTTCGCTGCCCGGCTCGGGGCGAGTCCGGAACGCAATCGAAACGGCGAGGACCAGCCGCATCGCATCGTCGCGAACGGAACTTGCCAAAAAGCCCCGTCGGATCAAGGTCGAGGTCGGTGCGATCGAAGAGGTGGCCGGGGTGACGCGGCTCACCCAAAGCTTCCTGCTCGAGCATCCTCGCGATGCGGTTTGGCATTTGATGGCCGATATCGACGCCGTGGCGAAATGCATGCCGGGGATGAAGATCGACGGGCCGGTTCGAGATGGCCGGGCGACGGGAAGAATGGAAATAGCACTGGGCCCGATCAAGGCGAGCTTCGCTGGCGAAGGTACTGTCGCGACCTTTCCTGCGGAGTTCCGACAAGTGATCACCGGCAAGGGCGGTGACCGCAGGAGTGGCTCGAGCGCGTCCGGCGAGGTGGCATACCGGCTTCGCCGAGTAGCCGAAGCCGCCGGCGTCGAGATCACGCGCGTCGATGTCGAGCTAAGCTACTCACTCACCGGCCCGCTCGCCCAATTCAGTCGTTCGAACCTCGTGCGTGATTTCGTTACCCGGATCGGCGAAAGTTTCGCGCAAAACATAGACGCCGCGCTAGCGTCGCCCGCCGGCGCCGAGATCGCGCCCGCGCGCCTGCGCCTTGGATCCATGGTCTGGCGACTGGCGCTCGACCGCCTGCTGGCGAGCGTGAGAAGGCTTTTCCACCGCTGATCAGGATTCCTTACAGGGGCGCAGGGGGCATCTCAGGTTCGGACCCTCTCTTCCCGCACGAAAACATCGCCGCCCGCAGGCTCCACGACCTTGCGGTAGAGATGCCAAGTGGCATGACCGAGAACCGGCATGACGACCGCCAGCCCAATGAACAAGGGAATGGTGCCGAGCACGAGGAGCGCGGCAACGATCAAACCCCAAATCGCCATCATCAGCGGATTTGCGAGCACCGCCCGAATGGAGGTGTGGATGGCGACGGCGGCGCCGACGTCACGATCGATGAGCAGCGGAAACGAAATGGCACTGATGCTCAAGACGAGCGCGGCAAAGATAAATCCGATGCCGTTCCCAAGGATTATGAGCGCCCATCCGTGCGGGGTCGTGAGCACCTCCTCGATGAACTGCCCATAAGAAGCGGGCGGATCCGGGCCGAAAAGCCAGATATAAAGCGCTTCCGCGGTCGCAAGCCAGCAAAGGAAGATGACCATCAGGAGAAGGCCTAGCGCAAGGATCGAGGGCATGGCCGGGGAACCAAGGACGTCGAAAGCATGCCGCCAGGAAACGTCCATCCCGACTTCTCGGCGTCGGCTCAACTCATAGAGTCCGATCGCCGCGAAGGGTCCGATGAGGGCAAAGCCCGATGCAAGCGGGTAGAGGAGAAACAGAGCGTTGGTAGCGGCGAGGCAGGCACCGACGATGGGGTAGATGAGGCCGAGGAATACGAGGTGAGAAGGCATCGTCAAGAAATCGTCGATGCCTTTGGCCATCGCGTCCTTGATGTCGGCGAGATCGATCTTGCGTATCTCGGGGCGCATCCAGGTGCCGCTCGAGCCGGCAATCACATGAAGATTCGCCATGTCCGTCCTCCCGAACCACAGGGCATCGCCCCGGGTGAGCGGCGAGAGGAAACGAGGCGGCTGGTCACCCGGAGCCGCGACATTAACTTAATCCTTTTACGCGCTCAGACGAGACCTGTCGTGGCGGATATCGGCTTTTGCTCAGGAGAGGAAGTCTCCAAGCCTTTTCAATGTGCAAGGGCCGCAATGACTTACGCGTTTACGGTTATGCGCGTCCCCTCGAGTTCACGATCTCGCCATCGAAAGAAGTCCCCCGCAATCTCCGGGCGCAGCCAAGTGATCCGGCATGCCTGATCCAGGCAACTTTTTGCGGGTGCCCTAGCAATTACTTCGTCATCGGTGCAAACCTAACCGATTGGTTCAACGGCGTGCGGCGGAACTTAGCCGCGACTTTTGCGTATCGAAGCTGGTCAACAAAGGAGGCCGATCATGAGCCTTTTGCTGGTCATTCTTCTGATCATCCTCTTATTTGGCAGCGTCGGAACCTATCCAAGATGGGGATACAGCTCGGGTTGGGGATATGGCCCGTCAGGAATTCTGGGACTGATCTTGGTGATCATCCTCATCATGGCGCTTCTTGGCCGCTCACCGGTTTAACCGATGCCCGAATTCGAAAATGAGAGTGCTGCACGTGCGAGAGCTTCGCGATGAGCGAAGCGCTTCTTCCGGAAGCTCGCGCCGAGACGAGCTCCGTCAAGCAGCCCCCGACGCCCAAGCTTTTGCAAATTCTCGGTCCCGGACTGATCACCGGGGCCTCGGACGATGATCCAAGCGGGATCGCTACCTATTCCCAAACCGGCGCGCAATACGGCTACCAGCTCGGCTGGATCCTCCTTTTCACCTGGCCTCTCATGTGCGCCATCCAAGAGATCAGCGCGCGCGTTGGACGTGTGACGGGAAACGGGCTCGCCGGCGTCATCAAGCGACATTATTCGAAGCCCGTTCTTTATAGCCTCGTCTCACTCCTTCTCCTCGCCAACACCATCAATATCGGAGCCGATCTCGGTGCAATGGCGGCCGCCGTCAACCTCCTCGTCGGCGGACCCACGTTACTCTATGTAGCGGCCTTCGCAGTGATCTCCGTTTTGCTCGAGGTCTTTGTTCGCTACTCCCGTTACGTATCGGTGCTCAAATGGCTCACGCTGTCGCTTTTTGCCTATGTCGGCACGGCATTCGTGGTCGATGTACCGTGGGGCACCGTGGGGTACAGCCTCGTCCATCCCAAGATCACCTTGGATGTCGCGTTCTTGACGGTGGTGGTGGCCGTGCTCGGCACCACGATCAGTCCTTATCTTTTTTTCTGGCAAGCTTCCGAGGAAGTGGAGGAGATCGAGGAGAGCGATGGTGCCCGACCCTTGAAGCGCGCACCGGAGCAGGCAGAGCCGGAGTTCCACCGCATTCGGGTCGACACTTATATCGGCATGGCGTTGTCGAACGCCGTCGCGCTGTTCATCGTGATCACGACCGCGGCGACCCTCAACGCCCATGGGGTCACCGATATCCAGACCTCCTCGCAGGCTGCAGAGGCGCTGCGCCCGATCGCGGGACCATTGGTGTTCCTGGTCTTTGCGCTCGGCATCATCGGCACAGGTTTGCTTGCTCTTCCGGTGCTTGCCGGCTCGGCCGCCTACGCTTTGGGTGAGACCTTTGGCTGGCGCGTCGGTTTGGCGCGTCGCCCCGGCCGTGCGATTGAATTCTATGCCACCATCGCGCTCGCGACCGGGATCGGCGCGGTCTTGAACTTCACGCCCATCGATCCTTTCAAGGCGCTGTTCTGGAGCGCAGTCATCAATGGCGTCGCGGCCGCCCCGCTGATGGCGCTGATCATGCACCTCGCCAGCCGAAGGGCGAGCATGGGCCGCTTCACTCTTCCGCTGCCGCTCAAGGTCGTGGGCTGGCTCGCGACCGCCGTCATGGGCGTTGCCGCCTTAGGCATGCTCGCCACCATGGGCGTTTGAGGGCAGGCAAGCGCCCTCCCCGCACAAGTCGCCGAACATGCCACCGCGCTAATTCGCATTCGGTTGACGCGAGACGCTGACGACGACGCATGCTATGAGCGGGCGGCATTCGCAAAAATCGAGCTTTGGAGAGGACGATGTTCGAAGGCAGTGCCAAGCCGTCTTACGCAAAGTTCTCGCGCCGGCGGATGCTGGCGACAGGCTCCGTCGCCGTCGGAGGACTCTTGGTCGCGACCGAGAAGCTGCGGGCCCAGCAAAGTTCGCCTACCCCCGCTTGCGACGATCATGGCGATCCGACCCTCGCCGAGACCGAAGGTCCCTATTTCAAGCCGCGCTCGCCGCATCGCGCCGATCTGCGCACGCGTGGCATCTTGGGTCGTCCTGTCGAGCTTTCCGGTTTGGTGCTGACCCGGTCCTGCCGTCCCGTGCCAAAAGCACTCGTCGATCTTTGGCATGCTGACGACAAGGGCGTTTACGACAATAACGGCTTCAACTTGCGCGGACACGTCTTTACGGACTCTGCGGGTCGCTACGCTTTTCAGACAATCTTGCCGGGGCTTTATCCCGGGCGCACACGGCATTACCACGTGAAGGTCCAGGCTCCTGGAAAATCCGTGCTGACGACGCAATTCTATTTTCCGGACGAGGAGCGAAACCGCAGCGACGAATTGTTTCGCCGCGAGCTCTTGATGCAGGTCAAAACGACCCAGGATGGTCTGCAAGCGCGTTTCGATATCGTCCTCGCCTTGGCGTAAAGGAGGTCGCGCACCAGGGCGCCCGACCTCCGAATTAGGGCGAGCGGCAGCGGGTCGACGGCGCGGCGGCTGCTCGGAAACGGCGGGCGCGGATGGCTCGCCGGCGGATCAGGAGTCTGCCGGAACAAACAGTCGTGCTGGCTGGTTTCGATCCAACCAAGGTCGCCGGGTATCGCCCATGCCGGAACAAAACCCTACCGCGGCCAGACCGCCCGCCCTGGCTCGACCTGCGGACAGCAATGCGAGCCTCACCGCGTTGTTCAATCTCGCATTACTTGTCGTGATCGTCGCCGGCCTCTATTTGGCTCGCGAAGTTATCATCCCCATCACACTTGCGGTTTTGTTGGCATTCGTGCTCGCCCCGGTAGTCAAGCTCTTGCGGCACCTGGGCCTCTGGCGCGTTCCTTCAGTATTGCTGGCCGTGCTCCTCTCGATCGCCGTGGTGCTCGGCATCGCGGGGTTGATCGGCACGCAGATAGCGGACATGGCAAGCCAGGTTCCGCGCTACGAAACGACCATTCGCGGCAAGGTCGAGGCCGTGCGCAAGTCCACCTTCGACAGAGCCACCGCTCTTGTATCCAGATGGGCACGCCAGCTCGAACCGGCACAGACCGAGCAACCGAAACCGGCTTCATCGAATGCCGATACGGGTCCATCAAAAGCAAATCCCGAGCAGAAGCCGCTTCCGGTCGAAGTGCACCAGCCTGAGCGCTCGCCGCTGGAGATCGCGGAAAGCATCCTCACCCCTGTCGTGAGCCCGCTTGCCACGCTGGCGGCAACCTTCGTCGTGGCGATTTTCGTCTTGCTGCAACGGGAGGATCTACGCGATCGGCTGATCAGCCTTTTCGGCTCCGGAGACCTGCATCGTACGACCCTCGCCATGGACGATGCCGCCGAACGGCTCAGCGACTATCTTTTGGCGCTTTTGGGCGTGAACGCGGGCTTCGGCGTCATCATCGGCATGGGCCTCTTCTTCATCGGCGTCCCCTCACCGATCCTCTGGGCCGTGTTGGGCGCCCTTCTCCGATTCATTCCCTATATCGGCGCGCCCCTTTCGGCGATTCCCGCCCTTGCGCTTGCCTCAGCCGTCGATCCGGGCTGGTCGATGCTGCTCTGGACGGCGGCGCTCTACATCGTCGTCGAGATCACCATGAGCCAAGCCGTCGAGCCGTTCCTTTACGGCCACAGCACGGGATTGTCGCCCATCTCCGTTATCGTGTCGGCGACCTTCTGGACATGGCTCTGGGGGCCGCTCGGCCTCATTCTCTCGACGCCGCTCACCTTGTGCCTGCTCGTTCTCGGCCGCCATGTGGACCGCCTGCAATTTCTGGACGTCGCTTTGGGAGATCGCCCGGCACTCACCCCGGTCGAGAACTTTTATCAGCGCATGATTGCGGGCGATCCGGACGAAGCGCTCGACCAGGCCGAGCTCCTGCTCAAGGAGCGCTCACTTTGCGCCTATTACGACGAGGTCGCGCTTGAGGGGATGAAGCTCGCGGCCCATGACGTGGAGCGTGGGGTCATCGGCCCTGAGAAGCTCGAAAAGATCAGAGAGGACTTGAGCGCGCTCATCCACGAGCTCGAAGTCTTCGACGATTCCGCCCCGCCTGTGGAGGCGAAGGAACGGGACAAGTCGGCGCCGGATGAGGATCGCAACGCACCAAAGGGGCCGGTGGAAGACATCCCAACCCTTCAACGCGAAGACCTGCGGCCGGCTTGGCAAAGCGACACCCCCGTTTTGTGCGTTTGCGGACGCGGCCCCTTCGACGGAACGGCTTCGGCAATGCTCGCCCAACTGCTCGATAAGCACGGTTTGGGTGCCCGCGTGGTCTCGCACGCGGCGATCTCGCGTTCGCGCTCCGCGAGCTTCGCAGACGAGGGAGCGGCGATGATCTGCGTGACCTATCTCGAGGTTGAGCGCAATCTTCCTCATCTACGGCATTTGTTGCGGCGCCTGCATCAGCGCTTGCCCAAGGCGACCGTTCTCGTCGGCCTGTGGTCGGACTCGGAGCCCACCTCGAAGGACGAGCGGCTTCGTATGGGGGTCAGCGCCGACTTTCACGCGGGCTCGCTGCGCGAGGCAATCCACGCTTGCGTGACGGCCGCGACGCAGAGCGAAGAGCCAAAAGACAACCGGGCTCCTTCGACGTCATCACGCCCAATACTGACCGTGGTCGGCGAAGGACAGTAGACCGTATTTTCTGGATAGTGTTTCGACGAAGATCCAACCCGTTTCGGGAACTTCGCGACGTTTCAGGAATTTGGCTTTGGCAAACTATCGGATCGCCTGGACTGGGGAGGTCGCCGTGCCAATGTCTCAAACTGCCATACCCGAAACCATTGTTACCGAATCTTCCGTTGCCGGCGTGTCTTGGGGAGCAGTCGCGGCGGGAGCGGTCGTCATCGCCGCCCTCTCGCTGATGCTCCTCGCCTTCGGGGCGGGAATGGGTTTCTCGGTCGTTTCCCCCTGGTCGGGCTCGGGTGTGTCTGCGACGACCCTCAGCGTGGCTGCGGGCATCTACCTTCTCGTGGCCGCCTGCCTCTCGTCGACCGTCGGCGGCTACATCGCAGGAAGGCTTCGCCGCAAATGGGCGAGACTTCACTCACATGAAACCTATTTCCGCGATACGGCGCATGGCTTCGTAGCCTGGGCCTTCGCGACCGTGATCACGGTCGCCTTCCTGGCGTCGGCTTCGGCCAATCTCGCCGGCGGTGCCGCGGGCGGGATGCTGCAAGCCGCCGGGGGCGGGATACGCCAGAGCGGCGGCTCGCCAGTCGACTATTTTGCTGACTCGCTGCTGCGACCCACAGGCGCGCCCGCGTCGAACGCCGACAATCGCGGCGAAGTGCTCAGAATCCTGACCAATGGTTTGCGGGACGGAGACGTTAGTCCTGGGGACCGGAGCTACTTGGCGCAACTCGTCGCGGCGCGCACGGGCTTGAGCCAAGGTGATGCCGAAAAGCGTGTCGGCGAGGTGATCGACCAAGCGAAAGCGGCCCTGGATGCAGCGCGCAAGGCCATCGCCCGATTCTCGCTTTGGCTCGCAGCTTCGATGCTTCTCGGCGCCTTTGCGGCGAGCCTCGCCGCGACCGAGGGCGGGCAGCTTCGCGACCGAAGTGACATTGAAACCTAGAGGGGGCTTCGGGAGCTGAAACCGCTTTTTCGAAGGGCTGGATGTCCGAATAGGTTTACTCGCCAAGGGTCGCCGCGAGCGACGTAATGACCGGAAGGAGCGCAGAAATGGGTCGTTCAATTCTTCTATGGTTATTGGGTGTGCCGATCCCCATCATCATCCTTCTGGCACTCTTCTCGCACCACTAGCCCTGTCCGGCCGCTGGCGGCCGCGCGACCTCCTTTCCTCGAAGTCACTATACCGGCGCGCCTGTAGTCGCAGCGTTCGCGTCTTGTTGAAGGGCAGGGTGCGAGATTGAAGCCGAGCGCCAATTATCGACAATTGCAGCGGGTCATCGCCGGGCTCACCGAAGGCATCATCCTCATCGATCGCAACGAGAAGATCACCTGGGCCAACCAAGCCGCCCTCACGATTCACGGGGCAAAGAGCATCCGCGAGCTTGGAGGAACGCCCGCCGGGTATCGACGCAAGTACAAGCTTGAATACCTCAACAATCGCCCGGTCGAAAAATCAAAATACCCTCTTGATCGAACCATCGCGGGGGAAATCTTCGACGAGTTGACGGTCCGGATGATCCGGCTCGGCCCCCGCGCGCGTCCCCGCTATTTCGTATTCCGCAGCCTTCCGGTAGGCCGCGATAGTGGAGATCTCGACTACCACGTGCTCATCGTTCGCGATGAGACGGAGCGTTTCGAGGCCGAGGAGCGCTTCGAGAGCGCGTTTCATGCCAACCCGGCCCCTGCGATCATCTGCCGTTTGTCCGATCACCGTTACATCAAGGTCAATCCTGGCTTCCTCGAGATGACCGGGTATGTACGCCGTGACGTCATCGGCCTTGCTCTCGGCAAGCTCGATGTCCTCAATGAAGCGGACAAACGCGAGGTCGCTCTCGAGAAGCTGAAACTGGGCCATACCATTCCGCAAATGGAGGCCTCCCTTCCCTTGCCGGACGGCACCTTCAAGGCCGTCATCGTCGCTGGCGAGCCGCTCGAGATCGCGGATGAGAAGTGCATGCTCTTTACCTTCGCGGATCTGGACCCGCGCAAGAAGGCGGAGGCCGCCTTGCGGCACAGCGAAGAGCGCTTCGCGAAATCCTTCCGGCTGTCTCCTGTCCCTGGGATGATCTTGAAGATCCCTGAGTTCACGCTCACTGATGTGAATGAAGCATTCAAGCGCATGTCCGGATACACGGAGGAAGAGCTCCTCGGGCGGACTGCGACCGAGCGCGAGCTCTGGTCCGACAAGAGCGCGGGCCAGCGCTTCGAGGCCGAAATCCACAAGGCGGGCAGCGTCCGAAATGTCGATTTGAAATTGCGAGGCAAGGACGGCTCAATCGTCGATTGCCTGGCTTTCGCTGACGCCGTGAACATCAACGAGGGCGAAAGCGTGCTCTGCGTCCTGCAGGACGTCACCGCTCAGAGGCGGTCCGAAGACGAGCTGATCACCGCGATCGAGACGGTGATGGCTGATGCCTCCTGGTTCAGCCGCGCCATCGTGGAGAAGCTCGCCGCCTTGCGGCGCATCCCGCGCTCAGAGGAGGCAAGCGGGGCGATTGAAGATTTGACGACGCGCGAACGGCAGGTGCTCGCGCTTATTTGCCAAGGCGAAAGCGACAAGGAGATGAGCGCGAGTCTGAAGCTCTCGCCCAACACCGTCCGCAATCACATCTCCTCACTTTACCACAAAATTGGCGTCCGCCGGCGTGCTGCCGCGGTGATCTGGGCTCGCGAGCGCGGCATCACCGGAAAGGACGCGATCTGGCCGCGCCGGAGAACTGGTCGATAACCACTAATTTATTTAGTAGATTTGCATCTAGGTCTAGCGCCATCGGCGTCGTAGTTTTGCGAGCTGAAAAAAACGACTGCGAGCCTTGCAGCGGGGCGGGGTGTCTGAGCGAAATCGCTCGACCGCTGAGTGAGGGAGCCATGGCGCGCGCATTTGATCCGGAAACCGTCAAGATCGTTTCTGTCGCCTATGAATCCGCCTGGCGCGAGATCGAAGCGGCTTTGGCCAAGCCGATGTCCAAGGCAAAGCGCACGGAAACTTCGGCCGCCCTGACCAGGGAATTGCTCGCCGCTGTCGAAGCAGGCGAGCGGGATCCCGACAAGCTCAGGACCATCGCACTCAGCGCCATGAGATCAAGGTAGATCTTTCTTTCTCTATCTCGGCAGGACCTCAGGGCTATCCGCCTCAGCTCATCTTGCCGAGCAGGAAGCCGACACCCAACGCCACGAGAACCGAATAGAGCGGCTTCTGACGAACGTAGTTTTCGAGATCCGCCTCGAGAGTCATCAGCCTGTCCTGTGTCGCGGCGGCGGATTGGGCGAGCTGGTCGGACGCTGCTCCGAGCGCCTGCGAGACCTGGCCTCGCGCGGAAGAAATCTGGTTCTGCGTAAGATCGCCGACTGTTTGCGCAAGCTTGTTCACTTCGCGGCGCAATGTCTCCAAATCGTTGCGATTCGATTCACCATCATTCGATTTTGCCGAAGCTGTTTTATCGAAGTTCCTCGTCGCGTCGGATTGCATGACGGTCCTCCCGGTCAATTCCGATATCATAATCTTTCAATTTACCGTGAAGTTCCCGGCGCGCACTCTAAGACGCAGCGCTGGAAATCTCGATCGATTCCCCTCTTTTCTCGAGGATTACGACAAGAAGGATGAAAACGAGAGCCGAACTGCCATGGTTCAGTGGGATGCACGCGATCGCAGCGGGAGGAGAAGGGTGATTTCATCGCAGCCCCCAGGCCATCTCGACGCTTTGCCGGCTCGGGCGATGGGGAACTCACTTACTGGTCGCACGTATTCACGCGGTCGATGCGCATGTTCGATGCGCTTCATAAGGGAGAAGGGTCATGAAAATACTCTACGTCGCAGCCGCGGCGACCGCGCTGCTCGCGAGTCCCGCTGCTTATGCTCAAAACGCCGGCGGAACCGTGGGCGGAGCCGTGGGTGGCGCCGCCGTCGGCGCCGTGGTTGGTGGGCCGGTTGGTGCCGCAGTAGGCGGCGCGGTCGGTGCGATCACTGGATCGGCCCTTCCTCCGCAACCTTCCGTCGTCTACCAGGGGCCGGTGGTCGTGGGCGAGACTTTGCCCGACACTGTCACTTACTATCCGGTTCCGGAGTATGACACCTACAGCTATACCATCTTGAACAACCGGCGCGTGATCGTCGATCGCCGTACTCACCGAGTGGTGCGCGTCATCGAGTGAGTGCGCTTTCAGGGTTGCAGGCGGGGCCCCGATGCATGTGCGTCGGGGCCTTTTTCTTGGCCGACCGTTCGCCAAGTCCAATTTTCCGGCAACGCGCGCAGTGAGCAGCGGAGCTTCGAGCGCTTGGAACCGGCCGTGTCGTGATGCGTATACCGGACGACGCAAATGCATCGCGTTTGGGGTCGCCAGCGCGCTCAGGCGCGAGGCGCCGGGACTGGGAAAGGAACAAATTATGGGGTTCGGACGCGGCATTTTATTGTGGCTACTCGGAATTCCAATTCCGGTGATCATCCTGCTCGCTCTCTTCTGGCATCATTGAGGCCAGATCCTTCGATCTTGCTAGTGGTTTTTGTCGATGCGAGCGTGCCTCAGGCGCGCTCGCTTTTTTTTGCGCTCGCTCTTCTCCTGGGCGAGATCAAGTGCCGATAAAGAGACGCTTGTGCTTCCTCGCGACTCGCGCTTCAAGCAGTTTGGAATTGCGCGGCGCAAGGAGAAGCCATGTCGTCCATCAACGGCCAAACAGCTTGGGTCACCGGAGCTGGAACGGGAATCGGGCGCGCGACCGCAATTGCCGTCGCCAAGGCGGGCGCCGAAGTCGTGCTCTCCGGACGTCGCAAGGCACAGCTCGATGAGACTGCCTCGATCATCCTGAAAGAGGGCGGCCGTAGCGCGATCGAAGTCGTTGACGTGGCAGACGCCGCGGCCGTCGCAGCGACCGCGCAACGCATCCACGATCGTTTCGGCCGACTGGACATCCTGATCAACAACGCCGGGACGAATATTCTCGAGCGAGCCTGGTCTTCGCTCAACCCGGCTCGCGTCGACGAGCTTCTCGGCGCCAACCTGAACGGCGCCTTCTACTGCGTGATCGCGTCCTTGCCGTTCATGCGCGCGCAGAAACATGGCCTGATCATCAACATCGCTTCCATGGCAGGTAAGCGGGTTTCACCCATGTCGGGACCCGTCTACACCGCTGCCAAGCACGCCGTCGTCGCAATGAGCGACAGCATCAACATGGAGGAGTTCGCGAACGGCATTCGCGCATGCGCCATATGTCCCGGAGAGGTTGCAACTCCGATACTCGATCGGAGGCCCGTGCCCGTGAGCGCGGCGGATCGCGCCAAGATGCTGCAGCCGGAGGATCTCGCACAGACCGTGATGTTCGTCGCCAACATGCCGTCCCATGTGTGCATAAGTGAAATTCTCCTCGCGCCGACCTGGAATCGCGGCTATGTCGCCGCGTTGAAAGGCCCGCATATCGACACTCGCGCGGCTGAGCGCGCTTGAGCTCAATGCATGAGCCGCCCGGTCCAGTGCGAAGATGACGGCGTGGTCGGGCAACTGAAATGACGGGCTGTGATGGAGCCGCCCTATGAGTGATCTGGCAAATCGATCGACCCAGGAGCTTTCCGAGCTTCGCGAGCAGATGCTCAGGGAATACGAAGCGCTACGAGCGCGTGGCTTGAGACTCGATATGACACGGGGCAAACCGTCGCCCGAGCAGCTTGACCTCTCGATGGCGATGCTTTCCTTGCCGGGCAACCGGGACATCACGACGGAGAGCGGCGAGGACGCCCGCAACTATGGAGGCGGCTCGCAAGGGCTTCCTGAAGCGAGAGCCTTGTTCGCCGATGCGCTGGGCGCGCCGATCGACCAGATCCTCGTCGGCAACAACTCGAGCCTCGCGCTCATGCATGACTGCATCGTCTTTGCCCTTCTCAAGGGCGTGCCAGGGGGGCGAGCGTCTTGGAGCGAAGAGAAGCCGATCAGCTTCCTGTGCCCGGTGCCCGGCTACGATCGGCATTTTGCGATCTGCGAGGAATACGGCATCCACATGATTCCCGTGCCGCTCACAGGGGAAGGTCCGGATATGGATGTGGTCGAACGGCTTGTGGCCGATCCATCCGTCAAGGGCATGTGGTGCGTCCCGCAATATTCCAATCCAACGGGGGAGATCTATTCGGACGAGGCGGTGAGGCGGCTCGGCGCGATGCGCTCGGCGGCCTCTGATTTTCGCCTGTTCTGGGACAACGCCTACGCAGTTCATCACCTGACCGACGAGAGCCACAAGCTCGCGAACATTTTCGACGCCTGCGCCACTGGCGGCTACCCGGATCGCCCCTTCGTCTTTGCTTCGACGTCGAAAGTCACCTTCGGCGGCGCAGGGCTCGGCTTCTTCGCATCATCTCCGGCGAACATGCGCTGGTTCGTAGCCCGGACGAGCCGGCGGACCATCGGGCCTGACAAGCTGAATCAGCTTCGGCATGTGCGATTCCTGCGCGACAGCGGTGGCGTGCGAAAGCTCATGGATCAACACCGCGCTCTCCTCTTGCCGAAATTCGATGCCGTCGCCCGAGCGCTTGCGGCGAGGCTCGACGGCACCGGCGCTGCGCGATGGACGCATCCTGAAGGAGGCTACTTCATCACCCTCGACATGATGCTCGGCTCGGCCCGGCGCGTCGTCGAGCTCGCCAAGGAGATCGGACTTGCGCTCACCCCGGCGGGCGCAACCCACCCGCTAGGCCAAGACCCCGATGATCGAACGCTTCGTATCGCCCCGACCAATCCTCCGCTCACCGAGGTGCGCCTCGCGGCGCAAGCGATCGCCCTTTGCGTGCTTTTGGCCGCAACCGAGGCGCTGCTCGCGAACCGGAAAATGACCGACGCACCGCATTCGCAAGTGCCCGCCGGCCGAAGGATGAAGGCGACGGCTTAAGGACGACAGCCAGCGCTGCGACGAGCGCCCCCGTCGGCGATGCTCAACGTGCTTCTTCTCAACGCCTATTCGGCCAATCACGCCGAAAGGCTGCGGCGCTCGCTGATGACGCAATGGCAAGTGGCGACGCTCGACGAGAAGGAAGGCGAAGCGGCGCTCGCGCGAGCCTTGGCGGAGGCCGACGCACTCGTCACGACCCGCTTCGGCCCGAGCATGCCGCAAGCGCCGCGCCTCAAGCTCATCCAGAGCCCTGTTGCCGGGTTCGATCGTGTGGTCGAAGCCGCCATCCCGCCTGGTTGCAGCTTTTGCAACGCGCACGAGCATGAAATTGCCGTCAGCGAATATGTGCTGCTTGCCATGTTGGAGTGGAACGTGAGGCTCGCGCGTCTCGACGCCTCTTTTCGGACGGGCGATTGGACCGGTGGGGTTGCGGTCGCCGGCCACACTCACGGCGAGCTTGCCGGCAAGACCGTCGGCCTGATCGGGCTTGGACGGATCGGGAGAGCAGTGGCCCGACGGGCAAAAGCCTTCGACATGCACGTCATAGGTGTCACGCGAACGGCCCGCGCAAGCGTTGATGACCTCGATGCGCTATGTCCGATGCAGGAGCTCGACTCCATGCTGCCTCGCTGCGACTTTCTCGTGGTGAGCTGTCCCCTGGACGAAGCGACACGCGGTATGATCGATGCGCGCCGTCTTTCCCTGTGCAAACCGCAGCTCGTGATCGTCAACGTGGCGAGGGCGGCCATCCTCGACGAGGAGGGGCTTTACTTGGCGCTTCGCGATCGGATCATCGCGGGTGCGGTGCTCGACGTCTGGTATAGCTACCCGACTCCGAGCGAGCCACGCGCGCATCCATCGCGCTTCCCCTTTCATGAACTCTCGAACGTGATCATGACGCCGCATTGCTCGGCATGGACCGACGGGCTGATCGAGCGCCGCTGGCGCTTCATCGCCCGCAATCTCGACCGGCTCGCGCGCGGCGAGCCCTTGCAGAATGTCGTCTTCGCGCCGCGAGGTCCGGCGCAGGACTGATCGGCGTTTGTGCCTTCTTGTCTAGACAATTGACCCTGTTTCGCCCCCACCCTAGCATTCGCCACGTTGCTTTGCAGATCACCCCCCCATCTGCTCAGCTTGAACATCCGTGAACAGGGCCGCAAAGCTCCCGTGCAGGTGCGGCTGAAGCAATCGATAGTGGAGGATACTGAATTGCGTCGCGTCATCGATCTCGAATGCAACCTCCCTCCCGGTGAGGATAGTCCAGATTACAAGAAGGCCATTCAAGGTCGACCGGGCAATCCGGTGCCCGACCGTCTCGAGCGTCCTCAAGGTTACGGTTTCGACAACTACAATCAGATCTTCAAGGGGCGGGCTGAACGCGCCTTGCCGGAAAAAGACGCAGTGCCGGGAAGCGGTGTCGCGAGCTTGATTGCGGATATGGACAAGGCCGGCATCGCGGTCGGCATCCTCGGAGGCGCTTCAAATCCGACCTTGGCGCGCGTCGCCAAAGCCCATCCCGACCGCTTCATCAGCCTCGCCGCAATGAGCCCGCTCGACGGCATGCGTGCCGTACGGGAATTCGAGAGGCTGGTGCGCGAAGAGAGCATCGGCGGAATGCGCGTCGTGGCGCTCTACAACATGATCCCGGCAAGCGACCGCCGCTACTACCCCCTCTATGCAAAATGCGTCGAGCTCGACGTGCCGGTGCGCGTCTACACTTCGATGAACTACGCCAATGATCGCCCTTACGATCTCGGCCACCCGCGTCATCTCGACGATGTCGCGATCGATTTTCCGGAATTGCGAATCGTCGCCGGCCTCGCGGGCTGGCCCTGGGTGAACGACATGGTCGGCCTCTTGCGACGGCACCCCAACCTTTATTGCGACACCGCCGCCCATCGCCCCCGCCATTTTGCGACCGAAGGATCGGGTTGGGAGCAGTTTCTTCGCTTCGGCAACACTTTGCTGCAAGACAAGATCATGGTCGGGCTTTCGCGCGGGATTTTCGGCGTGCCCTTCGAGGAGCTGCTCGGCGAATACGAGGCGCTGCCGCTCAAGGACAACGTCATGGAAAAGTGGCTTTACAAAAACGCGGCGAATTTCTTTCGATTGACCTGAAACGAGCTCATGGCGCGATTTGCCTTTCGCCGATGCCTGCAGGCGATCCCCCTCATGATCGTCGTGGTTCTCCTGGTCTTCGGCATGCTGCAGCTCACTCCCGGCGACCCGGTGCAGGCGATGGTCGGCCAGTATCCGGTGCCGGCCGAATTCCGCGAGGCCATCGAGCGCCACTACCACCTCAATGATCCGTTCCTGTCGCGCCTCTGGCAATACTTCGCCAATCTTGCACATGGCGACCTCGGCTTCTCGTTCCAGATGCAGCGGCCGGTTCTCGACCTCATCCTCGAGCGCGCCCCGCGCACCCTCATCCTCGCGGCGAGCGGCTTTCTTCTCGGCATTCCGATCGGCATGGCAGTCGGCGTGCTTTCCGCGACGAGCCAAAACCGACATGTCGATCGCTTCTGGACCACGACGACACTCGTCGCTTACGCCGTCCCGGGCTTCTGGCTCGGCCAGCTGCTCGTGATCTTTTTCGCGATGCAGCTCGGCTGGTTTCCGACGCAAGGCATGGCGCCCTTGGTATCGCGCGCATCGGGGATAGGCTGGCTCCTCGAGCGCGCGCGTTACCTCGTGCTGCCGGCGGTCACTTATGCGATCTACGAGGCGACACGGGTCGCGCGCCTCATGCGCGCCAATGTCATCGAGACCCTCGGCCAAGGGTACATCGTGACCGCAAGAGCCAAGGGCTTGTCGCGCGCGGCCGTCATTCGCCGCCACGTCCTGAGGAATTCGAGCCTGCCGGTCGTCACCATCATGGGTTATGCATTCGGCGTCGCGATGGGAGGCGCGGTCCTCATCGAAACCGTGTTCTCCTGGCCGGGAGTGGGGCTGCTCTTGATCGAGGCCATCCGCGCACGCGACAATCAGGTCGTGGTGGGCGTCGTGCTTTTCGTATCCTTCGCGGTCATCTTGATGAACCTTATGGTCGATCTCCTTTATTGCGCGCTCGATCCACGCATTCGCACAGGGACATGAACCGGAAAATCCCAAATCGTTCATCACCCTTGTCGCCGCGATCGCGGGCGGCGATCGCGTCTCGTCGAGCGGCACCGTCGACATGGGCGTCGGCGGCCTCTGTTTTTCGTTCACGACTTTATCGGACGCAGTATGGAGCCGCCGGACTTGCCATCTTGGCGATGCTTGTCGCCGTTGCGGTCGCGGCACCGCTCCTTGCTCCTTTCGATCCCACGAGGCAGGTCGGTGAGAGCTTGATGGCGCCGTCATGGTCGCATCCGATGGGGACCGACAATATCGGACGCGACCTGCTCTCTCTCGTGCTCTACGGCACGCGCGCTTCGCTCGCCATCGGCCTTTGCGCCGCGCTCGCCGCCCTTGTGATCGGGGGCACGATCGGCGCGCTTGCCGGGTATCGAAGAGGCATCACCGAAGCCGTGTTGATGCGGCTCGCCGAGCTTTTCCAGACGCTTCCCGTCATCATCGTCGTCCTTTTCGCCATCGCACTTTTCGGTTCGAGCTTTTGGCTTCTGATCGCAGCCGTCGCGCTCGCCATCTGGCCGCTCGAGGCGCGTCTCATCTACGGCCAGTTCATCAATTTGCGCGAGCGCGAATTCGTCGCCGCCGCTATCGTCGCCGATTTGTCGACGGCACACATCGTGTTGCGCGAGATCCTGCCCAACGCCTTGCCGCCCGTCATCGTCCAGGTCGCGCTTGATGCAAGCCTCGCCATCCTCATCGAGTCCGGCCTCGGCTTTCTCGGGTTGTCCGACCCGAACATGATCAGCTGGGGTCAGCTCCTGTTCGCGGCACAGGACTTCCTCAATGCCGCTTGGTGGATGAGCGTGTTTCCGGGCCTTGCCATCTGCATCGCCATCATCGGCCTCAATCTTTTGGCGGACGGGTTGAATGAGGTGGTAAATCCGCGTGCCGTTCGCGCCGCGATCGGCTTGGCCGCCTGATATGCGCGCGCTTTGTCAACGAGTTCGCAAGGCCGTCGAAGGGAGGGAAGCCTCTTGACGCTTGGAGACCGCCCCGCGGCAAAGCTCTTGGAGATCAAGAACCTCATCGTGCACTTGCGCGTGGGCGAGCGAACTTTGCGTGCCGTGGACGGGGTCGATCTCGTGATCGAGCGCGGCGAGTGCGTCAGCATCGTCGGGGAATCGGGCTCCGGAAAGACGACGCTCGCGCGTGCAATGCTGCGGCTCTTGCCGCCAGTCGAGCTGGCCGAATTCACCGGCGAAGTCCTTTTCGATGGTCAAGACATACGCATGCTCCCGGATGGCCTCCTCCAGAAGATGAGGCGGGCCGGAACATTCTCGATGGTGTTCCAGGATCCGCTCGGATACCTCAACCCCACGCAACGCGTGGGCGCGCAGATCGCCGAAGCTCTGCCGCCCGGCTTGAGCATATCGGCGTCACGGCAAAGAACGCTCGATCTGTTGCGAGAGGTCGGTTTGCGCGACGCCGAGCTCGTCGCCAGGCGCTATCCCCACGAGCTCTCGGGCGGGATGCGCCAGCGTGCGCTGATTGCGCTTGCGCTCGCCCCCTCCCCGGCCCTTCTCGTCGCCGACGAACCCACGACCTCGCTCGATGCAACCGTTCAGCTCCAGGTGCTCGAAACGCTTCGCCGCCTGCACCGGCAAAGAGACATGGCGCTTGTCGTCATCACGCATGATCTTGGCCTCGTCGCCGAGCTCTGCGACCGCGTCTACGTTATGCGCGCCGGCAAGGTCGTCGAATCTGCCGATGTCTTCACGCTCTTCGAGAGCCCGAAGCACCCCTATACGGCAAGGCTGATCGAGCTTTGCACGAGAGGAGCGCCACCTGTCGCTGCCGCTGCGGACGGCGAGGCGGTTTCGTGACGGCGCCGATCCTTTCGGCGCAAGGCCTGGTGCAGACCTTCGCGAGCCGCAAGGCGGGAGAATGGCGACGCCAATTCGTCAATGCCGTGGACGGCGTCGACATCGAGGTCCGCGACGGGGAAACCCTGGCGATCGTCGGTGAATCCGGGTCCGGAAAAAGCACCCTCGCCCGCCTCCTGCTTTCGCTCGCCGAGCCGGTTCGGGGGACGATCCTCTGGCGCGGCCGAGCTCTCGAGCGTCTCACGAAGGACGAGCATCGCGCCTATCGTGCCGAGGTCCAGGCCGTCTTCCAGAACCCCGCCGCTTCTCTCAATCCGCGCATGCGCGTCGAGAATATCCTCACCCATGTGATCCGTCGGCATCACCTCGCGGAAGGCGAAAACCCTCGCGAACTCGTCACGGCCGGGCTCGACGCTGTCGGCCTCACGCCGGCCACCGAGTTCATGCAGCGCTTTCCGCATCAACTATCGGGAGGGCAGCAGCAGCGCGTGGCGATCGCGCGCGCCTTGATTCGCAAGCCGCGCCTCATCATCGCAGACGAGCCCTTATCGAGCCTCGACATCTCGATCCAGACGCAGCTTCTCGATCTCATGCGCGAGCTCAAACGCAGGATGAATCTCAGCTTCCTTCTGATCAGCCATGATCTCAACGCGGTGCAGTCGATCGCCGATCGGGTCGTCGTAATGTATCGCGGGCGCATCGTCGAAGCCGGAAGGCAAGTTCTGGAGCATCCGCTTCACCCTTACACAAGGGCGCTCCTCGACGCGCGCCTCATCCCCGACCCGAAGCTCGCGCGCTCGCGCCGGCGCATCATCCTCGAGAGCGACGCAGCGTCGATGCCCGTTCCGATCGGCGGGTGCCGTTTCCGCGATCGCTGTCCCTTCGTGATTTCCACATGCGAGACGCAGGATCCAGAGCTGAGGCGCGCAGGCGAGGATGATCAAGGCCTGGTCGCATGCCATCGCGTCGAAAGTCGCAAGGGCCTCGAGCTCATTCACCCCGCGCGGCCGCAGACACCGCGAAGCGATTTCGACGCGACGATCGGCTTGAATTGAAATTCGGGGGTCAGCAGGGAGGAATGCCATGTTTTCGCACCACGTAAGCCGGCACCCATCGAGCCTGACGATCGGGCGCAGAGCTTTTCCGGGCCGAGCCTTCGCACGAAGCCTCGCTGTCGTATCCCTTCTGCTCGGCGGCGGGTGGATGTCGGCGCGCTCGGCCGAGACGCCCAAGCCCGGTGGCAGCGTGGTCATCGCCATGGATCCGGCAGGGCTTTCCATCCTCAACACCGAGCTCACCTCATTGTCGCCTGCCCTCTACATCGCCGATATCTGGGCGGACGGATTGATGGCGCGTGATGGCGCCGGCAAGCGTGTTCCGCATGTCGCGACGAGTTGGACCGTATCGGACGACGGCAAGACCTACACGTTCAATCTGCGCAAAGGCCTGAAATGGTCCGATGGGCAGCCCTTCTCCTCAGCCGATGTGGTTTTCACGCTGACGCAATTCGCGAAATACAACACCTATCTTTCGAAGATCGTGCCTCTCATCACGAAGGTCGAAGCGCCTGATGATGCGACCGTCGTCATCGCGCTCTCGCAACCGCTCGCCGCGGCGCTCGATCTCTTCGACAAGGAGAACTTTCCCTTGATGCCGAAGCACATCTATGAGGGCACGGACATTCCCACGAATCCAGCCAACCGAAAGCCCGTCGGTCTCGGGCCTTTCATGTTCGAATCCTGGGAGCAGGGCCGCTCGCTCAGCTTCGTGCGCAATCCTTATTACTGGGATCAGCCGAAGCCCTATCTCGATAAAGTGCTCGTCGCCTTGATCCCCAACGCGCAGCAATTGCTGAACGCGTTGATCCAGGGCGAGGTCGATTGGGTTCAACTCGACTTCTCGCAAATCCAGCGCGCGCAAGAGGCCGCCAAGAACGGCAAGATCAAGGTGATCAAGATCGAGATCAACGCGCCCGAGCGTTCCTCGCTTGATTTCAACATGCGCCGTCAGCCAATGAGCGATGTCAAGGTGCGGCAGGCACTCTTCCTCGCGACCGACCGCAACCGCATCAATGCGGACGCGTATCGCGGGCTCGCTTTCCCCGCGACGAGCGCCATTCCTGAGCAATTCAAGGAGCTCAACGATCCGTCGGTCAATTATGACAAGCTCTACCCCTTCGACCCGCAGAAGGCCGCCGCCCTCCTCGACGAGGCCGGATACAAGATGCAGGACGGCAAGCGTTTTTCCGTCGAGCTCACCTACATCGCGACGTCGCCCTTCGATGCGATCGCCAAAAGCCTCGCGGCGCAATGGAAGGAGGTCGGCGTCGATGTGAGGCTTGCCGGGCTCGACTCGCAGATCTGGCTCGACAAGGTCTATCGGAAGAACGATTTCGACATTTCATTGATCTCGCTCACCGGGAGATCCGACCCGACCTTGGGCGTCGATCGCAGTTTCATCTGCAATGACGCGCATGTACCCTACACCAATCCGACGGGCTATTGTAATCGCGAGCTCGACCGCATTGCCGCCGAGGCCGGTGCCTCGCCGACCCCGCAAAGGCGCGCGCTCTACAAGCAGTATGAAGAGATCGTGGCGCGCGATCTCAACGAGATCACGCTGACCAATGCGCCGACCTACAACGCGGTCGCAACGAAATTCAAGAATCTCGACGCCCAGTTCGACATCGCCTTCAACGAGCATCCGAACTGGGCGGAGGCGTGGCTACCCGAGGATGCGCGATAAATCATGATCGACCGGCAACGCGACGTCACCCCTCTCGTGCAGCCGCGCAGCGTGGCCGTGCTCGGCGCCTCCGCCAATCGCCGAACACAAGGCAATGGGGTCATCCAGAACCTGCAGAAATCGGGGTATCGCGGGCGGATCATTCCGATCCACCCGACCGCCGAGGCGGTGGACGGCCTGTCCGCGGCCTCCGCCATCGAACGGCTCCCCCGCGACACAGACCTCGCCGTCGTCGCCATCCCGGCGCCGGGTGTCACCGCGTCGCTCGCAGAGCTCAACCGCGCGGGCGTGCGTTCCGCGATGGTCTTCACCAACGGCTTCTCGCTTGCGGAGGAGAGTGCCTTTCGCCATTTCGCCGGCACGAGCGCCATGATGATCCACGGCCCGAACTGCATGGGCCTGATCAACGTCTCGGATCAGCTCCCGCTCTATCCTTCAACGATCACCGAGAAGGTGCAAAGGGGCAAAGTGGCGCTCATCGCGCAATCCGGTTCGGCCGCCATCTCGTTGATGAATTCCACCAATGTCGGCTTCTCGAAGGTCGTCACCATGGGCAGCGAGTTCCAGGTGACCGCCCCCGACTATATGCGCTGGCTCGCAGGCGACGAGGAGACTTCCGTCATCGGTATCGTGCTCGAGCAGATCAAGGATCCGGCAGACTTTGCGAGAGCGGTCGCGAGCCTTCACGTGGCCGGCAAGGCCGTCGTCGCGCTGAAGGTTGGTTCCTCCGATGTCGGGGCCTTGGCGGTTCAGGCCCATACCGGCGCGCTCATCAGCCGAAACGATGCTTATGAGTGCTTCTTCACCCGCTGCGGCGTGCCGACAGTCGCCGATTATGACGAGATGGTCGCGACGCTCGAATGCTTTGCGTCCCGCCTCGCGACGCGCCTCGGCAGCCGCCTCGGCATCGTCGGAATTTCGGGAGGCGAGACAGCGCTCGCCTGTGATCTTGCGGCGCAACTGAAGATTCCGATCGCGGCCTGGAGCGAGGCGACGACGGCACGCGTCAAGGCGGCACAGCCTGGTTCGAGCGGACGCAATCCGCTCGACCTCGGCGCGACGGTGCATCACACGGTGGAGCAGGATGCCGAAGCGATCGACGCCATCGTCGAGGATGCCGAAGTCGACGCTGTCGTTTTCATTCAGGATGCACAGGGGACGCTTACGCCGACCATGCTCGGGAACTACCTGCCACGTATCGAGTCGTATGGCCGTCATGGGGAGAAGACGGCAAAGCCCGTCGTGCTCTTGTCGCCGACCTCCGAGAACACGCATCCCAAAATTGCCGAGCTATTGACGCCCTACGGGGTTCCTGTCTTGCGCGGCTTGCGCAACGGTCTCGTCGCGATGCGAAACCTCGGCATCCAGGCGCAAGCGCTGAAAACCGCGAAAGACCGACCGTCGGGACGCGGCCGTATTCGGCGGAAAGGGGCGGCCGCTTGGATCGCGCGCGAGCTTGCCGGTCGTTCCGGAGCGCTTCCCGCGGAGCTCACGGCTCGCATCCTCACGGAGTACGACATTCCTCTCGTGGGCTCGGCTCTGGTGCGCTCCGGAAAGGAAGCGGAGGAGGAAGCGGCGAGGATCGGCTATCCGCTGGTCGTCAAGATCGCTTCGCCCGATATTCCACATCGTTCGGACATCGGCGGCGTGGAGCTCGGCATCCAAAATCCGAAGATGCTGCGCCAGGCGCTCGAGCGCATTTCGAAAAGGGTCAGCGAGGCGCGGCCGGACGCGCATATCGAAGGGTTCGAGCTGCAGCCGGCGCTCACGCAGCGCATCGAAGCCATGGCGGGCTTCCTCGCGGCCCCGCCATTCGGGGCACTCGTGCTCGTCGGCACTGGTGGTACCCTCGTCGAGCTCGAGGCCGACCGTGCCGTGGGCTTGAGTCCGCTCTCGCGCGCCGAGGCAAGCGGGATGATCCGTCGCACCAGGCTTGGGGCTCTCCTCGGCGGCTACCGTAATCTCGTCGCAAGGACGAACATCGCCGAGCTCGCAAAGCTATTGGCGAACCTCTCTCGCCTCGCGCTCGATCTGCACGAGCACATCGCTGAATGCGACCTCAACCCCGTGCTCCTCCGGGAAGTCAGCGGCGAGGTCGCGGTGGTCGATGCCCTTCTCGTTGCGGGAAACCCGTTTGATCCCGTCATCAATCGTGAAGAAGTGACTTCCAAAACTTCAAGCGCCGTCACAGGGTGCGCCTCTTCGACCTTGAAGGCGCAAGTCTCGTGAACCTGGATTCGAGCGCACGGCATTTTCTCATGGTCGAGCCCTTGCCTTCGGTACGATGATGCGAGCACCTTTCCATGCGTCTTGAACTTGTCGACATCGCAATCGTCGGCGCCGGCTTCGGGGGTGCCGCTTTTGCCTGGCGTTTATCGCAGCAAAGGCCGGATCTGCGCATCATCTGCGTCGAAAGGGGCGGCTTCCCGGACCGCTCGGCGATGCCGGCCTTGCGTCCGGACTGGCAACGTGCGGTCTTGAACGAATGGGCGACCTCACCCAATCTTCGGCTGAAATCCGGAAAGAAATCGCCATCCGCCGATTACCCTATCGATGACACGCGCTCCGATTTCAAGCCGCTCATGTGGAACGGGGTGGGCGGCTCGACGATCGCCTGGGCAGCGCATTTTCCAAGGCTGCACCCGTCGGATTTTCGCACACGCAGTCTCGACGGCGTTGGAGACGACTGGCCGTTTACCTACACCGACCTCGAACCTTACTACGATCTCAATGATGCGGAATGCGGCGTATCGGGGCTCGCCGGCGATCCCGCCTATCCTCCGAAACCCGAGCGCGTCATGCCTCCCGTCGCGCTCGGGCGTTTGGGCATGGCGGCGGCGCGCGGCTTCGATGCGCTCGGCTGGCATTGGTGGCCGGTCGACGCGGCAATCAATTCGCGCCCTCATGCGGGCAGAGCCGGATGCAATCATTGTGGGCCCTGTCTCACCGGCTGCGTGACCGGCGCGAAATCCTCGACCGATCTCACCTACTGGCCGAAGGCGCTCGCGAACGGTGTCGAGCTGCGCACGCATTGCGTAGTGCAGCAGGTCGTCATCGAGGCCGGACACGCGCGCGGCATCCGCTATCGGGACGCAAGCGGGCACGATGTCTTTCAACCCGCGCGGATCGTCGTCGTCGGCGGGAACGGCATCGGCACGCCGCGCTTGCTCCTCGCATCCGGGGTCGAGAGCCCGGCGCTCGGAAAGAACCTCATGTTCCATGGCGCGGCATATGCGCGAGGTCTGTTCGCGGAGGAGCTCGACGGCCCCGTGGGTCCTGTCGGATGCGCCATCTACAGCCATGAATTCTACGAGACGGATGAGCGTCGCGGGTTCAAGCGCGGCGTACACCTTCAGGTCGCACGCGAAAACGCCCTCCTCTTGCAGGCCACGCGGCTCGATATCCCTTGGGGCGGTCCCGCGCAGCAATGGCTGCGTGAGGAATTCCGCCATTCGGTGGCCGTGCTCGTGTGCAACGAGGACCTTCCCGAAGCACATAATCGCGTGACGCTCGCGGACCATGTGGAGGCCGACGGCTTGCCGGGCGTGAAACTCGAATACCGCATCTCGGAGCACACGCGCCGTTCGCTCGAATTCGGGCTCGACCGCGCCGAGGAAATGTTGCGGGCCGCCGGCGCTCATCGGACAGTGCGGATACCGCTCGCGCCCTTGACCGGGTGGCACCTCCTCGGCACGGCGCGGATGGGCGATGACCCTCGAACTTCGGTCGCCGATGGGAGCGGAAGGGTCCATGCCGTGGCCGACCTCATCGTCGCGGACGGGAGCCTCTTTCCGACGGTGGGTGCAGTCAATCCCGGTTCGACAATCGGCGCCGTGGCGCTGAAGATCGCCGATGATCTCGCGCGGTGTCTCGCATGACCAACCTTTTCTTTGAGGCGGTCGTCGACACCATTCTGCCGGGAGAGGATGAGGCCTCTTGCGCCGCTTCGCCGTTGCCAAGCGGATCGCAGGCAGGCGTCACCCTCGAGCCGAGGAATGCCGAGGAAGATGCTGTGCTTCGTTTGATTGCGGAGCGCGCGGGCGGCGAGGAGGCATTCAGGCGCGCTTCCCTCGCCGCGCAAACCGCGGTGCTTGCGAATGTCGAGAAAGAAAGGTTCGAAATTTTTCGAGCCATCGTCTCCAACCTCCTCCAGCATTATTACGAGGCGCCGATCGTCCTAGCAGCGATGGGTTGGCGCGAAGGCGCGGCCCAGCCGCTCGGGCATAAAATCCCCGAGGCCGATGAAGCGACGTTGAAGCGTCTCGAGGCGGTCCGCGCCCGCGGAGCGATTTGGCGCCCCGCCTCTTGATTTTGTGCGCGACCGGCAAATCTTGAGCGCGTTGCCATTGCGGAATGTCGTTTCATCCGCGACGCAAGAGAGGCGGCATGAGCGGAGCTTACGTCCACGGTTATCGCGAACGCGAACATGAGCGCCTGCAGGATCAGGCCGGAACACTGGTCGAAATCCTGCACGGCGATACCCGATATCCGGCAGGGAGTCAGGTTCTCGAGGCTGGTTGTGGGGTTGGCGCACAGACGGTCACATTGGCACAACGAAGCCCCGACGCCTTCTTCACCTCAATCGATATTTTCTCAGATTCGATCGCGGCCGCCGAAGCCGCGACAAAGGTTGCGGGAATCACCAATGTGCGTTTTCAGCAAGCGGACGTCTTCGACCTGCCTTTCGCACCCGAATCCTTCGACCACATCTTCGTGTGCTTTCTGTTGGAGCACCTGCCGAGCCCGGCCGCCGCGTTGGCGATCCTCAACCGGACCCTGAGGAAAGGCGGCACCATGACTGTGATCGAAGGCGACCATGGGTCGACCTATTTTCATCCGGACAGCGAGGCCGCGCATGCGGCGATCAAATGCCAGGTCGAGCTTCAGCGGCTCGGCGGAGGCAATGCGCTCATCGGCCGACAGCTCTACCCGCTCATGCTCGAGGCCGGTCTGCAAGGCGTTCGGGTCTCACCACGCATGGTCTATGTCGATGGCAGCCGGCCCGACCTGATCGATGGCTTCACCAGGAAGACCTTCACCGCCATGATCGAAGGCGTTCGCGAGCCGGCGATCAAGGCTGGCCTCATCGCGCCTGAAATCTTTGACGCGGGGATCCGTGGCCTCGAGAGGACGGCCGAGCCGGACGGCGTGTTCTGCTACACGTTCTTCAAGGGAATCGGGAGAAGGGGTGGTAACGACGCACCCATCACCGCCTGACCCCTCGAAGTTCTGTCCCTTTCGCCATGGTCTTGTGTTGCCTTTCCGCTTGTGCACAAGAGGGAGCGGATGAATTCCTTTGCTCCCTGAACCTTCGATGCATGTGAGGACGGTCATGACGATGCGGCGGCTCGGACGGACGGAGATCATGGTGTCGCCGCTGTGCTTCGGCGGGAATGTGTTCGGATGGACGGCCGACGAGGCGACCTCCTTTGCCTTGCTCGACGCCTTCGTGGCGGAAGGCTTCAATTTCATCGATACCGCTGACTGCTACTCGATCTGGGTTCCAGGACATAAGGGCGGGGAATCCGAAACGATCATCGGCCGCTGGATGAAGGCGCGCGGCAATCGCAAGAAGGTCGTGATCGCGACCAAGGTCGGTTGGGATATGGGGGAAGGAAAGAAGGGCCTCTCCAAGGCCTATATCCGGCAAGCCGTCGAAGCATCGCTCCGTCGCTTGCAGACCGATTACATCGACCTTTACCAATCCCATGTCGATGACACAGGGACGCCCCAAGAGGAGACGCTCTCCTGCTACGCCGAGCTCATCAAGGCCGGGAAGGTCCGCGCCGTCGGCGCTTCGAATTTCGGCGCGACTCGCCTCGCAGAGGCGCTGGAGCTCGCCGAGAAGAGAGGCCTTCCGCGTTACGAGACCTTGCAGCCGCTCTACAACCTTTACGATCGCGAGGTGTTCGAGAAGGAGCTTGAACCTCTCTGCCTCGCCAAAGGCGTCAGCGTCATCAACTATTATTCGCTCGCTGCAGGGTTTCTCACCGGCAAATATCGAAGCAAGGCGGATGTGGAGGGTCGGGCTCGCGGGCAACGCGTCGGCAACACCTATCTCAACGAGCGTGGGCTTGCGATTTTATCCGCGCTCGACGCGGTCGCGTCCGAGCTGAAGGCGACGCCGGCCCAGGTGGCGCTCGCTTGGCTCATGGCGCGCCCAAGCGTCACCTCGCCGATCGCGAGCGCGACGAGCGTGGCGCAATTCGGCGAGCTCGCCAAGGCGACACGCCTCAAGCTGAACGCGGCCGCGATCGAGCGCCTCGATCAGGCCAGCGCATGGAAAGCGAATGACACGGCTTGAGCTAACCGCCTTCACCTCGCCGGTGCGCAGCAGCTCGCGGCGGCTCCGCCCGCTCTTGCTTCCTGGACGGGAGGACAAGGCACGTCTCCATAAGAGCAGAATACGCAGCAATCACCGCTCTTTGGCCGCAGCAGCACGCGGCATCCCTTGCACTCATAGAAGAACTGGCAGGCGTCGACCGGCATTGCCTCCCTGACTCGGTGACCGCAATCCGGGCAGGTGATCGTCGAATGAATTTGCATCAACCTATCCCCATCAGGCGCAGAAGCGCGGGCTCGATGAAATCCCACACCGTGGCCACGACCACCATCAGCGTGGCCAGGCAAAGCATTATCGTCGTCGCGCGCGATCGCGTCATCACCGCGCAGAGGGCGCCTGTTTTGCAGCTCGCCAAGCCTTTGCGCCAGTGGAGCCACCATCCACCTGCGACCCCGAGGCCTCCGAACGCAATG
>JAFBAK010000371.1 GCA_019247795.1 Hyphomicrobiales bacterium | reverse complement strand
TTACGATGTCTCTTTCTCGCTGGGCGACGGGTTGCGCCCCGGCTCGATCGCGGACGCCAATGATGCGGCGCAATTCGCCGAGCTCGAGACCTTGGGGGAGCTCACCAAGATCGCCTGGGCGAAAGGCTGCCAGGTGATGATCGAGGGTCCGGGCCATGTGCCGATGCACAAGATCAAGGTGAACATGGAAAAGCAACTTCGCGAATGCGGCGAGGCGCCCTTCTACACGCTTGGACCTCTCACCACCGATATCGCGCCCGGCTATGATCACATCACCTCGGCCATCGGCGCGGCGCAGATCGGCTGGTACGGCACCGCGATGCTCTGCTACGTCACGCCGAAGGAGCATCTCGGCTTGCCGAACCGCGACGATGTGAAGACGGGCGTCATCACCTACCGGATCGCGGCGCACGCGGCCGACCTCGCCAAAGGGCATCCGGCGGCGCAGATCCGTGACGACGCGATCTCGCGGTCACGCTTCGATTTCCGTTGGGAGGATCAGTTCAATCTTTCGCTCGATCCCGACACGGCGCGTGCCTTCCATGACGAGACCTTGCCCAAGGACGCTCACAAGGTCGCGCATTTCTGTTCGATGTGCGGGCCGAAATTCTGCTCCATGAAGATCACCCAGGATCTGCGCAAGGAGGCAGCCGCGCTCCTCGGCGCCGAAGCCGGCAAGGTGAGCGAGGCCGAGGCCGAGGCTGGCATGGCGGCGAAGTCGAAGGAGTTCCTCGAGGCAGGCGGCAAGCTCTATCTCGATCGGCCGCAGGCGGCAGAATAGAAGGGCCAAGCGGTGCGGCGCGCTCTCCCGCGAGCACGCCGGCCGCAAAAAGGACAGGTCCCGTGGCTGGCGCGCCGCTCCTCGTGGTCGACGACCTTCAGGCCGGCTATCAGAGCGGCATCGATATCCTGCAAGGCCTATCGCTCGATGTCGCCGAGGGCGAAGTCACGCTCGTGATCGGTCCGAATGGGGCCGGCAAATCCACTTTACTGAAGACGATCTTCGGTTTTCTCCAGCCGCGCCGCGGGCACATCCGTTTGCGCGGCGAGGAGATCGCCGGCCGCGCCCCGTTCTCGTTGAAGCGGCTCGGCGTGAGCTATATGCCGCAGGAGATCAACACCTTTCCGCTCCTGTCGGTGGAAGAAAATCTACGCATGGGCGCATGGACGTTTCGGCGAGACAAGCATCGGCTCCAAACGCGCTTGCAGCGCATCTACGAGGTTTTTCCCGCGCTTGCTGATAAGCGCAAAGGGATGGCCGGGGATCTCTCGGGCGGGCAAGGCCGCATGCTGTCGGTCGCCCGCGAGATGATGGCCGAGCCGCGCCTTCTGCTCGTCGACGAGCCGACGGCCGGACTCGCTCCGGTGCTCGTCGAGCAAGTCTACGAGCTCCTGGCGCAAGCGCGTCGCGCACTCGGAGCGACGATTCTCCTCGTCGATCAGAACATCGAGGATGCCATCCAAAAAGCCGATCACGTCTACATGCTCAATCTTGGACGCATCAAGGCGCAAGGCCGAGCGTCGGAGTTCACGCCGATCCGTACGCGTGAGCTCATCCAGGAGTGCCTGCTCGGATGATATCGACGCTTACCGGCGGTTTCGGCCGGCAAAGGCCGCTGGCGCTCGCCGTCGCGATCGGCGTCGCCCTTCTCGCGCTCGCACCCTTCGCATCGGAGTATGTGCTTCACCTCTTGATCACGAGCCTCTACTACACGATTCTGGCTGCGAGCTGGAACCTGCTCGCCGGCTTCACGGGACAGTTCTCGCTGGCGCAGCAGGCCTTTGCGGCCATCGGCGCCTACACGTCGGGCCTCGTCACCACGATCTTCGACTTGCCTCCCTTCGTCGGCATCATCTGCGGCGTCACCTTGTCGGCGCTTCTCGGCTTTTGCCTTGGACGTTTGGTATTGCGCATGCGCGCCATTTACCTCGCGATCGCCACCTGGGCGTTCGCCGAGACGGTGCACATCCTGCTCACCGCCGACTACTCGCTCACACGCGGTGAGCTTGGCCTCACCGTGCCGGCCCTCGTCGAAGGGCTTTCGCCACGCGGCTTCTACGTCGTTTTCGTTCTCGCGACGCTCGCATGCGTGCTTGTGATGTATGCGATGCTGCGTTCGCCGCTCGGCATTTTCATGCGCGCCATTCGGGACGACGAAATGCGTGCCGAAAGTCTGGGCATCGACGCGACGCGCATCAAGACGCTGGTCTTCACCGCGTCGAGCGCGTTTGCGGGTTTCGCCGGCGCGCTCTATGCGCATTATGTCGTGGTGCTCTCTCCACAGATCGCCGATTTCAGCGAGATGGCGAAGCTCGTCATCATGACGGTCCTGGGCGGCCTCGGGACATTCGCGGGCCCGCTCATCGGTGCGGCGCCGATCCAGATCCTCAACAGCTATCTCGCGAAATACGGGGAGTGGGACATGGTGATCTTTGCGCTCGTCGTCATCGTGATCATGCGCGCGAATCGCGGCGGCATCACCGGTCTCATCAGCAAGTTCAAACTCAAAACGCCCTCGCTCGCGCGCTGATACGCTTGGCCATTCGATGGCAGCGCGCATCCTCGCGCAGCCTTGCTCATGTTGCGCCTCTGAAGCGGCTACTTTAAGTTTGAAACACTTCCTCCTTGGAACGAGGTCTTCCATGGCGAACGCGCTGACGCGGAGATCCCTCCTGGGCGCGACGGCGCTTGGTTTCTTCGGCCTGCAGTCGCTGGCAAGCCGAAACAGGGCGCGTGCCGCTGAGCCCGACGCCGTCACCATCGGTTGGCCGCAGGATGTGCCGAGTTGGGATCCGAACCAGCGCTTCGTGCCGGACGCGCAGCCGATCTTCAAGATGGTCTTCGATCAACCGCTCGATCAGGATCCGAAGCTCAAGCTGATCCCGAACGTGGTGAAATCCTGGGAGCTTGCGGCGGACGCGAGAAGTCTCCCGATCGAACTTCGGGAGGACGTCGTCTTCCACAACGGCGACAAGATGACGACCGCGGATTTTCGTTACACCTTCTTCGAGCGGATCAAGGCGGGCCACAAGGTCGACATCGCGAATTCCTGGCGCAAGGTCACGGATATCGAGATTGTCTCCCCGACAAAAGCCGTGATGCACTTCGCTTCACCGGCGCCGACCGCGCCGCAATGGCTTGCTTTTCTCGGCAGCTATGTCGTGCCGAAGGACTACATGGAGAAGACTGGTGTCGATGGCTTTCGCGACAAGCCGATCGGTTCCGGCCCTTATCGTCTCGCCGAGTATGAGCTCAATGCACGCATCGTGCTTGAACGCAACGATGCGTATTGGGGGCAAAAGGCGAAGATGCGCCGCGTCACCTTCGAGATCATCAAGGACCCTTCGGCGCGCGTTGCCGCGACGCAGTCCGGAGAGGTCGATCTGACGATCTCCGTGCCGGTGCGCGAGGTGCAGCGCCTCAAGAACGAGCCTAATCTCGACGGCGAGCTCAATCCGATCACACGCGTCATCCTGCTCCAGGTGCGCGACGATCTCGGATTCGCCGATCAGAATGTGCGGCTTGCCGCGCATCATGCGATCGACAAGAAGGCCCTCTCGCAAGCCTTTTATGGCGGAGCGGCCGTACCGCTCTCGGTGCCCGCGACGCCGGGCACCGCGGCCTATCTCGACGATTACCGCTTCAGCTACGATCCCGAACTCGCCAAGCAGCTCCTGGCGAAATCCGGCTATTCGATCGAAAAGCCGGCCAAATTCACCTTCGCCTCGACCAACGGCAATTTCCCTTCCGACTACGACATCGCTCGCGCGCTGGTGCAGATGTGGAAAAAGGTGGGTATCGAGGCCGATCTCGAGGTCATCGAATACGCGAAATATTTCGAGCTCAATCGGGGCGCCAAATTGCCGGAGGCGACGCTCTACAGTTTCGACAACGCGACCGGAGACCCCGAGATCTTCGCCGGATATCTCTTGAACCCAAAGATGCCGTTCTCGGCGTGGAAAGGGATGGAGATCGGGCAGCGCGCCATCGATTTGTTCAACGTTGCTAATTACGACGAGCGCGTCGCGGGCTACAAGACGCTGAACAAGGACGCGGTCGAGAGCGGGGCCTCGATCCCCCTCCTGCAAAGCGTGCAGACGCTCGTGCGCAAGAAAAATCTTACCTACACGCGTTACGAAAACGGCTGGGTGCGCGCGGACACCATGGCTTGGGGGTGAGCGCTGCGCGTCGTGCAATCTGAGGGGCGCAAACCAAGGAGCAGGCCCTTCTCACGGTTCCCTTCTCACTCATCACCCCGCATTTCAAAATGATCGTTCAGCTCCTCGGTCTTTTCGCCAGGCGGCTTCTCGTCGCAATCCCTATTCTCTTCGTCGTGTCCGCGCTCGTCTTCGTGGTGCTGCGCGTGCTGCCTGTCGATCCGGCGGCGATGTCGATGCCGCCGAATGCCACCAAGTCCGAGATCGAGGCGAAGCGCCAGGAGATGGGGCTCGATCGCCCGTTGCCCGAACAATATGCCATCTGGCTCGGCAAGACCTTGAAGGGCGATTTCGGCGCCTCGATCCATTTTCGCCGCGCCGTCTCCTCGCTCATCGCCGAGACCTTGCCCGCCACGATCGAGCTTGCGCTTCTTGCCATGCTGCTCGCCGCCGGGCTCGGCTTTGCCGGTGGGCTGCTGCTCTTCCATTGGCGTGGCACTTGGCGGGGCGAAGCCGCCGATCTCGGCTCGACAATGCTGATGTCGGCACCCGATTTTCTTTGGGGGCTTCTCTTCATCCTTGCCTTCGGCGTCCTTTGGCCGCTCCTGCCTTTCACGGGCCGTCTCGCCTCGAGCTTCGCACGGCCCGTCCACACGGGGTTCCTCCTTCTCGACACCTTGATCGAGGGCCGCCTCGACATGTTCCTCGACGTGCTCAAGCACATGCTGCTGCCCGCAACCGCGCTTGGCCTTGCCTTCTCGGTGCCGATCATGCGCGTCTTGCGCTCGAGCCTCTACGAGATCGACCACGCCGATTACATTCGCCAAGCCCGTCTTCGCGGCGTCTCGGAGAAGCGCATCCTGCTGCGCCACGCGCTGAAGAACGCCATTCTGCCGACGCTGACCTTGATGGGCGTGCAATTCGGTTTCCTGTTCGGCGGCACGCTTCTGATCGAGGTGATCTACTCCTATCCCGGCCTCGGCAATCTCATGGTCGACGCGGTGCGCAATGCCGATCTCCCGATCATTCAGGCGGTCGCGCTCGCCTATGCGGCCGTCGTGCTCGTCATCAACATGATCGTGGATGGGCTTTATCTCGTGCTCAATCCGCGCTTGAGGGCTGCCTGATGGGCAAGCGCCTTGCGCGCCAGGACCTTGCGTTCCTGCGCTCGGGGCGCGTGATCGCGGGCGCGATCCTCGTCGGCACGGTGATGATATGCGCGCTCTTCGCGCCCCTTCTCGTTCCGCATGATCCGCAAGAGCAAAATCTGATCACCACGCTCGTTCCGCCCGCCTGGTCGGCCGGGGGCGATCCGGAGTTTCTGCTCGGCACCGATTCGCTCGGGCGCGACGTCCTCTCGCGCCTCTTGTACGGGGCGCGCGTCGCGATGACCGTCGCGATCCTCGCCTCGCTCGGCGCGATGCTCATCGGTGCGACGCTCGCGCACATCGCCGGATATTTCGGCGGCAAGGTCGATTGGGTGATCGGCCGCGCCGTTGATGTCTGGATGTCGTTCCCGCCCGTGGTCCTCTCCCTCGTGTTGATGACGGGGCTCGGCGCTGGAATCTCGAGTGTCATTCTCGCCATCGTGCTCGTCGACTGGACGCGGTTTTGCCGCGTGCTGCGCGCCGAGGTCCTGGTCACGCGTCGCCAGGATTACGTGGCCGCGGCGCGGCTCGTCGGCTTCGGCCATTGGCGCACGCTCACGCGTGAGATTCTCCCTGCCACGATGCCACTCCTCATCACGCTGTTCAGCATCGAGATGGGGATCGCGGTGATCGTCGAGGCCATCCTCTCTTTCGTGGGCATGAGCGTCGGCGCCAACCAATCGGCTTGGGGCCAGATGATCGCCGATGCGCGCCAGACGATCTATGAGTCCGGTTGGAATCTGGTGCTGCCGATGCTCGCGATTTTTGTCACCGTTCTCGGCTTCAACCTGTTGGGAGATGGGCTGCGGCGCAGCCTCGATCCACGTCTGATGCAGGCGCGAGAGCTGTGACGCCGAGCATCCTCTCGGCTGAGAAACTCACGGTCGAGGCGCGGCTCGCCGATGGGCGCCGCCTCTCGGTCCTTTCCGGGATCGGCTTTGCGCTCGAAGCCGGGAAGGTGCTCGGCCTCGTCGGCGAATCGGGAGCAGGCAAGTCGATGGTCGGCCGGGCGATCGCGCAACTGCTGCCGCCCGGCTTTGGGGTCACGGGCGGGAGCCTCACCTTCGGCAACCGCGACCTCGTCCACATGGGCGCGGACGCGCGCCGAGAATTGCTTGGACGCGAGATTGCCTTCATCCCTCAGGAGCCGCTCAGCGCCTTGAACCCGGTGATGACGATCGGTGCGCAGTTCGGCGAACATCTGGCGCGTATCGGCACAAGGTCAAAAACGAGACGGCAAGGGGAGGCGCTTGCACTGCTCGAGGCCGTCCATCTGCCGCGCGCCTCGGAGCTCTTGAACCAATATCCTCACGAGCTTTCGGGCGGCATGTGCCAGCGCGTCCTCATCGCGATGGCTTTCGCCAGCCGGCCGAAGCTCGTCATCGCCGATGAGCCGACGACGGCGCTCGACGCGACCATTCAGGCGCGCATCATCGCCCTGATGGGTGAGATGCGCGAAGCCTACGGCGCGGCGCTCATCTTCATCACGCATGACCTGCGGCTCGCCGCGAAGTTCTGCGACGAGATCCTCGTGCTCTACGCGGGGCGTGCGGTCGAGAAGGGGAAAGCCAGAGAGCTGCTCTCCGCGCCGCTGCATCCCTATACGCGCTGTTTGCAGCTTGCAGCGCCTTCGCTCTCAGCGCCCGAGCGAGACCTCTTCACCTTATCCGGGGAGATGCCGGGGCTCGCCCGGCTTGCGGATCTTCCCGGATGTCGTTTCGCCCCACGCTGCCCGAATGTCGGCGAGATTTGTCGCACGCAAGAGCCGAGGCTCACGCCAGTCACCGCACCGCTTGGCGACGATCCGAGCCGCAAGGCCGCCTGCTTCCGCACCGAGATGACGCCCGGTATCGAGACGCGCAGCCACGCCGCATCCTCGAGGCACGAACGTTCGTCGCCGCTCCTTCTTCTCGTCGAGGGCCTCGAGAAGCGCTATCGCTCACGACGCGGCCTCTTCGCCAACACCGAGCTTGCCGCGGTCGATGGCGTGAGCTTCACGGTTGCCGAGAACGAATTCGTCGGTGTCGTCGGCGAGAGCGGCAGCGGCAAGTCCACGCTCGCCAAGCTCGTCATCGGACTCGAAACGCCGAGCGCCGGCCGCATCGAGCTTGGCGGTCGTGATGCGTTTGACCGAAGCGAGGCGGCGCGCCGCCGTCGCGTCGAAGTCGCGCAGATGGTTTTTCAGGACCCCCAGTCGGCGCTCAATCCGCGGCGGCGCGCAGCCAGCATCGTCACGCAGGTGCTCGAGGCCGCTGCGCCGCGCCTGTCTGCGAGCGCACGGCAGAGACGAGCCGAGGAGCTCCTGGCCGAGGTCGGCCTCCCGGCGGAGCTCGGCGCGCGCTATCCCTCGCAGCTTTCGGGGGGCCAGAAACAGCGGGTGAACATTGCGCGCGCGCTTTGCGCGACACCGAAGCTGCTGATCGCCGACGAGATCGTCTCCGGCCTCGACGTTTCCGTGCAGGCGCAGCTCATTGCGCTTCTCCGACGATTGCGCCACGAGCTCTCCTTCGCGTTGCTCTTCATCTCGCACGACCTCGCGGTGGTGCGAAAACTTTGCGAGCGCGTGCTCGTCATGCGGCATGGCAAAATCGTCGACCAAGGGATGACGGAAGTGGTCTTCGGCGCGCCGCAGCATCCCTATACGCGCGAGCTCCTCGCCGCGAGCAGCGAATAGCGCGCCTCACTGTTCCATTGGCTATCCGCTACTCTCTACTCGCTCTCCCGAGAGCGGCAAGCGCGCGACGCAACGCCTCGACATCTGCTTTCGGAATGCCGGCAAGCTTCTTGGCCTCGAAGGCGCGCGCACGCGTGACGATGCCGTGCAAACGCGCTCGCCCTTCCGCCGTGATGTCGATGACGCCGGGCGGGCGCATGGCGGCCAGTCCGTTCGAGAGAAGCGCCGCGACCGCGTCCTCGGCCGTTGCCTGCCCGACATAGGAAAGGCGCGAGAGCGTCTCGATCGACGACCCCGGATGCGCGGCAAGACAGGCGAGGATCCGGCTCTGATTGATCGTCAGGCCTTCCGCCTCGCGATGTCGCTCGAAAGCACCCGAGAGCTGCTCATAGGCGCGGAACATGAGCGGCAGAAGAAAATCATCGAGCGGATGCGGGTCGCCGGTCTCGACGAGCGTGCGGCGCGCCACATCGATCGCTGGATGATCGACGGAGAGCCCGTAGCGACCATGCGCAAAAACGAGCACCTCGCGATCGAAGCGCGCGAAGCGGTCGACGCGACCGATCAGGATCACATGATCGCCACCCTCGTACTCGGCTTCGCGCCGGCATTCGAAATGCGCTGCAACGTCTTCGATAAGGGGCGCGCCGCTTTCGCCTCGTCGCCAACCCACCCCGTGGAATTTGTCGAGGCTCGACCGCGCAAAACGCGTGGATAGCGCGACCTGGTCGGCGGACAGCACGTTGACGGCGAAATGGCTCGCTTCCCGGAAGACGGGCAGGCTTTGCGCCTTCGTCTCGAGCGACCAGAGCACCAAGGGCGGATCGAGCGAGACGGAGGTGAAGGAGTTGGCGGTGACGCCCGCAAGCTGATCGCCGGCGCTCGCCGTGACGATCGCGACGCCGGTCGCGAATTGGCCGAGCGCCCGGCGGAACGCGCGCTGGTCGTCGAGAGGCTTTCCCTCCTCCACGAGATGCGCGGCATCGTCCCTGGACGACATCGTCTAGGGGCCTCGTCCCGGGGGCGCCGACCATCGTAAATGAGAACGGAACATTGCCCTCATCGACGAAGCCCCGCCTCGCGCAAAAGCGGCAGCACCTCGGCGATGAAATAGGGAAGCTCCTGCTTGAAGTTCACGAAGGACACGGTTGTGCCCGCAAACCCAGCCCGATGCATGCGCACCATCTCCTCGGCGATATGGCGCGGCGTGCCGATGAGAGGATAGGTGCCGGCGCCGGCCGCGAACCGCTTTCGGTGCAAGCGATACGCTTCGGCTTCGTGCGAACCTGAGAACTTCTCCTTCTGACCCATATAATGGTCGACGCTTGCATGATCGGCCATTTCGACGGCGAAGTGGTGGTAGTATTCCTCGGCTTCCGCTTGGCTGGGGCGGCATACGACATGGCAGGTGGTGAAGACGCCGACCTCACGTCCCTGTGCCTTGGCGCGCTTTTGCATGTCCTCGATATGCTCGCGTCCCTTGTCGATCTCCGTGAAGGTGGTGAAGAGGAAATCTGCGGCCCGCGCGGCGAAATCTCGGCCGGGCGGAGAGAAGGCCGCGTTCAACGTTACGGGTCGCGGCCTTTGCAGCGGCCGCGGCTTCCCGGAGACATTCTTGAGCTTGTAGAAGGCGCCGTCGAAATCGAAAGGCTTCTCCTCGGTGTAGATGCGCGACATGATCTCGAACCATTCGAGCCCTTGCTCATAGCGCTTGTCGATGAGATCGAGCCCGAACATGGCGAATTCTTCCGGATTCCACCCACAAACGATGTTGAGCCCCGCGCGCCCGTTTGAGGCGTGGTCCACCGTGGTGAGAGCCTTCGCGACAAAGACCGGATGCGCCATGGGCACATGCACGGTCGAGAAGAGCGCGATATTGCGCGTCACGCCGGCAAGCCCCGCCGCAAAGGTCAAGGTCTCAAAGGACCATTCGCGGTTGTTCACCTCTCCACCGAAACCCTTCCAGCGAGCGATCGGCAAGATGAACTCGATCCCGGCTTCATCCGCCATCTGCGCCACGGCGACGATGTCGTGCCAGAGCGCGAGCCAGCGCTCGGGCACACGGGTGAGCGCCAAACCGCCGTCGGCATTCAGGGAGAAAATGCCGAGCTTGAACGCGTTCGGGCCGCGCATCGGATGCATGGCGACGCTCATCGGCAAGGATCGGCCGCAGGGCCGGCCGCGACAACAGCCAAGGCAAGCATAATCGCGTGCGTCATCTGCGCTCCTGGTCTGGCGGGAGTTGTTTCAAGCTTAAAATAGCCGAGCATCAGGCGCAATGAGACAGGAAAGCACTGTGATTATGGTCAAGGGCTCCTTCTGCCGGCTTTACCGGATGTCCCCCCGCGGCTCGTTTGCTCGTCTCGCGGATCCCGAAGCGGTGAGGGATTGGACCTCAGAGTCCCTACCGCTCCTCACGGCATGAGCTGCCAATTCCCCTTCTCGAGCTTGACCATGACGCGCGAGCGCTCGTCCGTGCCGAAGGGCCGACCGAGATGGAAGTTATAGACCGCGTGTGTGCCGACGAGCTCCTTCGTCGAGGTCATGGCGTCGCGCATGGCGACGCGGAATTCCGGTGTGCCGGGCTTGGCGCCGCTCGCCAGCGCGCGTTTTGCCGAATCGGCGATGATCAGCCAAGTGTCGTAGCCATAGGCGCCGAAGGCATCGGTCGAGGGTTCGCCGTTCACCTTTTTGTACAGCGCGAGGAAATCGAGCGCGACCTTTTTGATCGGATTGGCATCGGGCAATTGATCGGCGACCACCATCGGGCCGGTCGGTGCGATGACCCCCTCGACGGCCGGGCCGCCCACGCGCACGAATTCACTGTTGATGATCGCGTGCGTTGAATATTCCGGCCCGGTATAGCCTCGGTCATAGAGCGCGATATGCGGCAGGGCGCCCGGTGTGCCGGAGCCCCCGGTGAGCACGGCATCGGGATGGGCTGCCATGACTTTGAGGATTTGCGCCGTGACGCTGGTATCGGCGCGCGCATAGCGCTCATTGGTCAGGATTTCGATGCCGGCCGGCTCGGCGGCTTTCTTCAAGGCATTGTAGACGAGGTCACCCCAGACATCGCTGAAGCCGATATAGGCGACCTTCTTGATGCCCGCTTTCTTCATCGCCTCGACATCGGCCGTGACCATCAGCAATGGTTCTTGCGGAACGGTGATCGACCATTGGGCGCCTTCGCCCGGCACCACCACATTGGCCATCACGATGAAAGGCACCTTCTCCTCGGCGGCGACAGCGGCGGCCGCGAGCGAGGGAGGGCCGCCGGCCGATCCGCAGAGGATGTCGACCTTGTCTTCCTCGATGAGCTTGCGGGCAGCGCGCGCCGCGGCCGAGGGATCGAAGCCGTCATCGATCTGGATATAGGTGAGCTTCTCGCCATCGACCGTGGGGATCGCGGCCTGGCCCGTCGCCATGCCTTTCGAATATGGGATGCCGATCGAGGAGGCAGCGCCCGTCATGGAGGTGATGAAGCCG
>JAFBAK010000367.1 GCA_019247795.1 Hyphomicrobiales bacterium | reverse complement strand
GATGATCCAAGCGTCGCACAGGCAAGGATAACCGCGACATGACTTGCGAATTTCATTTAGCTCTTCCTTGTTTGACGCGTCGATGAGCGTCGACGCGACCCGGATTCCGCACCATTCGAGAGATTGGTAGAGACAAAAGGATTTAGCTCGTCGCGCCAATGCGGTCGAGTCACGCTTGTGAGGTTCGCTCGCGGCCCCGCGGCACAGCCTGGTTCTGGTCGTCGCCAACCGCCGATGCATCGACCGGCAGGGTGTAGACCGCGCAGGGCGATGCAATTCCCCGTAGAGCGTGGGTTCCAAGCGGGATCAACGACGCTCCGCTTTCGGCCGCGAATGCGCCGGAAAGAAGGACCGCCTTGTCGAGCGGCCGGCATAGCCCCTCCAGGCGGCTCACCAGATTGACGGCGGGCCCGATCGCGGTGAAATCGAGCCGATCCGCCGCACCGATGTTTCCCCAGAGCATCTCCCCGAGATGAAGGGCAACGCCGAAGGGCAATGGCGCCAATCCCTGGTGCCGGCGCACTTCGTCGAGATGCGCCATGCCGACGCGAGCGGCGGAGACAGCGCGCAGCGCAGCTTCACAAGCGACGCGAGGCGGCCCTCCGGCAACTGGAAAAATGGCGAGCACGCCGTCGCCGATGAATTTCAGCACTTCGCCACCGAAAGCGTGGACCGAGCCTGCGATGCGGTCGAACCAGGCATCGAGCATCGAGATGACGGCGGATGGCGGATTGCTCTCCGATAACGCGGTGAAGCCGCGCAGATCGGCGAAGAGCAGCGCCGCCTGAATGGTCTCACCGAGACTGCGCCGCAGAGGACTTGCCAGCACGCGCGCCGCGCTGCGTCGGCCGAGGTAAGCCTCGAGCGAAGCTGCGAGGGTGGCACGCGCCGCAAGGGCCGCAAGGGGCGCGGCTGCGAAGCGCGAGGCCTCAGCCAACCGAGCGGCTTCATCGGAGGTGAATGGACGGGGACCGGCCCAGCTGAAGGAAGCACCGTCCGGACCCGGCCCCACCGCGTACTCACGCACATCTCCAGCCCCGAGACTCGTCAACCAGCGTCTTCCCGCGTCACCGGCATGATCTTGGTCCGATCCTGCCGGAACCAGCCCTCCCGCCACGAAGCCCAAAGCCTCGATCACCTCTCCGCTCTCGGCCCGCCACAACCAGGTGCGTTTGGCGATGAGCGGGTGTGGCACCGCCATGGTCAACGCCCCGCCCGCGAGGGGCACGCCGTCTTCCATCAGGCATTTGCCGAGTCTCGCCAAGAACCGGTCGGCGCTCGATGCTTCACCTGCCTTGTCGACGAGCCAAGCGAGCGTCGAGGAAAGCTGCATGCCCCCGTCGCGGGCTTGACTAAAGGCAATCGTCATCTGCTATTCCCCTGAATATCGACCCTTTGCTTAGCACAATTGAGGAGACCAAGATGGCTGAAGCGAATGTGGTCCGTCGCGAAATTCAAATTGCCGCTCCTCCTGCTACGGTGTTCGCGTTTCTGACCGATCCCGAGAAGATCATTCGTTGGATGGGCGCGGAGGCGACGAGCGAGGCGCAACCGGACGGACTGTATCTCGTCAAGGGTGTGAGCGAATGGGGCCGTGTGGCGAGGGGGGCGTTCCGGGAAGTCGTGCCGGTTCATCGGCTCGCCTACAGCTTCGGCTGGGACGGAGACGATGAGGTTCCCCCAGGCTCGAGTCTCGTCGAGATCGACCTGATCGATCAAGAGGGCGGCACTTTGCTGCGCATGGCCCATAGCGGGCTTCCCAATGCGGCCCAGCGTGCGGGTCACAGCAAAGGCTGGGAACACTACCTCGGAAGGCTTGCCGTGGCGGCGAGCGGCGGAAACCCCGGTGCCGATCGTTTCAACCCGCCGGAAGACGTGCCGCGACCGCGAGAGGCGTGATCGCCGAGGCCGCTCATCCTCTTCGCATGGTACGGAGCGGATGAGCCGATCGAACACAAGCGCCTAAATACGCCTTTTCTTGCTTCTACGTTGGTCGTGCGCCACCGCCGCCAAGCATGTCAGCTCGAACATGAGATTGGCGGCATTGATGCAGGTGATCCCGGTCGGGTCGAGCGACGGCACGACCTCGCAGACGTCTCCGCCCGCGAGATTGAGCCCCGAGATCGTTCGCAATATCATTTGCACGTCCCGCATCGAAATGCCGCCGGGTTCGGGAACGCCCGTGCCCGGTGCCTCTTTCGGGTCGAGACCATCGATGTCGATCGTGACGTAGACGGACGCATCGCCCACGACCCGGCGTATTTCCGCGCACACCGCATCGCGGGAAAGCGTCTCGTACTCATCCATCGTAATCATGCGGATGCCGACCTTTGTCGCGTATTCGACATCGTCATCGCCGTAGCGCGTTCCGCGCAGCCCGATCTGAATGACGCGTTTGGGATCGAGCAGCTCCTCCTCGATCGCCCGTCGCACGAAGGTCGCATGATTGCATTTCGTGCCCATGAACTCGTCGAACGTGTCGGAGTGAGAATCGATCTGCACGAGAGCCAAGGGAGCGCCGCTCACGAGGGCGCGCAAAATGGGAAGCGGCACCGTGTGGTCGCCGCCCATCGAGATCGGCGTCGCGCCAACGTCGGCGATGCGCTCGTAGAACGCCTCGATCAGATCGACGCTGCGCTCGACGCTCAAGGGATGGGTCGGCGCATCTCCCACGTCGCCGACATTGCACAGGCGATACGGATTGACCTTCGTGGTCGGATTGACCTGCCGGATGAGCCGGGATGCCTCTCTCACGCCGGCCGGACCGTGTCGAGCTCCCGACCGATAGGTGGCGCCGAGATCCAAGGGCACGCCGACCAGCGCGATTTCAAGGGGAGGGGCGATCTCCACCTTCGCGGCACGCATGAAGGTCGCGATCTCGGCATAGCGTGGTGTTACCGACGAGTTGGTCGGTTCAAAACCAGGTGTCGAAGCCATGGGGTTTGTCGCCTCGAATGGGTTGGGAACGCCCGCATAATACGGACATCTCGGAGGTATTGCGCAAGAACATCTTCAAACCGGCAAATAGCCGTTCACGGTTTTCGCGCCGCCGATCAAGCGTATTCTATTTTCGCCGAGCCTCGGGGCGTGCCGTCATGCGCAGGAGGGCCACGGCCTTTGGTGAGACCGGCCAGCGCATTTGCGATCTCGCGGATCACTGACGTCCAATCGCCCCGCGTCTTCTGACGAAAGAGGCGTGCTGTCGGATACCAAGGACTGTCCTCACGCTCGAGCAGCCAGCGCCAGTCCGGGACGAAGGGCAACATGATCCAGACGGGCTTCCCCATGGCGCCGGCGAGATGGGCTACTGCCGTATCGACGGATATTACGAGATCGAGATTGGCGATGGCGCCGGCGGTTTGTGTGAAATCGGTGAGCTCAGGGGCCAGATCGGTCACGCCCTTTGAGACCCGAAGAGGTTCCGTGCCGACCTGGAGGCTGAAGAAGCGCACGCCTTCGACGCCGAATAGCGTCTCGATCGCATTTTGGCTTAAGGAGCGCTCCCTTTGCCTCGGATGCTCCGGATTACCCGTCCAGGCGAGCCCGACCCTGAGCTCGGTCACTTGTCCGATAATGGCCCGCAACCGAGCCGTCGCCGGCGGTGGGGCGTGGATATACGGCACGTGCGCCGGAACCTTGTCGAGCGTTGTCGCGAGCAGGTGCGGAAGACTGGGAAATCCGGCTTGGAAGTCGGAGATCGGCGCCATGTCGCCGATTTGAAGCTCGAGCCAGGGCATGTTGTACGCGATTAACGCGCGCAAGGGCGAGGGAGCGCTCATACTGAGCTTCGCACCGCGCTCGCGCAGGATTGGCAGGTATCGACAAAACTGGATTGTGTCGCCGTACCCCTGTTCGGCGTAAATGTGGAGCTTTTTCCCTTTGGGGCTTTCTCCGCTCCAGGGCATTGCAAGTTTCGGGCGAGGCGGGCCGTTCTCGATGCGCAACCTCCATTCGTAGAGGGAAAAACCTCGCGGGAAATCTCCACGAAGGAGATAACACATCCCGAGGTTTCGACGCGCTTCCGCCCCTGAGGGGTCAAGCGCAATCGCTCGGGTCAAATGAGCTTCGCCCTCGTCGAAGCGCGCCATCCTATTGAAGGCGGTTGCCAGGTTCATATGGGCCGCCGCTGCGGGCGCAAGGGCGATGACCTTCTCCAAATAGGGAATGGCCTCATCGTATTCGTCGCGCGCGCACAGCATCGTGCCGACCCCATAAAGAGCCTGGGCGGAGTGAGGGTGCAAGGCGAGCCCTCGTTGACTCGCGGCGAGCGCCTCGTCGAGAAGCCCGAATTCGCGGAAGCTCTCGGCGAGGCTGCAATAGAGGAGGGGGTCTCGAGCGTCGCTTGCGATCGCTTTGCGCATGAGATCGATCGCGGCGTTGCGGTTGCCGGTGTCCTTCGCAATTTGAGCGCGCAGGAGCAGCGTCTCAAGGTGAGCCGGATGATTCGCGAGTATCCGGGAGCAGAGTTCATCGGCTTTCGCCAGTTCACCGGCCTTGCGCACCGCTTCGACGATCACGAGGCGATCCGACAGGGAAAGAGCCTGGATTGGCCCGGTCGCAGCCGCGCGAGGACGCGCCCCGATCGCGGCCGAGCCCGTACTCTCGGCGGTCTCGTTCTTTCGTCTTCGGTGGTCGTTCGCTTCGACGACGACTTTCAACGCCTGCACGATTTGGCTCACGACTTGTGACCAGTCCGCGCGCGTTTTCTGACGGAACAGGCGCGCCGTCGGATACCATGGGCTGTCTTCGCATTCGAGAAGCCAGCGCCAATCCGCGACAAAGGGGAGCATGATCCAAACGGGTTTGCCCATGGCGCCGGCGAGATGGGCGACCGCCGTGTCGACGCAGATCACGAGGTCGAGATTGGCGATTGCACCCGCAGTCTGGGCAAAGTCGGTGAGCTCAGGCGCAAGATCGAGGATTTTCATCGAGCCGTCGCTTGCCGTCTCTC
>JAFBAK010000314.1 GCA_019247795.1 Hyphomicrobiales bacterium | reverse complement strand
CGTGCCGATCTCACGCTGGCAAGCCTCTCGTCTTCCCGCGCTCCCCAATGCCCCAATGCAAATCGCGTAAACCTCGCCCGAAAACGGAAATTTCGTCTATGGGTACTTTTACCTACCTCCAATACTGAGGGTTGATGTGCGTTGCTTTGCCGATCATCTTGGCCGTTACTGCTCAAGGCGTCGTATCGCCAGTCATGCTCGTCGGAGCCGGAGCGCCGGGCAATGGTGGAGACAAACGCAAAAGGATGGCGCGATCCGAGCGCGCCCTTGGTCGTCTGCGCCTATGTCGTGGCATACGTCATTCTCGACCGCATCAGCTTGCTGCAAGCGCTGCCGAAAATCGGCTTCACCCTCTGGAATCCCCCACCCGCCTGCAGCTTGGCCCTCCTTCTGATCAAGGGCTTTCGTTTCGCGCCCGCCCTCTACGTCGCGGCCGTCCTTGGCGATGTCCTGAACGGCGCCGTTTCGATCTGGGTGGCGCCGGCTCTTGTCCTCGACGCGATCATCGCCACTGGCTACACCGGCCTCGCCTTGCTGCTGAAAGCCTTCGTGCAGCCCGCGCGTGGGTTCCAGACTGTGCGCAATATCGGCTGCTTCCTCGGCGTCACGGCGATCGGCGTGTTGGCGATCGCCTGTGCCGCAAGCGGAGCGCTGGTGTCGATGAACGTCCTTCCCGCGAAGCAGTTTACCGATTCGGTGCGCTACTTCTGGGTCGGCGACGTCACAGGCATCGTGGCTCTTTTCCCGGTACTCATGAGCGCTCCCCTCGCTTGGAGGCGCTGGCAAGAATTGCCGAAACGCGATCGCATCATTGATCTTGGAATATTCACGGTTGGCCTCATCTTCGCGCTCTTTGTGGTTTTCGCTGTTGCGCCTCCCGATGAGGATCAATTCTTTTACCTTCTTCTTTTGCCGGTCATCTGGATTGGCCTTCGCCACGGGCTGGCCTGGTGCGCAGCGGCGATTCTGCTCGAGCAGTTGGCGCTCGTCGCTCTCATCGGCCTGCTCGCCTATCCCGCATCGGATTTCGCCGAGTTCCAGATCTTCTCGATAACACTCGCGATCGCCGGCCTGATGCTCGGAGCGGTCGTGACCGAACGGCATGGCGCCGAGCTCAAACTGCGACAGCAACAGGCAGAACTCGGGCGCGTGACCAGCCTTGCGACGGCAGGCGCGCTCGGCAGCGCCATCGTGCACGAGATCAGCCAGCCTCTCGCGACCCTTGCGACTTACGCGCATGTTTGCGCCGGCCTCTCTAAAATGGGGCCGGGCAGCGATGATCTTCTCACGAAAACCCTCGGCAAGATCGAAAACGAAGCACTGCGCGCGGGTGAGATCGTGGAGCGCTTGCGCGCGTTCTTTACGAAAGGCGAGCCGCGGCTCGCCCCCGTCGCGCTCGCGGACGCGGCACGAACGGTCGCTCATGCCCTGGTCGACGAGGCACAGGCCAATGGTGTGGAAATCCGCGTCGAATCTCTCTCGGAAACGGCGATCTCCGCCGATCGCGTCCAAGTCGAGCAGATCCTGGTTAACCTCGTTCGAAACGGCATTGAAGCGGCCGCCGAGCGCAGCACCGGGGAAAAGCAGGTCAAGGTGCGAATAAGCCAGATGCGTGACGAAATTTGCGTCGATGTCGTGGACAATGGACCGGGCCTCGCGCAAGAGATCGCCGACCGACTTTTCGAGCCGTTCACCACGAGCAAGCCTCGCGGCATGGGATTAGGGCTTCTGCTCAGCCGACAGATCGTGGAAGCTCATGGTGGCAGGCTGTGGTGCGAGCGCACGAGCGCGAACGGAGCGCATTTCGCATTCCGTTTGCCTGTGATCGGTTAAGTAACGATGCTCGATGACGAGGTCGTCCATGTGGTCGAGGATGATCCGCCGATGCGGGATGCTCTCCTGCTTCTCTTGCAGAGCGCAGGCTTGCGGGCGCGCGGCTATGTGAGCGCGGAGGACTTTCTTTCGAAGGAAGGTGAAAAGCAAAGAGCATGCGTCCTCGTTGATGTGCGCTTGCCGGGAATGGACGGGCTTGCACTGCAAAGGCATCTTTTTGCACGCGGCGCCGAGCCCGCAATCGTCATGATAACAGGCCATGGCGATGTGGCGCTTGCCGTCGCGGCGCTCAAATCCGGAGCCATGGATTTCGTGACGAAGCCCTTCAGTCCTGCGGAGTTGTTGGAAAGCGTTCGCGGTGCCTTGCGGCGTTCCGCCGACGCAAGGCAGCGAGCCGTCGCAATAGCCGACAACGAAGCGCGTTTTCAGACGCTGACGCCTCGGGAGAGATCGATATTCGCGCGTCTTGCCGAAGGCCAATCGAGCAAGCTGATCGCTGCCGAGTTGGGAATAAGCGTGCGCACCGTCGAGCATCATCGCGCGAGCATCATGGAGAAGCTGCGTGTGCGGACGCTTTCTAAATTGATCCGGACGGCTGTCGAGCGGAACCCCTGAGCCTCGGTCGCGCGGGGGATATGGACCCGGGTTTCTTGTCGCTTCGCGATCGCTGTCCGAAAACTGCGCCTCGCGATCTGTCCGCCTTGGCTTCGTAGCTCCGGCTCGCAATTTGCAAAATGGCCTTTGGAACAGCTCCATCGCGCCAACGCGGCACGGGGAGTTGCCGTTTGGGGAGCAGCGATGTTGATTTTGAAACTTTTGGTCGACGCCGTCCTATGTGGCGCCTTGGCCGCCATCGTGGCCGCCTACGTCGTGGTGGCCGCCGGCATACTTCTGCTCGGCGTCGCAGTTATTGCAAGACCATCGGGTCCGCAAATTTGCAAATTGAGGGCTGAGCCCTCCTCCGGTTGTCCTAAACGGTCGCGATTTCAGCCCTTATTCAGCATCTGCGGGCAGCACCAAAGCTCGCCTGCAATACTCCGTCGCTCCGAAACCTAACCTGCATCGATCAATCGACCGAGCAGGTCCGCGAGCGACCTTGCATTCGCTTCGCTCTCGAGCTTTCGCCCGACATGCCGCGCGATCGCCGCGCGATATGCTGGCCACATCCGCCGCAAAAGGTCACGACCGCTCGGCGTGATCGTGACGAGTTGGCCCCGGCCGTCCTCCGCCACCGGACGGCGCCCGACGAGCCCCGCTTTCTCGAGCCGGTCGACAAGACGTGAGACATTATGCTGCGCGAGCAAGAGCTCGGCCTCGATCTCGAGGTGCCGAAGACCCTGTCCTGGCGCGCGCCTGAGTTCCAGGAGCACATCGTACCAGGCGAGTGGCGGAAATCCCGCCCTCTTGAGATCGGCTTCGACCGCACCCAGCACCTTATGTTGCGCCTTCACCAAACGCGCCCAGGCCTGGACGACGGTTTCCGAGGGAGCGTTTTCGGTCATGCTGAAATATTAGCAATCCATGCAAAGGCATCAAGCTTGCCTACCAGATGCATTTGCATCTATATATTGATGCATATGCATCCAAATCCACGATGGCCCCGGAATGGGCGTTGAGCCGCGATCATGATGGCAGCTTGCCATCGTCTGCGGTCCGGCGCGGCAGACCCGCCGTCGACAATCGTAGAATCGGAGTTCGTCATGGATGAAGCTCTTCTTCTCGTGAGCCACAAGCTTTGCCCCTATGTGCAACGCGCCGTGATCTCGCTGACCGAGAAGCAGGTCCCCTTCGAGCGCGTGGATATCGACCTCTCGAACAAACCCGACTGGTTCAAGTCTCTTTCGCCTCTTGGCAAGACGCCGGTCCTGAAAGTCGGCCCTTCCGCCATTTTCGAATCCGCCGTCATCCTCGAATTTCTCGAGGAGACGCAGCAAAGGCCGTTGCATCCGAAGGATCCGCTGCGGCGCGCCGAGCACCGCGCCGCGGTCGAGTTCGGCTCGACGATCCTCAATGATATCTGGGGGTTCTATGCCGCACCCGCAGAGGCGGGGTTCGAGGCCAAGCGCCAGCTCCTTGCCGAACGCTTTGCCTGGATCGAGAAACGTCTCGATCAGGGACCTTGGTATGATGGGACGGATTTCTCGCTCGTCGATACCGTTTTCGGTCCGGTATTTCGCTACTTCGACGTTTTCGACCTCATCGATGACTTCGGCATTTTTGCAGAAAAGCCAAAAGTTGCACGCTGGCGCTCCAATCTCGCCGCGAGAACCTCCGTCATTGGCGCGGTGAGCCGGGAATATCCTCAGCTTCTTCTAGATTTCCTCGTCGCCCGCAAATCCCATCTGTCGCGCCTCATCGAGGCGAAGGGCATCAAAATTGCGGCCCCAGTCGAAAGCTAGGGATTCCTGGAACGAAGGCTCGAGTTCACCGGACCCGCGCCTCAAGCCGAAGGCTGCAGATCGATCAAGACGATCTCCGGCGGCACGCCGAACCGCAGCGGCAGCTTGCCGGGGCCAATCCCGCCGGAGACGACGAGGTGACGCCCCGCTTCCGTTACATGCCCATAAGCATAGCGATTTCCGTAATCGGAGGGCACGAGCGGAGAATAGCCGAAAAGCCGCACTTGGCCCCCATGCGTGTGGCCCGAGAGCGTCAAAGCCACCCGGTCCGGCATCGCGGCGAAAATGTCGGGCTCGTGAGCGAGCAACAGGATGGGGGCGCCATCCGAGACCTGCGCGAGGGCGCCGGCGAGATCATGCCGACCCATCCACCGGCGTCCCCGCACATGGTAGGCGAGTTGATCCGCAAGCCCCACCACCCAAAAGCGCCGGTTGTCCTTCACGAGAGACACCGCCTGATTATCGAGCACCGGAAGCCCCGCATCCATCAGCGCACGACCGGCAAGCGGAACCGTGGTGCATCTGAGCTGGGCCTCGGCGTCCGACCACCAATCGTGATTGCCAAGCACGGTGTGCACGCCAAGCGGAGCTTTGAGCGCCGCCAACGAGCGCGCCCAATCGGCGCGGGGCACGACACGCGAAACGAAACGATGGCCGGGCTCGAAATCTCCGAGCAGACAGATCAGATCCGGAGCAAGCGAATTCGTCGTCGCGACGATCTCGTCGAGCCGTCCGAGGGAAACGAAGGGCTCTCCGAAATGCAGGTCGGTGAGCACGGCTATTCGGAGGGCCGGGCCGGACGCCCATTGTCTTGGCGCGATGCGGTAGCGCGTCACATCGAGCTGCACCGCAGGGGCGTAAGCGAAGGCGTAGCCGTTGAGACCAAGCGCGGCAACGCCGCCAACGAGCGGCGCCAGAACCGCCTGACGACGCGAAAGGCCACGGGCCGGCCCTTCAGGCGCCATCGGCGCCAAGGTCAGCCTTCCTCGAAGCGCCTCGCGGGAACGATCGTGCCGTACTTCTTGGGCGCCTCGGCACTCGACCTCTTCGGCGAGGCGCAGGCCGCGGCCACGGCCGAGAGGCGAACCTCACGGAATTTCGGGATCGCTGCCCCGGGTTTGTGCGGCAGTGACGAAGAAAGACGAGGCTTGGTCGATGCACGCATGGCAAAGCTCTCATTGAAAAAGGGAAATGAGCGCAGGGGCTCGCGGCGCTATGTGCTCGGCGATGATGGCTCAATGTCGACGCCTCAATGGCCGATATTTGAGATTTCGCGCCGCAGTCGTGAAGGTCGCTTTAATTTTCTGATTTTTTTCCGGGGTGAAGTCTGCGGCCTTTGGTCTCGTCAGCTTCCTGGGCCGCATCCCGCCAGCGTGCGAGAAGGCGATGAAGGGAGGCGAGTTCCTGAACGCGGAGTTTTCCCAGGCTATTCTCGACAAACTCTTTTTGCACTGCAAAACCGGCTGCGGCGAGCTTTTTGCCGGCCAATGTCAAGAAAAGGGAGTGGGAACGCCGGTCCCTGCTTGCTGGCCTGCGCTCTACAAGGTGCGCCTCGACCAGACGGTCGATCAGGCCCGAAACATTGCCCTTTGTCACGAAGAGCTTCTGAGCGAGCTCGCCCTGAGTGATACCGGCCTTTTGGTCCAATGCGGATAGCACGTCGAATTGCGGAATCGAGAGCCCGATCTGCCGCAAGGACCGACCCATCATGAGGCGTAGTCGCTGATCGAGCCGCAAAAATCTGAGCCAAACGCGAAACGCATCGGGTTGTTCTGGTAGGGACGGCCCTGTCATGGCGGCGGCCATCATGAATCTCTCCGTTCGTTCATGAGGCATCAGAGCGCGTGAACTCTGTCGCGCCCCGGAGGAAGACGCGCATTCGTCTTCCCGATTCTGTCCCCGCTCATGCCTTGGCCCAACGAATTGCCGGGAGCATCCCGAGCCTTTTCAAGAGTGCCTCGCGACTTTGCGCAACAAGTTGAACTTGCGCGCACTTTCGCCTCACCGTCAATTTGCTTAATATTCCAGACGAACAAGCGCGGGGAGAACTCCGCCTAACGGAGGAACGTCGATGCTGGGCTTGATGCAGGATTGGCCGCTTCTCGCTTACAAGATCATCGACTATGCGGCGATGCAGCATCCGAATCGTCGCATCGTGTCGCGTTCGGTCGAGGGGCCGATCGTGGAGACGAACTATGCCGAACTGCGCGAACGTGCCCTCAAGGTCGCACAGCGGCTCGTTGCTGATGGCATTCGGCCGGGAGATCGCGCCGCAACTCTCGCTTGGAACACCGCCCGCCATCTCGAATGCTGGTACGGAATCATTGGGGCCGGCGCGGTCTATCATACGGTGAACCCGCGACTCTTCGAGGACCAGATCGCCTTCATCATCAACCACGCTGAAGATCGCGTGCTTTTCCTCGACCTCACCTTCGTGCCGCTCGTCGAAAAGATCGCCACGAAGTTGAGCACGATCGAACGCTTCGTCGTCCTGACCGACAAGGCGCATATGCCGCGGACCACGCTCAAAAACGCGGTGCCATACGAGGAGTGGATCGCCGCAGCCGACGGCAATTTTTCCTGGGTCGAGGTTGACGAGAATGATGCGTGCGGCATGTGCTACACGTCGGGCACGACCGGCGAGCCGAAGGGCGTCGTCTACAGCCATCGCTCCAATGTGCTGCATTCACTCATCGCCTGCATGTCGGACAATTTCCGCATCTCTTCGCGCGATGTGGCCTTGATGGTCGTGCCGATGTTCCACGCGAATTCCTGGTCGCTCGCATTCTCGGCCCCGATGACGGGCGCAACCCTCGTCCTGCCCGGACCCAAGCTCGACGGGGCGAGCATCTACGAGCTCCTCGAGAAGGAGAATGTCACCTTCTCGGCCGCAGTGCCGACCGTCTGGCTCATGCTGTTGCAGTATCTCGAGGCCAATAATCTCGAGTTGCCGCTCCTCGAACGCGTCATCATCGGCGGCTCCGCCTGCCCGCGAGCCATGACGAAGACTTTTTCCGAACGCTTCAATGTCGACGTGATCCATGCCTGGGGCATGACCGAGATGAGCCCACTCGGCACTTTCTGCTCTCTCAAGCCGGAGACGAAGGGGCTCGACACGGAGGCGAAGTTCGATCTGATGATGAAGCAAGGCCATCCGCCCTTCGGTGTGGAGATGAAGATCACCGACGATGAAGGCCGTTCGCTGCCCCGGGACGGCAAGGCCTTCGGACGCCTCAAGGTCCGCGGCCCTGCAGTCTCATCCGCATATTTCAAGGGAGTCGGTGGACAGATCCTCGACGAGACGGGCTTCTTCGACACCGGCGACGTCGCCAACATCGACGAGCTCGGCTACATGCAGATCGTCGACCGCTCCAAGGATGTCATCAAATCGGGAGGCGAATGGATATCCTCGATCGACATCGAGAATATCGCCGTCGGGCACCCCGATATCGCGGAGGCAGCTGTCATCGGCGTGCGTCATCCGAAATGGGATGAACGGCCGCTCCTCATCGTCGTCGCCAAGAAGGATCGCACGCCCACAAAGGACAGCGTACTCGAATTCCTGAAGGGCAAGATCGCCAAATGGTGGTTGCCCGACGACATGGTGCTCGTCGATGAGATACCGCATACGGCAACAGGCAAGATCCTCAAGACGGCTCTGCGCGATCGCTTCCAAAATTATGTTCTCCCCGCCGCGCGCGGCGAGGCTGCGCGGGCGGGATCCTGAAAGCCCTCTCGGCTGCGCCTTTGGCCCGGGCGCGGGAAACCGGCCCGCTTCGAAACGCAGCGGAGAAAAATCCACGAGGGCCTCGCCCGAGTTTCCTTGAAGCTTGTCCACCGCGCCGAATATACTTCCCGGAATGGTCAAAGGCTCAGAACCTTCGTTCGCAAGCGTGCCCGACGAATCGCCTCAATCTATGCGCGAGGCCGGTAAATCATGCGCCGGCTGCTGATCGAGGAGCCCCTGTCCCGTGCCGCGGTCTTGAGCCGGCGCCTCGGGCTCTTCGCCTGGCTGTCGCTGGCGCTTTCGCTTCTGCTGGTCTGGCTCAAAAGGTTGCAGCCTTTCGAAGCTCTGGCGGCTGTTCTCGCATGCGCGACGCTCGGGGTCGTTGCGATCCTGTTGGCGAGCATCGCCTTCACCGCAGGTTGGCGCCACGGCGCGCGCGGCATGCGCAGCGCCGTGATCGGCCTCTTCCTCGGCCTCCTTCTCCTCGCCTACCCCGTCGGGCTCTACCTGCGCGATCTCGCCTCGCCGCCTGCGCTTGACCTCACGACCGACCCCGACAACCCACCCCAGCCGCTACAACCGTTGAAGCAATTGGCAAAAGGCTGGGGACCCCCCGTCGAGGCAAGCACGATGGACGCAGGCGCGCCGCGAGCCCTATCCGCGGTGCTGCTCGATGAACAGATGAATGATGCCTTACGCTTTGCCTTGCGCGCCGCCGGCATGAGTGGATGGCACGTGACCATCGTCGACTACGCACGGCCGCCCTTCAACAAGGAGGCGCGCTTCGCCGCGGTTGTCCCGAGCTTCCTCCTCCGGTGGCCGAGTGACGCGATCGTGCGGTTATTGGCAACGGAAGACGGCATCAGGGTCGATGTGCGCCTCATCGCGCGCCAACCCTGGCCGCTTCTCCACGCTGACGATGGCGATATCGCCGCCTATCTCGACAGGGTTGGAGCCTTGGTCCAGGGCAAACCCGGTCACGCCGGCCGATAACGCGCATCGAACGACACCTGTCCGCTCTGCGAGATCACTTCACCGCGCTCGACGAGCCATTCGAGATGGGCGAGCGTCGAGAGGCCCGCGGCTCCAGCGAGCGCCGGTGCGATGGCTGGATAGGCGGCCTCGACAATGGCATCGATCTCCTCTGCGCCGTTTCGCACCGCATCGAGGACCATCATTTCCCGCCGGCGACGATGTGCCGCCAGCCCTCGCACGTAGCGAGCGGGTTCGCGTACCGGCCCTCCATGCCCGGGCCAGTAGAGGACGTGGTCGAAGGTGAGGAGATGTTGCAAAGAGGCCATGTAGTCGGCCATCGAACCGTCCGGTGGGGCAATCACCGTCGTCGACCAGGCCATCACGTGATCGCCGGATAGGAGCGCCTTCTCTTCCTTGAGCGCGAAGGCCAGATGATTGGCGGTGTGGCCCGGCGTCGCGATCGCCGAAAGCGTCCAATCCGGACCCGAGATGATGTCGCCTTGTCGCATGAGAAGATCGGGCACATGCTCGCGATCGCCCCCCGAATCGAGCCGATCCTTGCTTTGCGCCGCGTTCGGTCGCGCCGGCCGGTGGGGGCCGCAACCCACGATAGGCGCGCCGGTCGCTTGCTTGAGCGCGCGAGCCGCCGGCGAATGATCGCGATGCGTGTGAGTGACGACAATGTGGCGCAAACTCTCGCCGCGAATCGCATCGAGCAATCGGGCGAGATGAGCCTCATCCCCCGCGGGTCCTGGATCGACGATCGCGACCTCGCCACGCCCGACGATATAGCTGCACGTGCCGGTGAAGGTGAAAGGCCCTCCATTGTTCGCGATCACGCGACGAAGCCGGGGAGAAAGCTCGGTGAGCTGTGACGGGGGCGCGCCCTCCAACGGAGCTGCTCCGTTACCTTCGGACGAGCGGCTCATGGGCAAACGCCATGGGCGGCAGAATCGCTTCCCATACAGGGCCCCCTTGCGCCGCTTTTCATCCGCGGTCTCCGCGAGTTTCGGTCAGGGCAGCTCCGGCAAAAGCAAGCCCCCAGTCGAAACGTGTCCCTGGGACGGCGGCGCAGGCGTTCTGATTGCGCATCAATTTCTCTAGAGCCGCCCTTGAGACAGGCCGATGGGGGTCATATAGGTCGAATCCAGGGCGGGCAAATCCGAGGGGATCTGCGATCGCCGAAACGAGTTCATGGGCACGCCGAAAGCGATGTTCGCGAGGGATCAGCCTTTCAAGGAGAATGAGATGAGCCGCACTGGCATTGAAGACAGGTTGGCGGGCGCGTTTTGGGCCCGTCCTGCTGCGGGCGACAACGTGCTGCCCCCGGCCAAGCGGTCGATGAGCCGAGGCCGTGAGGTGGTGCTCTGTCTCGGCGGAGCCCTGCTGCTAGCCCTCTCTTCGAAAGTGAGCGTGCCGCTTCTTCCCGTTCCGATGACCTTGCAGCCCCTCGCCGTCCTCTGCATCGGCGCCGCTTATGGTGCACGGCTGTCGGTCATCACGGTGTTGGCCTATCTCATCAGCGGCCTCTCCGGTTTGCCTGTCTTCGCCAATACGCCTCCTCTCGCGGCGGGGCCCTTGTATCTTCTCGGTCCGACCGGCGGATTTCTCTTGAGCTACATCCCCGCGGCGGCCTTCATGGGGCTCATCGCCGAGGCGAAACTCGATCGGCGCTTTGCGACGATGCTGCCTTGTGCACTGTTCGCCAGCGCCATCATCCTCGCTTGCGGTTTCTTCTGGCTCGCCTTCGTCGCCGATCTCGGCGCGAATGGTCACGGCATCGGGGTGATGGCCGCCTGGTCCAAGGGCGTCGCGCCGTTCCTTCTCGGTGACGTCGTCAAGGCCGCGCTTGCGGCGGCAATTCTCCCGGCGACCTGGTCGCTCGTCGCCGCAAGGCAAAGGCCTTAGCTCCGGATCGCCGAGACGCCAGCCGCCGATGTCTCTCGACATCCTTTGCATCGGCGAGCCGCTTGCGGAATTCAATGCCACGCGGGGGGATGGCGGCTACCTCTTCGGCTTCGGCGGCGATACCTCGAATGCCGCCATCGCCGCCGCCCGGCAGGGAGCCTCGGTCGGCTATGTGACGGCGCTCGGCGACGACGAGGCAGGGCGCGCCTTTCGCGCGCTTTGGGCGCGCGAAGGCGTCGATGCGAGAGCCGTGCGGACCGATCCCGACGCAACGACGGGGGTCTACTTCGTCACGCACGGGGAAGGCGGCCACGGCTTCTCCTATTTGCGCAGCGGATCGGCGGCGAGCCGGCTCACCACGCGCGATATCCCGTTCGACCTCTTGCGCCAGGCCAAGGCGCTTCACGTCTCCGGCATCAGCCAGGCAATCTCGACTTCGGCCTGCGACGCCGTCTTCACCGCGATGGAAGCTGCGCGAGATGCCGGCGCGCTCATTTCGTATGACAGCAATTTGCGGCTGAAGCTCTGGCCACTCGCCAGAGCCCGCGCCATCATCCATGCCGCCATGGGTTTGTGCGATATCGCTCGGCCGGGGCTGGACGATGCGCGCGAGCTCACCGGCCTTTCGGATCCTGATGCAATCGCCGATTTTTATTTGAAACTGGGCGCCGGCATCGTCGCCCTGACGCTCGGCCGCGAGGGCGCCCTTGTGGCGACGCCGGGCGAACGGCGCCGCGTTCCCTCGATCTCGGTCGAACCGGTCGACGCGACTGGAGCGGGTGACTGCTTCGACGGCGCCTTTCTCGCCGAGTACCTCGCGACGCGCGATCCTTTCATCGCCGGCCACTACGCCGCGGTCGCCGCCGCCCTCTCCACACGCGGCTTTGGCGCCGTCGCCCCCATTCCGACGCGCGCCGAGGTCGAAGCTGCGTTGCGAGACACCCCTTTCCCTGACAAGACGCCAAGAAGCGAGGTCGCATGACGAAATCCTCCAACCGCGAGCGGCTCGAGGCTGCTCTCTCACGCATCGCCGACCCTAAGGGCGAAGGCGCCCGTGCGTGCCTGACCGTCTATGCGGAGGAGGCGCGGGCCGCCGCCAACGCCGCAGATGAACGCAAGAAGTTCGGGCGCGAAATTGGTGCTCTGGACGGGCGTATCGTGACGATCAAGGATCTGTTCGATGTGAGAGGCGAGCCGACGCGCGCCGGTTCCAAGATCCACACAAGCTCGCCGCCCGCCGTGCAGGATGCGCCGATCCTGCGCCGCCTGAGGGCTGCCGGCGCGACCATCGTCGCCAAGACGAATATGACCGAATTCGCCTTTTCGGCGATGGGCATCAATCCGCATCACGGTACGCCGGGCAATCCTGCCGATCGCTCGCGCGTGCCGGGCGGCTCGTCGTCCGGGGCGGCGGTCGCGACTGCCGACGCCATGTGCGAGATCGCTATCGGCACCGATACCGGCGGCTCCTGTCGCATACCCGCGAGCTTCTGCGGCGTCGTCGGCTACAAGCCGACCGCCCGGCTCGTGCCGAAGGAGGGCGCATTTCCGCTCTCCTACACGCTCGACAGCATCGGGCCCTTGGGAACATCCGTCGCCGATTGCGCAAGGACGCACGAGGTGATGGCGGGGCATGAGGCGACGGCACCCGCGTCGCTCGGGCCTGCCGGGCTGCGGCTCGGCATCTTGGTTGGTCCGCTTCTCGATGAGCTCGACGCGACGGTGAGCAAAGCTTTCGACGCGGCGCAAAAGCGCCTCGGCGAGGCAGGAGCACGCCTGAGCGATTTCCGCACCTCGCGTCTTTCGGAGATGCAGGCAGCCAATGCGAAGGGCGGGTTCTCACCCGCCGAAGCATTGGCGATTCACGGCGCCTATTTCGACACGCGCAAGAGCGATTTCGATCAACGCGTTTGGCAGCGCATCGCCGCTGCCCGCGGAATGTCGGCAAGCGATTATGTGCACCTTGCAAGAGAGCGGGTGCGCTTGATCGCTGCTCTCGACGAGGAGTTGCGAACAGTTGACGCCGTGATCCTGCCGACCACGCCGAATGTCGCGCCGACGATCGCGGAAGCCAATGTCGATGACGATGCCTTCTTCATGCATAACGCGCGCGGCTTGCGCAACACGGCGTTCGCCAACTTCTTCGACCTTTGCGCCATTTCGCTTCCGATGCCGACCGGCGGTCTGCCGGCAGGCTTGCAGATCGTGGCTCGCGGCGGCGAGGATCGAAAGCTGTTCGCGATCGCAACGGCAATCGAGGCCGTGTTGCGCGGTTGAGCGGCGTCCCTGCCGATTGTCGCAACACTTGTCGTGACAATCGGCAATATGCATGTGCTGTCGAAGAGGATTCTGGAGAGGTCTCGATGACGAGCAAAGACTTCACATTGCGCGATGACCCCTTCGTGCTCTTCGACGAATGGCTGAAGGAAGCCGCGGACACCGAGCCCAACGATCCGACCGCGATGGCGCTCGCGACCGTCGACGAGAATGGGCTGCCCGATGTGCGCATGATCCTGCTCAAGGGCCATGACGAGCGCGGCTTCGTTTTCTATACCAATTTCGAAAGCGCGAAGGGCCTTGAATTGGCCGGACAACCCAAGGCCGCCGCCGTCTTCCATTGGAAGAGCCTGCGCCGCCAGGTTCGTGTGCGCGGCCCCGTCACCCGCGTGAGCGACGCGGAAGCCGACACTTATTTCAATTCCCGGCACGCTCAATCGCGGCTTGGCGCTTGCGCTTCCGATCAATCACGGCCTCTCGCCGATCGCGCGACGCTCGAAGCGCGGGTGAAGGAGCTTGCTGCGCAATATCCGGACGGCAAGGTCCCGAGGCCGCCGCATTGGTCGGGCTATCGCATCATGCCGCTTGCGATCGAGTTCTGGCAGGATGGGGCTTTTCGCCTGCATGATCGCGTGCAATTCACCCGTGGGGCGGAGGGAAAATCTTGGAAGCGGCAGCGGCTTTATCCGTAATCATTATTTTCGTGTAGGCTTCGGCCCGAAAAAGGGGAAGCACGAAAGCGCAGCACCTATGGCGACACGCGAGAATGACCGAAGGGTTCTCCTGCTCACCGGAGCCTCGCGCGGCATCGGCCATGCGACGGTGAAGCGCTTCTCGGCCGCGGGATGGCGGGTGATCACCTGCTCGCGTCACCCCTTCCCGGGTGAGGATTGCCCCTGGGAAATGGGGCCTGAGGATCATGTGCAGATTGATCTCGGTGATGCCGCCGACACGAGGTCGATGATCGAGGAGATCCGCACGCGCCTGCCGATGGGCAAGCTCGACGCGCTCGTAAACAACGCGGCGATTTCCCCAAAGAGCCCTGGCGGCGCCCGCATGGGCATGCTCGACACCAGCCTCGAGGACTGGCAAGCCGTCTTCCAAGTGAATTTTTTCGCACCGATGCTTCTCGCGCGCGGTCTCGTGAGCGAGCTCAAGGCGGCGAAGGGCTCCATCGTGAACGTGTCCTCGATCGCAGGCTCACGCGTGCACCCTTTCGCCGGTTCGGCCTACGCCACGTCGAAAGCAGCGCTTGCCGCGCTGACGCGCGAGATGGCAACCGATTTTGGGCCCCTTGGCGTGCGGGTCAACGCCATCTCGCCCGGCGAAATCGAGACCTCGATCCTCTCCCCCGGAACCGAGAAGCTTGTTGCCCAAATCCCCTTGCACCGGCTCGGACAGCCTGACGAGGTGGCGAAGGCGATCTATTTCCTGTGTTCCGATGCGAGCTCTTACGTGAACGGCGCCGAGCTGCACATCAACGGTGGCCAGCATGTTTGATCTTGCTCCATGAAATCGCGCTCTTTTGCGCCATTCTGCATGTCAGGCTCGTGGCGACGGAGCGCATGAGTGCAAAGCCGCGCCTATCCAACACATCCTTTGCTGGCGACCTCGCTCGCGGTCATCCGTGACGGGCGCATCCTGCTTGCGACACGCACCAAGCCCCCGGCCAAAGGCTTGTTCTCGCTTCCCGGTGGCCTCGTCGAAGCGGGCGAGACGCTCGAGGAAGCAGCCTTGCGCGAGCTCGAAGAGGAGGTCGGCGTAGCCGCATCGATCGTCGGGTTCAATGACCATGTCGAGGTGATCGAGCGCGATGATCACGGCAAGGTGGCGCGCCATTTCGTCATCGCCTCTTTTGTCGCAAGCTGGGTGAGGGGAGAAGGCAGCCACAGCTCCGAAGCAGGTCGGGTCATCTGGGCAACGCCCGACGATCTCGGTGCGTTGCCGACGACGAGGGGCCTCGAACGCATCGCAGCACGGGCTTTCGAGGTAATCGAGGCCAACCGGGTCGCGGGCAAATCACGCCGATGATGGAGCGCGAACTTCACTCGCCGCCCCAGGCGTTTTCCTTTTCCCAGCGGCGAAGCCACGTCCGCCTCTGCGGCCTGCCCATGGCTTTGGGGATCTCGTTGATGCTTTTCTCCGCCGGAAGCTTGGCTGCACCTACTCCGCCGCCGCAACCACCGCCCCCGCAAGCGCCGCCACAACCCTATGACGGTCAGCTATTGCGCTTGTCCGAAATCCTCGGCGCGTTGTCCTATCTCACCTCGATTTGCGATACGGGACAGAAGGATCCCTTTCGCGCGCAGATGCAGGCGTTGCTCGACGCTGAGGCCAATGTCTCGCCACGACGCGAAGAGTTCGCCGGCGCGTATAATCGGGGCTATCGCGGGCTTGCCTCCACCTATGCGCGCTGCACCGACAATGCGCGGGTCCTGATCCGACGTTTTCGCGACGAGGGCGTATCCATCACGCGGCAGGTGCGCAATCTGTACGGTGGTAGCTGATCCGAGCGATTGCAGCTCGATCGCTGCCGTGGAAGTGACCGCTTTGCAAAGCGGTCACCGCTTTCAAAACCATGTCAACGATCGAGAGCCGGCGCGGCGAGCGCATCGACGAGACCGAAGGCCTCGGCGATCAGCTCATAGGAGCGTCGCCTCGCGCGATGATCGTGGACGATCGTCACGATCATGACTTCTCGTGCGCCATATTCGGCGGCCACGACCTCGATCCCCTCCTGGACAGTCTTCGGTGAACCGAAGACGAGACGTCTGCCCGGCGGAGCGGCATCCTCGGAACCCGCGTGCTCCTTGAGCGAGACGAGCGCTTCCTCGACCGGGGGCACGCGGATCGGCACGCCTGAGCGCATCGCGAGCGATGCCATCCGCCAGCTCGCGGAAAGGCGCCAGGCCTCATCATCCGAGGCGGCGCAGATGGCAGAAACAGCGATCGCGGAACGAGGTTCAGGACAGCGAGCGGACGGCACGAATCGCGAGCGGTAATGCGCCATGATCGAAGCGCCACCCGGGCTGATGAAATCGGCAAACATGTATGGCAACCCCTGATCGGCAGCCCAGATCGCGCTTTGCGGCGATGAGCCGAGAAGCCAAGCCTCCGGCAGCTCGGGCGTGCCTGACAGCATCGTGGCGAGCATCGCGAACGGATGATCTGCCGGAAGCGTGCCCTCGAAATATCCCAGAAGCTCGGCGAGCTGCTGCGGAAAATCGTCGGGTGCGATCGCACGTCGATCGCGCTGCAAGGCATAGGCCGTGCGCTGGTCGCTCCCGGGCGCCCTGCCGATGCCGAGGTCGATGCGTCCGGGATTCATGCCGGCGAGCATGCTGAAGCTCTCAGCGACCTTCAGCGGGCTGTAGTGAGGGAGCATCACTCCGCCGCTGCCGACACGCATTCGCTCGGTAAGCTCGGCGATCGGACCGATCAGAATTTCCGGGCTCGCGCAAGCGAGCATGGGAGTCGCATGATGCTCCGCGACCCAATAGCGAAAAAAGCCGAGCCTGTCGGCGAGCTTCGCGAGATCGAGCGAGTTGCGCAACGCATCGCCTCCCGTCGATCCCTGCGGGATCGGCGCCTGATCGAGGACGCTGAGACGTAACGCCGAGCCGTTCATGTTTGCAGGAGATGGCGCATCAAGCCGGCATTCGCAACGACTGCAGCCATTATTTCTTTCCCAGCAGAGCTTTTCGGCGCTTCAAAAAAGCAACGTCTGGAACCCTCAAAATGCGGCTCCGGCTTGCCCCTTACGCAGGTCCGGTCCGGTCTGGGGGTGCTTTCGACGTCAAACCCAGGGCAAAATCACTTCGCGACACGTCGTCGTTAACCGTGAGTCAACGCTGCTTCTTTCATAGTGGCGTGTGTCGCCGCCACCCCTGTGGCGGACGCGGCGCTTGGGCGATTGTTGCGATCGTCCTTGAGCTTTCATCGGAGAGCGCGAGGCCGGTCGTATGCGTGGAGAGTTCTCGGGCTTGCGTTGGGCCTGCGCCACGATCGCACCGTGGTGCCTCGCGAGCGGGCTCTTGATGTCCTTCACGGCGTCCGCCGACATCGAGGCGACCGAAGGCGGAAGCCGTGCCGTCCGGGAGCTCGCCCGCGCCCGTCCTTCATACTTCGTGGCTGGGCCCGCAAGCGCCGATCTTGCCTTGCTCAGCGCGCCAGAGATCGCGGTGAACCGCTTGCGTGCCCCTTGGCTTGATCCGCCTTCGGAGGTGACGGGGGACGCGCCTTTGGGTGACCCTCCGCGCGCGGACCTGAAAAAAGATGCATCGGGTTTTCCGAGCGTCGAACGGGCCACCAAAGCTGACCCGATCGTCGCGCTTCGTCCCGCGCTGGGGCGAAATTCCGGCCATGAGGCGGAGCTTGCGGCAACACGCTTCGTAACGACTGGAGACGTCCCCGAAGAGCCGCTTTCCTTCGAGCCTGGTGACCCTTGGACCAATCAGCTCATCGGCTCGAAAAGCTTCGTTGGCTGGTCGGTCGAGGACGGCGCCACTTCGCGCGCCCCGCGGGGCGCATTCACCTCGGCCGCGGATATCGTCTCGGCGACGACGCGCGCCAAATTGACCGCGGGCAATCCGGACGGCTCGACGCCGGGTGCGTCGCAAGCGATCCGCCTTTCGTCCACGACTCCGGTGCCTCCCGATTCGACGCCGATCGAGATTGCCGCCGTGCCGGTCTCCTTCCCCGACCTCGCTCAGCCGAATTCACGCGAGCTCGGCAAAGACAAGGGCATGACGATTGTCCGAAGGGAAGAGACCGGGAAGCCGAACTATGCCGATCTCGTCGCACCCGAGCGCATGGGCCGCGAGGAGCGCTGCCTCGCTGAGGCGGTTTATTTCGAGGCACGCAGCGAGCCTGAGGCGGGACAGGCGGCCGTGGCGCAAGTCGTGCTGAACCGGGTCAAGAGCGGCCTTTACCCGACCTCGATTTGCGGCGTCGTCTACCAAAATCGAAACCGTTATCTCGGTTGCCAATTCACATTTGCCTGCGAAGGCAAGTCGCTGCGCGTCACGGAACCGGACGCCTGGGCACGCGCCACGCGCATTGCAACGAATGTGCTCAAGGGCGACACTTATCTCGCCAATGTCGGTGGCGCACTGAACTATCACGCAAACTATGTTCGCCCCGGTTGGGCGCGCTATCTGCAGCGAGCCAGCGTCATCGGCCACCACATTTTCTATAAGCCGCGAGACACCGACGGATAGGCCCTCCATCGGCCATCGCGCCGAGACCGGATAAAACCTGCAGCGATTTGTCTTCCCGCACGCGCGCGTTTACCAAAGGGGTCAAGGCCACTTTCCGCGTCACGCGAGGAGCAGATTTATGCAGTTCAAGGCCATTTTGGTCGAGAAGAAGGATACGGGCCAAAGCGCTGCCTTGAAACAGCTTGGCGTCGATGACCTCATGGAGGGCGATA
>JAFBAK010000304.1 GCA_019247795.1 Hyphomicrobiales bacterium | reverse complement strand
GGCCGTCGTCGCGCAAAAGACGAACTCCACCACGGCGCTCGGCGCCGAGATCTTCTTCTGGGCCCGCCTCGTCTATGCCATCATCTATGCGGCCGGTATCCCCTGGCTGCGTACGGCCGTATGGGGCGTCTCGGTGATCGGCCTCGTGATGATCTTCACGCAGGTGGTGTAGGTCGAGGAAGTGAGAGCGTGAGGACGTGAGGAGCGCAGGGAACGTCCTCAAACTCGCCCTTCGCACTCCTCACTCTCACTTCTCGTTCCTACCTCTTCTCTTGACCTTCCAGTGAGGGGAAACCCCATATGCACCTGGAAGGTTAAGGGAGGTCCGATTTGAAGGATGTGACGAGGGCCGGTGGCGCAGGCGTGACGCTTGCGATCACCGGCATGACCTGCATCGGCTGCGCGAGTGCCGTGAAGCGATTGCTTTCCAACGTGCCGGGCGCTCTGGAGGTCGATGTCGATCTGGACAGCGGGCGAGCGCTCGTCGCGGGCACGGCACGAGCCGAGGCGCTCATCGCGGCGCTGCAAGGCACCGGCTACACCGCCCGGCCGGCCTGAGCTTTCGGCAACGCCGCCATGAACGCGAACGTGCACCCTGGCGAATTGGCCGACGGCCTCTCTCGGCATGTTGTCCTTTCGATCAAGGGCATGAGCTGCGCCACTTGCGCCGGCCGCGTCGAGAAGGCGCTCGACGCCTTGCCGGGCGTCACGGCGGTCGTGAATCTCGCGCGCGAAAAGGCGGATGTCCATTTCGACGCGGCGCGTGTCGAGCCTGCTATGCTCGCGCAAGCGGTCGAGCGTGCCGGTTATGAGGTGGCCCGCGAGAAGCGCGACCTCGCCATTTCCGGAATGACTTGCGCTACGTGCTCGGGCCGCGTCGAAACGGCGCTCGCCTCGGTCCCCGGCGTTGTCGACGCCGCGGTCAATCTCGCGACCGACAGGGCGACCGTCGAGGGGCTCGCCGGCGTTCTGCGCCCGGCCGATCTCGTGGCCGCCGTGCGGGCGGCCGGCTACGAAGCCGAGCTTCTGACCGGCGAGAGCGAGCGCGAGCGGCAGATCGCTTCGGCCGAAGAGGGGCGGCTGCGCAGCGAAATGAGGCGCGCGATCGTGGCTTGCTCACTTTCGGCGCCGCTGCTCCTGCCGATGTTCGGCGTTGCCTTGCCGGCCTGGCTCGCGCTCGCGCTCGCGACGCCGGTGCAATTCGTGCTCGGCTGGCGATTCTACGTCTCGGCGTACAAGGCGTTGCGGGCGCGGAGCGGGAACATGGACCTCCTCGTTTCGCTCGGCACGTCGTCGGCCTACTTCTACAGCCTTTATCTCCTGCTTGCTGGCGAGAGCGCCGGCATGGGCGAGCATCTCTATTTCGACGCGTCCGCGGTGGTGATCGCGCTGGTCACGCTCGGCAAATGGCTCGAGGCACGCGCCAAACGAAGCACCACCGCGGCGCTCCGCGCCTTGATGTCGCTTCGGCCCGAGCGCGCGCGGGTCGAGCGCGCCGGCGGCGAAGTCGAGGTGCCGATCGCCGAGCTTCAGGTCGGCCACGTCGTGGTTGTGCGCCCCGGCGAGCGGCTTCCCGCGGACGGGGTCGTGCTCTCCGGCGAGAGCGAAGTCGATGAGAGCCTGCTCACCGGCGAAAGCCTTCCCGTTGCGAAAAGCAAGGGTGACGAGGTTGCCGGCGGCTCGATCAACGGCAGCGGCCTTCTTCGCGTGGAAACTCGGGCCGTTGGCGATGAGACGATGCTTGCGCGCATCATCAATCTCGTCGAGGCGGCGCAGGTGAAGAAGGCGCCGGTGCAGCGTCTCGTCGATCAAGTCGCGGCCGTCTTCGTCCCGATCGTCCTCGCGATCGCGCTCTCGAGCTTTCTCGGATGGTGGCTCGTCGTCGGCGATTTTGCCTCGGGCGTCGTCGCGGCCGTCTCGGTGATGGTGATCGCTTGTCCTTGTGCGCTCGGGCTTGCGACGCCGACCGCCTTGATGGTGGGGACGGGCCTTGCCGCCAAGGCCGGCATCCTGATCCGCGATGCCGAGGCCCTGGAAGAGGCGCGCGCCATCGACACTGTCGTGTTCGACAAGACCGGAACGCTCACCGAAGGAAAGCCGGAGGTGACTGACGTGTTGCCGACGGATGGCGATGCTCGCCGATTGCTCGCGCTCGCGGCCGCGGCGCAAGCGGGCAGCGAGCATCCCCTCGCACGTGCCGTGCTGGAGAAGGCCCGTGGCGTCGAGCGGCCGCCCTTGCATGAATTCCGCGCACACCCGGGACAGGGCGTCGTGGCGCGCGTCGGGATGGATCGGGTCGCGGTCGGCAACCGCAGGCTCATGCAAGAGCAAGGCATTGAGATCGCGCCTCTCGCGGACGCCGCCGAGGCGCTCGAGGCTCGTGGACGCACGGCGGTGTTCGTCGCGACGCTCGAGCCGAAGCCGCATCTCGTCGGCATCCTCGCGCTCGCGGATCGGCTGAAGCCGCAGGCCGCAGCTTCGGTGCGCCGGCTGCGCGATGACGGCATCGAGACCATCCTGATGACGGGCGACAATGAGCGGACTGCGAATGCCGTGGCGGCGGCGCTCGGCATCCCGCGCGTGCTCGCCGGCATGCTGCCGTCCGACAAGGCCAACGAGATCGAGCGCCTCAAGGCACAAGGCAAGCATGTCGCCATGGTGGGCGACGGCGTCAACGATGCGCCGGCCTTGGCGACGGCCGATGTCGGCATCGCCATGGGGACCGGCGCCGATGTGGCGCTCGAGACGGCCGGCATCGCGCTCATGCGCGGCGATCCGATGCTCGTCGCTGATGCCATCGCGGTCGCCCGCGCCACCTACGCCAAGATCTGCCAGGGGCTTTTCTGGGCGTTCGTCTACAATCTTCTCGGCCTGCCGCTTGCTGCTCTGGGCCTCATGAGCCCGATGCTGGCCGGCGCCGCCATGGCGCTCTCCTCGGTGAGCGTCGTCTCGAACGCGCTGCTGTTGCGCCGCCAACGCGTGATCCGCCACACTGGCCCAAATTCGCAATGAGATCATGCGAAAGGGGCCATCGATGAGGATAGACGCCCGGTTGACGTAATCTTCCTATCCTTGCGCCCGCAAGCGAAGAGGAGCCGCCGCGATGAAACCGCAAGGTTTGCTGAACATCGGTGAGGCCGCAGCGGATTCCGGTGTGCCGGCGAAGACGATCCGCTTCTACGAGGAGGCGGGCATCATCAAGCCGGCACAACGCGGCCAGAACGGATATCGCGTCTATGGCGAGGCCGATATTCAGACCTTGCGCTTCATCCATCGCTCGCGCGCCCTGGGCTTCACGTTGAAGGACGTGGCCGAGCTCCTCGAGCTTTACCGCAACCGCAAGCGCGCAAGTCGCGAGGTGAAGAAGCTCGCGCTCGAGCACGTCGCCGCGCTCGATCGCAAGATCGCCGAGATGACGAAGGTCCGAAACACGATCGCCGGGCTCGCCGAGAAATGCCACGGCAATAATCGACCGGAATGCCCCATCCTCGATGAGCTTGGCGCCCTGGCGCGCGAAGGCCGCGGAAAACCCGAGTAGTCGGCCTCCGCTAAGGTGAAGCGAAACGGACATGTTCCTCGCCTCGACCTCGATCACTTCGACAGGGGCGGACATTCAGGTTCGTGGCCATGGCCCGCGCCCCCTCAAGCTCGAGCGAGAAGAGCGCCGCGGGTCCGCGACGGCATTTGCGGGCCATTGCTCCCGCGCAAATCAGCTAGTGCAGGATCAGCGGAGCAAGCACCTTGGCGAAAAGGATAGAGCCTTCTTTGGTGAGGTGAGCGGTATCGAAATGGACAGGGCTTCCGCCATCATCGGTGAGCGGGCAATCGTCATTGGGGCAGAGCGCATGCATGACCGAGACGTATCTCACCTCCTCGCGATTGGCGAAGCGTGCCGAAAGGGTGCGGTCCGACCACCGCAGAAAATCGAGCTCGAGATCGGCTCCCCCCTTCGCGAGGCGGCTCGTATCACCCTCCTGCAATCGCTTGGCCATGATGAGCGGCACGTCGTGCTTGTAGAGCGGACTCTCGCCGAGCACGACGACCTTGATACCGGCCCTCGCGAGCATGGCGACGGTGCGATCCAAAAGCGAAAGAGAGGCTTCGTCGGTTGGCCATCGTGCGGACAGGATGACGATCGAAGGCCTCAGCGAAAGAATTGCCTTTAGGGCGTGCTCGTTGAAGGCCGTGCATTTCGGCCGGGCGGGCGTCTGATACGCGACAATGGGCGCGCAGGCCGAGGCGGTCAGAACGCCTAGCGAAAACCCCTCTTTTTCGAACGCTGGATTCAAGCCGGGATAAAGATGCACGGCGTGGCTGTCACCCCACAAAAGAGCCGATGGCCCGGTGCCGCGCGGCAGGCACCCGGCCATGCTCGCCAGGGAGAAATCCTGATCGGCGCTCAAATAGCATTCGCGGTCGCGGTAGAGACGGTCGTGATCGTAATTTTCGAAGGCGAGCACCCGTTTGATCTTTTCGTCCGTTTCCGCAGCAAATCCGCCTGTGTGGATGGTCCATGCCGACACTCCGCAAAAACAAGCGATCGCGGCCGCTGAGATGGCAAGCGTCCGTGCGGACGAGCGTAGCCGGGCGCCTTGGCGAAACGGCCGTTCGATAAAACGATAATTGAAGAGCGCAAGCAGAAACGAGATCGCGAAAGACGAGAGGCCGAACCCCGTCGGTGACGCGCTCGGAAACAGACGAGTGCCGAAAACGATGACAGGCCAGTGGACGAGGTAAAGCGAATAGGAGATTTTTCCGATGCCGACGAGGATGCGTTGCGACAAAAGTTTGCAGATGAATGTTGATCGTGCCTCGCCAGACAGGATGATCAAGGCTGCCCCCAGCGACGGGACGGCAGCTGCAAGGCCGGGATAGCGCGTGCTTGGGCCGAAGGTGATGATGGGCACTATGACGAGCGCCGCTCCGGCAAGGGCGGCGGCATGCGCTCCAAGATCGCTCTTGCAGAGCGGTCTTGCGGCCGCGAGCGCGATCAGGCAGCCGAGCAGAAGCGCAAACCCGCGAAAGGGCAGAAGATAGAAAGCCGCAGGCGGGTCCGTGGCGAGCATGAGCTGCGAAGCTGCGAGCGAGATGGCGCAAAGGGCGCCGAGCACGATCATGAACAGATTTCGGGAAAATCTTTCGCCAATCAGCGCGAGCGCCGGAAACAGAATGTAGAACTGCTCCTCGATCCCGAGCGACCATAGATGCAAGAGAGGGATCGTTTCCGAAGCAGGCGCGAAGTAGCCGGACACCGCGAAAAAATGGATATTGCCGCAGAACAGCACGGCCGCGATCACCGATTTTTCAAAGGCGATCAGCTCCGGAGGATCGAGGATCGCGCCCGCCGCGATCGAGCTTGCAAGGATCGTCGAGATGAGGGCGGGCAGAATTCGCCGCGCCCTCCGGGCGTAGAACTCCAGGATGGAGAATTCTTCCGTCTCGATTCCCGCGACGATGATGCGGGTGATGAGATAACCTGAGATGACGAAGAAGACGTCTACACCGAGGAAGCCGCCGGACACGCCGAAATTCAGATGGAAGGAGATGACAGCGAGAACCGCAAGCGCCCGTAGCCCGTCGATATCGGCGCGATAAGCCATCGGGCCTCGCTCGTCGAAAAAGGAAAGGTTCATCGATGGCGTCGTTCGGCGAGAAGTGCGGTGGCGCGAGACTTCTATGAGACCACATCTTCGCGCG
>JAFBAK010000255.1 GCA_019247795.1 Hyphomicrobiales bacterium | reverse complement strand
CTGGATCATTCTCTATCCCCTTCTCTATCTTGGAGGGCGCGCGTGACTGGCTTGGAAGCGACTGCAACCACCTCTGCGCGCGGGGACCGATTCCGCAGCATCTGGCGGCGAAACCTGGTCGTCTGGTTGGCTCTCGATCTTCTCGTCTTTGCCACGCTCGGCCTTGCCTATCTGCCGCTCGGCTATTTCAACATCGCCATTGCCCTCACGATCGCGGGGGTGAAAATCGTGCTCGTTGCGATCTGGTTCATGGAGCTGCGTCTTGCGAAGGCCTTCACCCAGCTTGCCTCGACAATCGGCTTCGTCTGGTTGCTGGTGATGTTCAGCTTGACGTTCAGCGACTTCATGACTCGCTGAGGATGCGACAAATCGACGTGATAGTTCAGGCTCGAACGTCGATCCGATGCGCTCGTTGAAATTGTGAGCAAGCTGCTGTTAAGAAAAGCGATTTTGATTGGATCAATTCTTTTTTACATGCCCTCGGTTTTCCTCAAGCGCTCGGAACTCAAGACGCGGGAAAGCGTTGGGATGGCTGTCAGCTTCGGTTGCCCCTCATCGATGCTGGCAACGGAGAGCGCCTCGGTTCGTCCGAGGCGCTCTTTTCATCATCACCGGTCTCGGCGCAACGCCCGTTCCGGTCCACGATCCTCCGCTTGCCGGCGCGTCTCCTCTTCGAGCTCGTTCAGTCCGTCGGTGGTTTCGGAAGGCACATCAGGCAGTGCGTGCTCGGCCTCGATGAACTCCCCGAGCAAAATCTCGGATTCGGTTTCGGCGGGCGGGTCGTTCCCGATATCCTCGCTTTCCGCGAAACGCTCCTCTTCAGGCTCCGCCTTCGCGTCGCGGCCGAAGACGTTTTCCGAGTCGCTGTGCTCTGGGCTCATGGCGCGCGATTTCTCGTAGGCACGCGCTTCCTGTTTCTCAGTTTCGTCGGTCCTTCCCATGCTGCGAACTCCTCAGATCGTTTTTCCAATGCTCATACGACAACCGCCGATCGGCCTTGGCCGTTCCGAAGTATTGCGATGAGCAGGCTCCCGGCAGTCCCTCGTGGAACCGAGCTCTGATGAGGCCGTTCATGCCATCGCCACGGATTGATCCGCGGAGATGTTCGAGACGCCAGCTTTTTACGTCGAGAGAGACGGGCAGCCGGGTCTTCCGAAGCTCATGTGTGGCGATATCGCTGGGAGGAAAGCATGGGCGCGAAGTTCAAGAGCGCGGCACCAAAGGGCGAGAAGATAAACGGCGCGAAATTTCCGAGCGCGAGAGCTGCGGCGAAATCCAGTTCCGGCGCCGTTTCTCTCTCGGCCGCTATCACCGTCGAAGCGCCGCGGGAGGCCGCTGAAGCAAGCGGCCTTGTCTATGTCGATGAGCAGGGGCCTGGTATAACGCGCAAGAGAAAGGGAGAAGCCTTCGCCTATTACAGCTCGAGCGGAAAGCTGATCCGGGATCGGGCGGAACTCAGTCGGATTCGCGCTCTCGCCGTCCCGCCCGCCTACGAGGACGTCTGGATCTGCCCCGATCCGAACGGGCACATCCAAGCCACCGGGCGCGACGAACGGGGCCGCAAGCAATACCGCTACCATCCTCGCTGGCGGGCCCTGCGCGACGAAACCAAATACGAGCACGTCCTCGAATTCGGCAGGATTTTGCCCCGTCTGCGTCAACGGGTTGCTGCCGATATGCGCAAGCCCGGCCTGCCGCGCCCCAAAGTGCTCGCCACCGTCGTGAGTCTTCTCGAGAAAACCTTGATCAGGATCGGCAACGCCGATTACGCCAAGGAAAACAAGAGCTACGGTCTCACGACCTTGCGCAGCCGGCACGTTGCCGTCAACGGGACCGAGCTTCGCTTCGAGTTCAAGGGGAAGAGCGGAAAGCTTTGGCATCTTGCCGTGAAGGACCGCCGTGTCGCGCGCGTCGTTCGAGCATGTCAGGATCTCCCGGGGCAGCATCTCTTCCAATATATCGAGGCCGATGGCAGCCGACAGGCGGTCAGCTCGTCGGACGTGAACAGCTATCTGCGCGAGATCACGGGTCGCGATATCACGGCCAAGGATTTTCGGACTTGGGCAGGGACGGTTCTCGCCGCGATGGCGCTTTCCGAATTCGCCAGCTTCGACAGCGCTGCCGCGGCCAAGCGGAACCTGAAGGCGGCGATCGAGCGTGTCGCGAAGCGACTGGGCAACACGGTCACGATATGCCGCAAATGCTATGTGCACCCCGCCATCCTCGATGCGTATCTCGACGGTGAGCTCCTGGTGAATTGGCAAAAGGAAGCGGAAGGCGAACTGCGCGAGGAGCTCGGCTCGCTCGGCGCGGAAGAGGCGGCGGTGCTCGCCTTCCTACGTCGTCGCCTGGTTGCCGAGACGCGACGGCGAAAGGCCGAGGCTGCGAAAAGCTCGCGGCGACGGCTCGATCCCGCTGCCGAACTCCGCCGCGATCTGAGACGTTCCCTTCGAGGAAAGCCGAAGGGAGCGGGCGATGAATCACGTCGAGGCACCCGGCGGGTTTCGGCTTGATATCGTCAAGACGGCGAACCCCCTCATCCCTCCTTCACGGGTCACCTTTAATCTCGTGCGATCCTTCCGGAGATCGGTCTTTCGCGGTCGTGAACGACGACCTTGCGGCGCCTTGTCCCTGGCGCCCTATCTCTCTTGAGCGCGAAGAATCCATTCTGTAGTTCTACTTCGAGAACCCCTTCCATGACGGGTGCCACGCCTCAGGTCTAATTGAGGAATTGACGATTTTTGCGAGATTGGAACGAATCCTGTATTCGCGCGTTTCGTCCCGCTGGAGCAGGAGGGTAGATGACGCCGGGCGCTGAGCTTCTCGAGGGCCTGCCGGTCGCCGTTTACACGACCGATGCCGAGGGTCGGATCACCTATTTCAACAGTGCTGCTGCCGAACTTTGGGGTCTCGCTCCGAAAATAGGAGAGGATCGCTGGTGCGGTTCGTGGCGCTTGTATCATCCCGATGGCCGGCCGATGGCCCATGAGGAGTGCCCGCTCGCAGTGTCTCTGAAAGAGGGGCGTCCCATTCGCGGCGCAGAAGCCATCCTCGAGAGACCGGATGGGCGCCGGATTCCGTTCGCGCCGTTTCCCACTCCCCTCAAGGATGCTTCCGGCCGCGTAATAGGGGCCATCAATCTGCTCGTGGATGTTACCGCGGATCGCCACGCTGGCATCGAAGCGGCTCGACTCGCGGCGATTGTCGAGTCCTCGGACGATGCGATCGTGAGCAAGACGCTCAAAGGCGTGATCAAGACTTGGAACAGCGGCGCCGCGCGCATTTTCGGCTATTCGCCGGAAGAGATGATCGGCGAGCCTATTGCCAAAATCATTCCGCCGGAGCTGATGCAGGAAGAAGTGGAAATCCTGTCCCGGCTCAGTCGAGGAGAACGGATCGAACATTATGAGACCGTGCGCGTCGCGAAATCCGGCCGGCGCGTCCATGTCTCGCTGACGGTCTCGCCGCTGCACGACAAGCTCGGCAATATTGTCGGCGCCTCGAAAGTCGCCCGCGACATCACGCAGCGCAAGAACGCCGAACAGCTGCAGCGCCTCCTGTTTGAAGAGCTCAATCACCGCGTCAAGAACACATTGGCCACTGTTCAGGCCATAGCCAGCCAATCCCTGCTTCATTCAAAAAGCCCACAAAAATTCGTCTCGAGCTTCAACGGGCGTATTCACGCTTTGGCACGTGCCCATAATCTGCTCACGCAAAGCTCTTGGCAGGGTGCGGAAATCTCGGGACTCATTCGCGATCAGGTGACGCTCGGCGCGACCGAGGATCCACGTGTCACCTATTCGGGACCTTCGTTCATTCTCGATCCACAAACAGCCGTCAAGCTGGCCCTGGTCCTGCATGAGCTTGGAACGAATGCGCGAAAGCATGGTGCCTTGTCGGTTCCGGAAGGCAGGCTTTCCGCGAGCTGGGATTTGCGCTCGAATGGAGCACGCGAGTTTTGCCTGGATTGGATCGAGAGCGGCGGCCCGAACGTCGAAGCGCCCTTGGAGCATGGTTTCGGCACGACTCTCGTCGAGCAGAGCGTGATTTCGTGCGGAGGGCAGGTCTCGGTCGAATATGCGGCTCAGGGCCTGCGGTGCCATATCGCGCTCCCCTATGCGGAACCGCTTCAAATCGAGGTGGCCCGAGGTTTTTTGCACTCCACGACGGACAGCACGATGAATTTTTCCGGTTCGGAAATCGAAAACGACTCGGCAGCCGACAAGCGCATCCTGGTCATCGAGGACGAGGTGTTGCTCTCGATGGATATCGAGACGAGCCTCATGGATGCCGGCTACCATGTCGTCGGTCCTGCAGGAACGATCGAGGCCGCAAAGAAGCTCATCGTCGAGGGTAATTGCGATGCTGCCCTTGTCGACGCCAATCTCGGAGGTCAACCGGTCGACGAGCTCGCCGCCTCGCTTGCGCGTGAAAAGATCCCGTTTGCTTTCGTGACCGGCTATGGGCGTGATGCACTTCCCCAGGAATTTCGGGACAATCTTTTGTTGGGAAAGCCGTTCAGTCCGGATCAGCTTTTGGGCGTCGTCTTCACCCTGCTCGGAAAGAACGCTTCAGCGGAAACGTCTCCACAAATTCCGACCTGATCACATCTGCGAGACGACGTTCTCGGAGCGTTCGGCGAGAGCGCTCCGAGGAACGGCAAACACGGCCTGCAGCGCCTTTCTCTCGACCGGCTTTTGCATGATCGGAACGTTCGCGAAACGCTTATCGATGTTCTCTTCCGAATATCCGGTGACGAAGGCAAAGGGGATTCCGCGGGCGGCGAGGATCTCCGCAATCGGATAGACGAGCTCCCCACCGATATTGACGTCCAGGATGGCCGCGTCGATTTCGCCGGCGACCGCGGCGCCGAGCCGATAATCCATCTTGCCGAAGGGCCCGAGAATCTCGAAGCCGATCTGGCCCAAAGCCTCCGTCATCATGGCCGCGACGAGCGCCTCATCCTCGACGAGAAGAAGTCGATTTCCTTTGACGACAAGCGGCGCCGCAGGCGACGTTTCCGCTATTCGCTTCGGGGCTGTGACGGTTGCGGCCATTGTCAGATTTCGTGGGCCGAAAGGTAGGGCGAGGCGACAGCGCAGTCCTTGCGGAAGCCATTGAAAGGTTACGTCGCCTTGCAATTGCCGCTCGAACGCGGCGGTGACGGTTTTGATCCCGTAGCCAAAGACTTTCGGGGGGGCCGGAGGCGGACCGCCATGCTCGACCCATTCGAGGACGAGCCGTCCCGTGTCCAGTTTCCAAGTGAGTTCGATTTTTCCCGAAAGCGCGGACAATGCTCCATATTTCGCCGCGTTGGTCGCGAGCTCGTGCAATGCCAGGCTGACAGTCTGGCCGATCGCCGGCGGCAGGACGATATCGGGGCCGGCGGCCGCGATGTTCGCATTCGCCTTCGCGCGATAAGGGGCAAGCTCTTGCTCGACGATGCTTTCGAGCTTCGCGCCCTCCCATCGGGAACTCGCCAGCAACGCATGGGCGCGCGACAAAGCGCCGATCCGCCCTTCGATCGCGGTGACGTAGGCTGACAGGCTATTGGCGCGCGTCAGCCGCACGATTGCCTGCACCACGGCGAGCGCGTTCTTGGCGCGATGGTCGACCTCCCGCGTAAGAAGAAGCTGATGCTCTTGGGCCTTCTCCAAATCGGTCATATCGACTGTGACGCCGCTCAGCCGCGTGATCCTGCCGTCGCCGTCGCGCTCCGCGGCCGCAATCCCAATGCAGGATCGGATCTCGCCCGAGGGACGCAAGACGCGGAATTTGGCTTGCAAGATCCGCGCGTCCTCCGGAGCTTGGCGGAGCGCCTCCTCGAAGACAGGCAGATCCTCTTCCAGGATCAATGGAAGCACGGAATCCCGTGTGGCTTTGAAGGTCTCAGGATCCACGCCGAAGATGCGACACTGGCCATCGTCCCAGCTGCTGTGATCTGCGGCAACATCCCAATCCCAAGATCCCATTTGGCCGGCGGCGAGCGCGAGGCTGCGTAGCTGCTCGCTTTGGATAAGGCGGGCATTCGCGGCCTCGAGCTCGGATGTCCTCTCCGCGACGCGCTGCTCCAGTCGGCGATTGAGAGCCTCGAGCTGCTTCGTTTTTCTGTACAGCTCGGAGAAGACCTTGATCTTGGCCCGCAACACCTCGGGGACGACTGGGACGGGCACATAGTCGACCGCGCCCATCTCGTAGCCTCGTAGCGCGTCCACCTCGGTCAGCAGCACGGCCGAGACGAAAATGATCGCGGTCTGCTGGAATCGGGGATGCTCGCGCACCATGCGCGCAAACTCGAAGCCGTCGAGCTCCGGCATGCAGACGTCAACGAGGATCACCGCGATCTCGTTCGTCAACAGCCGTTCCAAGGCCTCGCGAGCAGAGGTCGCCTTGATGAGGTTCTCTCCGAGCCCCGAGAGAATCGCCTCGTAGCTCAGGAGCTTGGCCGGCTGGTCATCCACAAGGAGGATGTTGACCGGGGCGTTGGCGTCCACGGTTGTCGTTCCTTCTCGCTCAGCGATGCAGCCACATTCTCAAGGCGGAGAAAAGTTGCTCCGTGTTCACCGGCTTTGCCAGGTAATCGGACGCGCCGGCTTCGAGGCATTTCTCCCGATCTCCCTTCATCGCCTTTGCCGTGAGCGAGATGATCGGCAAGCGCCGCAGATTCGGCTTGGACCGAATCTCCTTGATGGTTTGATACCCATCCATTTCGGGCATCATGATGTCGATGAGCGCAATGGCAAGATCAGGTGTCGCTTCGACGAGCCGGATCGCCTCCGCTCCCGTTGTCGCGGTGAGCACTTTCATGCCGCGCCGTTCGAGCAGGCTGCTCAGTGCGAAGATGTTGCGCGCGTCATCGTCGACGAGAAGCACGGTTCGTCCCACAAGGTCGTCGTCGGAGCGGCTCAGGCGCTCGAGCATGCGCTGCTTCTCGGGCGGCAAATGCGCCATGACGCGGTGCATGAACAGAGCCGTTTCGTCGAGCAGGCGCTCCGGTGATTCCACACCCTTGACCACGATGCTCCTGGCCATCCGATGCAGATGCGCATCCTCCTCCGCCGACAACTCGCGCCCGGTGAAGACGACCACCGGCACCGCCTGCAGAGATTCGTCTTGGTCGATCCGATCCAGGACCTCGAAACCGGTCATGTCGGGCAGGCGCAGATCGAGCACGACGCAGTCGAATGACTGCGCGCGCATGAGGTCGAGAGCTTCCCTCCCGCTGGCCGCGCTGACGATCTCGATGTCGTCATGGGAGAGCAACTCCCTGATGCTGAGCTGCTCCGCCGGATCATCCTCGACCACAAGCAGGCTCCGCCGCCGAGGCTTCGCATATTCCCGGATGCGATCGAGGAGGCGGCCGAGTGCCGCGGGCGTCGTCGGCTTGGTGACGAACGAGAAGGCGCCGCGCGCCAAGCCATGCTGGCGGTCCTCATCGAGCGTCATGATGTGAACCGGGATGTGTCGCGTGAGCGGATCCTGCTTGAGTTCGCTCAAAACGGTCCAGCCGAGCATATCCGGAAGGAATATGTCGAGCGAGACGGCTGTCGGCTGGTACTGCTTGGCGAGATCGATCGCATCGGCTCCTCGCGTGGTTACGATGACCTTGAAGCCGCGTTCGCGCGCAATGTCGGCGGTGATCCGCGCATAATTCGGGTCATCCTCGACGATGAGCAAGATGGCATCGCCCGGCTCGATCTCCAGCCGGTCATCGGCGATCGCTTCGCTCACCGTATCTGGCGCGGGAGCGCTGGCGAGCGTCGATTTGAGCGCCTCTCGCTGCGACGGCGTAAGCGCCCGGGAATGGCCAACAGGGTCCACGTATTTCAACGGAAGATACAAGGTGAAGCAGCTTCCCGAGCCCGGCATGCTTCGCAAATGGATCTCGCCGCCTAGGAGGTTGGCGAGTTCGCGGCTGATCGCAAGGCCAAGACCCGTTCCGCCGTAGCGACGGCTTGTGCTGGCGTCCGCCTGCTGGAATGCCTCGAAGATGAGCTTCTGCTTCTCAGGCAGGATGCCAATGCCGGTGTCGGCGACCTCGAAGGCGACGACGTCGGGCGCTTGTCGGAGCACCGGATGATCGAGATTCCATCCTTCGAAAGCCGGACGGACCTTGAGCTGAACGTAACCCTTTTCCGTGAACTTGAAGGCGTTCGAGAGAAGGTTCTTCAGCACTTGCTGCAGGCGCTTCGAATCGGTGAGGATGCTGCGCCCGAGATCGGGCGAGATCTCCACATTGAAGCCGAGCTTGCGGTTCTCGGCCTCGTGCCGGAAGGGACGGGCGACCGTCTCGATCACATTGGCGAAGAAGATTTCTTCGGCCTCGACGGAGACCGTTCCGGATTCGATCTTCGATAGATCGAGGATATCGCTGATCAGATTCAAGAGATCGGTGCCGGCACCATGAATGGTTCGCGCGAATTCCACCTGCTTGTTCGTGAGGTTGCCGTCTGCGTTTTCCGACAGCTGTTGGCCCAGGATCAGGATGCTGTTGAGGGGCGTGCGCAGCTCATGAGACATATTGGCGAGGAATTCGGATTTGTATTTTGACGTGAGCGCAAGCTCGGACGCCTTTTCCTCGAGTGCGCCGCGCGCCTGCTCGATCTCTTGATTTTTTCTTTCCACCTCGACGTTGCGCTCGGCAAGCTGCTGGGCCTTTTGGCCGAGCTGCTCGTTTGTCTGTTGCAGCTCCGCCTGTTGCGACTGAAGCTCGGCGGCGAGCTGTTGTGATTGTTTCAGCAAGCTCTCGGTCTGCATTGACGCCGCGATACTGTTGAGCACGATACCGATGCTTGCCGTCAATTGCTCGAGGAACGTCGTCTGCAACGTCGTGAACGGTGCGATTGAGGCAAGCTCGATGACAGCCTTGACACCGTTCTCGAAGAGCACCGGCAAGACGATGACGTTGCGTGGGGCGATCTTGAACAGCGCCGAGCCGATCTGCACCGAGTCGACCGGCAGATCCGATACGAGAAGACGTCGCTTGTCGTGCGCCGATTGGCCGATGAGCCCTTGGCCGAGCCCAATCTCGGACGGGTATTGCGACTCGGCATCCTCCGCATAGGTTGCGACCAGTTTCAGTGACAAATTCTCCTCTTCGCTCATGCGGTAGATCACGCCGAGCTGCGCGTTCACAAGTGGCGCAAGCTCGGTCAAGAGAAGGCGTCCGACCGCCTCCAGATCGCGCTGTCCTTGCAGCATGTTCGTGAATTTCGCGAGGTTCGTCTTCAACCAATCCTGTTCGGTGTTGCGCTCCGTCGTAAGGCGCAAATTGCCGATCATAGTATTGATATTGTCCTTCAGCTCCGCCACCTCGCCGCGCGCCTCGACCTGGATGGAGCGCGTCAGGTCGCCTTTGGTGACCGCGGTAGCAACCTCGGCGATGGCGCGCACCTGCGTCGTGAGATTTGCGGCGAGCAGGTTGACGTTGCCGGTGAGGTCCTTCCACGTGCCGGCTGCCCCCGGCACATTCGCCTGGCCGCCGAGCCGGCCCTCGACGCCCACTTCTCGTGCAACGGTCGTCACCTGATCCGCGAAGGTCGCGAGCGTATCCGTCATGTTGTTGATGGTTTCGGCGAGCGCTGCGACCTCGCCTTTGGATCGCACCGTGAGGTTCTGCTTGAGGTCGCCATTGGCGACGGCGGTGACGACCTTAACGATGCCGCGCACCTGCTCGGTGAGATTGAGCGCCATGACGTTCACGGTGTCGGTAAGGTCCTTCCAGGTTCCGGCCACTCCGGGAACCTGGGCCTGTCCGCCGAGCTTGCCTTCCGTGCCCACCTCGCGCGCCACGCGCGTCACTTCCGAAGCAAAGCCGTTGAGCTGATCGACCATCGTGTTGATGGTGTCCTTCAGCTCCAGGATTTCACCCTTGACGTCGACTGTGATCTTGCGCGACAGGTCGCCTCTCGCGACTGCGGTCGTCACTTCGGCGATATTGCGCACCTGCGTTGTCAAGTTTGCAGCGAGCAGGTTGACGTTGTCGGTGAGGTCCTTCCAGGTGCCGGCGACGCCGGGCACCACAGCCTGGCCGCCCAGCCTTCCTTCCGTGCCCACCTCGCGCGCCACACGCGTCACCTCGGCTGCGAACGAGCGGAGCTGTTCCACCATGGTGTTCAGCGTTTCCTTGAGCAGCAGGATTTCGCCGCGCACGTCCACGGTGATCTTGCGCGACAAGTCGCCGGTCGCGATTGCGGTCGCCACCTCGGCGATGTTGCGCACCTGCGCGGTCAGGTTTCCGGCCATGGAATTCACGTTGTCGGTGAGGTCCTTCCAGGTGCCGGCGACCCCTGGAACCTGGGCTTGTCCGCCGAGCTTGCCTTCCGTGCCCACCTCGCGGGCCACCCGCGTCACCTCTGAGGCAAAGGCGTTGAGCTGATCCACCATCGTGTTGATGGTATTCTTCAGCTCCAAAATTTCGCCTTTCACGTCGACCGTGATCTTGCGCGACAGATCGCCTCTCGCGACCGCCGTCGTCACCTCGGCGATGTTGCGCACCTGGGCGGTCAGGTTTCCGGCCATCGAGTTGACGCTGTCTGTGAGGTCCTTCCAGGTGCCGGCGACGCCCGGGACTTGGGCCTGGCCGCCCAATCGTCCTTCGGTGCCCACCTCGCGCGCGACGCGTGTCACTTCGCCCGCGAAGCGATTGAGCTGATCCACCATGGTGTTCAGCGTTTCCTTCAGCTGGAGGATCTCGCCGCGCACGTCCACGGTGATCTTTCGCGACAAATCTCCGGTCGCGATCGCTGTCGCGACCTCCGCGATGTTGCGCACCTGAGCGGTCAGATTGCCGGCCATCGAATTGACGCTGTCGGTCAGATCCTTCCAGGTTCCGGCAACGCCCGAGACCTGAGCTTGTCCGCCGAGCTTGCCGTCGGTGCCCACCTCGCGCGCCACGCGCGTCACCTCCGCCGCGAATGCATTGAGCTGGTCCACCATCGTGTTGATGGTTTCCTTGAGCTGGAGGATCTCGCCGCTCACATTCACGGTGATTTTTTTCGAAAGGTCGCCGCGTGCCACCGCGGTCGCGACCTCGGCGAGGTTGCGGACTTGGGCGGTGAGGTTGCTCGCCATGGAATTGACGCTGTCGGTAAGGTCCTTCCAGGTGCCGGCGACGCCGCGCACCATGGCTTGGCCGCCGAGCTTGCCCTCAGTGCCAACCTCGCGCGCCACGCGCGTCACTTCGGAGGCAAAGGCGTTGAGCTGATCGACCGTGGTGTTGATGGTCTCCTTGAGCTGGAGAATTTCGCCCCGCACATCGACGGTGATCTTCTTCGAAAGGTCGCCATTGGCGATGGCGGTCGACACTTCGGCGATGTTGCGCACCTGGGCCGTCAAATTGCTCGCCATGGAATTGACGCTGTCCGTGAGGTCCTTCCAGGTGCCGGCCACGCCGAGCACATTCGCCTGGCCGCCGAGGCGTCCCTCGGTGCCGACCTCGCGCGCCACGCGCGTCACCTCTCCGGCAAAGGCGTTGAGCTGATCCACCATCGTGTTGAGCGTCTCCTTGAGCTGGAGAATCTCGCCGCTCACGTTGACGGTGATCTTCTTCGAAAGGTCGCCGCCGGCGATAGCGGTCGCGACCTCGGCGATATTACGCACCTGTGCGGTCAGATTGCCCGCCATGAAGTTCACGCTGTCGGTGAGATCCTTCCAGGTGCCGGCGACACCGGGCACCGTCGCCTGACCGCCGAGCTTGCCTTCGGTGCCGACCTCGCGGGCGACACGCGTCACTTCGGAGGCAAAGGCGTTGAGCTGGTCCACCATGGTGTTGATGGTGTCTTTCAGCTCCAGAATCTCGCCGCGCACATCGACAGTGATTTTGCGAGACAGGTCGCCACGCGCCACGGCAGTCGTCACATGGGCGATGTTACGAACCTGGTCGGTGAGGTTGCCGCACATGGCGTTCACCGAGTCGGTAAGATCCTTCCAGGTGCCGGCGACGCCGGGCACGGTTGCCTGGCCGCCCAGCTTGCCGTCGGTACCCACCTCACGCGCGACGCGCGTCACCTCGGAAGCGAAGGAGCGGAGCTGGTCGACCATCGTGTTGATGGCCTCCTTGAGCTGGAGGATCTCGCCACGGACGTCGACGGTGATCTTCTTCGAGAGGTCACCGTTGGCGACCGCGATCGTCACCTCGGCGATATTGCGGACCTGCGCCGTGAGGTTATTCGCCATCGAGTTCACGCTCTCGGTGAGGTCCTTCCAGACGCCGCTCACGCCGCGCACTTGCGCTTGGCCGCCGAGCTTGCCTTCGGTTCCGACCTCGCGGGCCACGCGGGTCACCTCCGAGGTGAAGACCCCGAGCTGCTTGATCATGGTGTTCACGATCGTCGCGGACTCGAGAAATTTGCCTTGAAGAGGGCGCCCGTCGACATCGAGACGAACCGTCTGGAGAAGGTTTCCTTGCGCCACCGCCGCGATGGCTCGCGTCACCTCGGTGGTCGGCCAGAGGAGATCGTCGATCAGCGCGTTGAGCGTGCCTTCCATCTCGCCCCAGGCACCATCCGTCGAGCCGAACTTGGCGCGAAGCCGCGTGCGACCCTCCCGACCCACAACTTGGCCAAGGCGGTCAAGCTCGCGCGCCATTCGTTGATTGGTGGCGACGATCTCGTTGAAGGCATCGGCGATCTTGCCCAGAAGACCTGCACCGCCCCTCGTCATCCGAGCGGAAAAATCACCGATCCGCATGGCTTCGAGCCCATGCAAAAGCTCGATCAGCTCGCTCGGGGAAGCTCCTTCGTGCCCGGACGGCTCGGTCGAACCATTCAGTCGTCCGGGTTTTTGAGCTGCCCGTCGCAGCTTGGGCTTCTGCACGACTTGACCGACGTCACGCATATGGCTCTCCGTGACCTTGCATTACGATGAAATTTCGGAGGAAACTTCGCTGGGGCGAACGAGCGGTGCCATCCGGGCACACGAAGGCCGCGCCATAGAATTCTATGACGCGAGCCAAAACAGCCTCCAGGCAGCATCCACTCTTAACGACCCCTCCAGCAGCGATACAGCGCGCGAACTCGTCAAAAGCAAAAAAGTTCCGAGCTCCGCCTAAAATATTTTTTTTCCCGCCGACTTGACGAATCGAGCTGTGTGGAAAACCGGAGGCAACGGGAAAAACCGCGATCAACCCTGCGGGCTCGGCTTGGATTTTGAAGCTTGCACTACGATTTGGGCTAATTGGCCTGTCGAAAAACACAAAGTTGCGCCTCCCGTTGTGCAAACGAGAAGGATGGCGAGCAATCCGGCGTCGGAACTTCGCTCACCGCGGCAACGTTAATTCATCGAACAGCTCAGTAAAATTGATTGGAAATTCGAGAGAAGAGGAGACGTCATGCGTAATGTTGCATTATTTGCCGTATGCGCGGCGCTCTCGCTTGCGACGGCCGCCCCTGCCGGGGCTGATACCATTCCAGCGCCAAAAATGGCCACCGCTTCGTTTTCGTCGATCAATGCGGTTGCCGTAGTTAGCCTTGAAACCCTGTCCAGCGAGGCTCAGGAACAAGTCTATGTCGCGACCATCCGCATGAGCGATGACCAGCTCAAGGCGCTGCGCCATTCAATCGACACCTTCCCGGCCGCCACGGAAGCTTTGAAGTCGCACGACCTTCATGCTTCCGACGTTCTGGCGGCGGTCATAAATGGGGAAGGTCAGTTGCTGTTGATCACGGCCGTTGTGATCTGAGGAAAACCTGGCCACTTCCGATTTGGAATGTTCCCGGCGCAACTGCCGCACTCCAGGTTACGCTTACTCGGCTTATGATGAAACGTGAAGGAGCGCCTTAAGACGCCCCTCCCGACTTCCCGTTCATTGCATCTTGCTTGAGAGATCCTGCGCCATTTTCTGGTGGTTTTGCACGGTGGACAGCGTTTCGGACAACGCGGACTTCATCTCGTCATTCGTCGCGGCCGGCACGAACTTATTTTGAATGGTGTCCGCCACCTCACCATGCATCTTCGCCTGCGCGTCGAGGTAAGCCTTGTCGAAGTCCTTCCCTTTCGCGGATTTCAATTCTTGATCGCCGCTCTTTGCCTCCGACATGAGGGATTTCGTTTCGTCGCTCGAAGCAGGCTTTGCCTTTATCTGTCGCGAGAGCTTCGCCATCGTCCTGTCATTCGCAGTATGATCCTTGATCATCTGGTTGGCGAAATTCTTGACGTCCGCGTCCTTGCTTTTTCGCAAGGCCATTCGCGCATCGGCGATCTCGCCATGGTTCACCGTCTGCAGGTATTTCACGATCTGCCCTTCGGAAATCGAGGAAGCGCCAGTCGATTGGCTCATGGCGGGTGCGGCGGCGAGTAGCGCTGCAACCGCTATTCCGGAAAGCCCGAGATATCGCTCGAACATGTTGAGTTCCCCATTGCGTTGGCGAAGCCCGCCAGCCCGGCGGCATGCGCCAATCCAACTTGCGGCCGGCAAACGAGTTCCATCATTGCTGGAGAGGAGAGCCGGCTCGCGAGCGAGGCGGCATGATCTCAATCGAGATACTTCGAGGGCTTGGTTTCCGGCAGGGCGGCCCACAGAAAAAAGGTGGCTGCCGCCGCGACGCCGGTGATTGCGAGGAAGCCGATGAACGCGCCGAATTTGGCGAAAAGAAAACCGGTGGCCGTCGTGCTGATCGCCGCGGCGATCGCCTGAAGCATTCCGACGACACCGGTCGTCAGATTGAAGCGACCGCTACCGGCGGTGAGATCGGCGATCACGAGAATCGTCAGGACTGTGATGATGGCCGAACTCACGCCGTTGAGGACCTGGGCCAAAATCAGTACGGAATAGCTGCTGAAGAAAGCCAGAAGCAGGGCCCGAAGCGCGTCAAGGCCGAAGGCCAGCACGAGAAGCGGCTTGCGCCCCCGTGTCTCCGAGTGATAGCCGGCCCAAGGCGCGAGCCCGGCGACCACGACTTGCGGCACGATGATGAGGCCGGACATGTATATCGAGCCAAGACCGCTCCCGCTGAGCGCGAGATTTTCTCCGATGAGCGGCAGCATCGAGGCGTCGGCAAGTTGAAGCAGCATCAAGCACGCCGCGAAGACGAGTAGGGGCCGATTTTTAGCAACATCGAGAAGACGAGAGAGGTCGCGCGATTGCTCGCCCGTCTTCGCGTTGCGGGCGCGATGATAATCGATCTCCTCTGGCCGTATGAGCCCAAGCGCTACGAGCGCCGGCGCACAAAAGACCGAGGTGGCAAAAAAGATCGCGCGCGTCGAGAAGCGGGAGCCGATGAAGCCCATGATCGCCGCGGTGATCGCGGTCCCCGCCGCCTGGAATCGCTGGTTGCGTCCCGTTCGCGAGGACATTGCGCGGCGACCCACAAGTCCGAGACTGATCGCCGAAATGCCAGGCCCGATCAATCCGGCCGTAGTTCCATGTAGCAGCTCGGCGATCACCACCATCCCGAAAGAGGGCGCCAACGCGTAGATGAGAGCGGTGCCGGCAAGCGAAACGATGCCGCAGGCGATGAGGAGGCGCTTATGCGCGATCTCGTCGGCAAGCGCACCTCCGGGTATCAGGCTGATGACCGCTGCGAGGCCGCCGATCGTCAGCACCATGCCGACATCCGGTTTCGACCAATGCAAGCCCGCAAGGTAGAAGGCAACGAAGGAGCCGAAGCTCGTCTGAACGTCCGAGATGAAGAAATTGGTCCAATCGAGTCCGTATCGACTACGCGGGGAAATCGGCTCGCGCAAGGATCTGCGGGCTCGCCGGTATCTCGCGGCTGTCTTGTGGAGCGGGAATCTCGGTCTGCGCTTCATTGAGGCTCAACTAACGTCCCGGCGCAGCGCGAGGAAGCGCCAGCCAACCCTGCCGGGTGCGGCGCAGGGCTGCGCTCCCATTTCCACCTGCCGATCACGGTAGATCGCGCCTCCCGCACGCATGGTGGGATCATCGGCGGGAAGCGCAGATGCGGTGGGACTTTCTCCGGGCAAATCCTCCAGATAGCTTGCGATCGCCTGAAGGTCCTCATCTTTCAACCGCAAGGTCGAACACGAGATCTCCTCGGCCATCGGCCCTGAAGCGGCGGCGAACCGATTGTGGCCGCTCTTGAGATCGTCGACGATGTCG
>JAFBAK010000244.1 GCA_019247795.1 Hyphomicrobiales bacterium | reverse complement strand
GCCTTTGCCGCCTGCAGCGCCGCGTCCGGGTCTGTCGTGACCGCGAGCGCCGCTTCGAGCCTCTCGCCTTCGTGCGCGGCGAGCACGACGGCGTAAGCTTCGTGCCCGTCCGCGGCGCTGGGGGAGAGCGTCACGCGATAGCCGGTGAAACCGTCGGCCTCGATGCGCTCGACCTTCTCCCGGCTCTTCGGGCCTTCGGGAGCAGGCTTGCTCTTGACCCGCGGATCGCGCGCGGTTGCGACCTCGTAGCGCTGCGCCTTCAGGAGCGCCTTCGGATCGGCAAGGGCTCGCGCCAGGCGCTTCGCCTCCTCGCCTTCCGCCGCGAAAGTCGCGACCACCGTCGGCCTTGGACAGGATGGCACCTCGCAATAGGCGATATTCGCCGGGCCGAGCCCCTCGTTGAGCAGCCATTCGCGGGTCGGCAAGCGCGTCCACCCGGAAGCGGTGGGCAGGGCGCCGCTCAAGAGACCGGAGCCCGCCTCGCAAGCGCAAAGCGAAAGCAGCGCGAGCGCCGCCATCGCGCACGCGCGAAAACGGGGGCGATGATGCCCCCGTGCAAAAGGCTCGGCAAAAACGGAAAGGCTCGTCACTGCACCAGCTTCGGCCCCGCGCTCACCATCGGCTCGTTCTCGGCGATGATGCCGAGCCGCCGCGCCACTTCCGTGTAGGCTTCGATAAGCCCGCCCATATCGCGGCGGAAACGATCCTTGTCGAGCTTGTCCTTGGTTTTCATGTCCCAGAGCCGGCAGCTGTCGGGTGAAATCTCATCGGCAACGACGATCCGCATCATGTCGTTCTCCCACAGCCGGCCCGTCTCCATCTTGAAATCGATGAGGCGGATGCCGACGCCGAGGAAGACGCCAGTGAGGAAATCATTGACGCGGATGGCGAGCGCCATGATGTCGTCGATCTCCTGAGGATTGGCCCAGCCGAACGCCGTGACATGCTCCTCCGATACCATGGGATCGTTGAGCGCGTCGTTCTTGTAGTAGAATTCGATGATCGAGCGCGGCAGCTGCGTGCCCTCTTCGATGCCGAGTCGGGTCGCGAGCGACCCCGCCGCGACATTGCGGACCACCACCTCGAGCGGGATGATCTCGACTTCGCGAATGAGCTGCTCGCGCATGTTGAGGCGGCGCATGAAATGCGTCGGCACGCCGATGTCGTTGAGGTTCTGAAACAGGAATTCGCTAATGCGGTTGTTGAGGACCCCTTTGCCGTCGATCACCTCATGTTTCTTGGCGTTGAAAGCGGTGGCGTCATCCTTGAAGTGCTGGATCAAAGTGCCGGGCTCGGGCCCCTCAAAAAGGACTTTCGCCTTTCCTTCGTAGATGCGGCGGCGGCGGTTCATCGGGACATACCGTGGTTTGAGATAATCCATGGAAAGGACGGGTCTCCTTTGTCGTGACGCGCCGGCCCCTCCCCTCATATGGGCACGAGCGCGCGGACTTGCATCGGCGCTTGCGCCCCCGCAAGACGTGAGCCGCAACCTATCCGATCGAGGCGCACCGCACAATGACGCCGCCATGCCGCGCATATCAGGGCGCTGCCGTGATGGCGGTCGAGGCCGAGCGCGCGAAGGGGGCTTCGGACAGCTTTGCCTGGCACGCATTTCCAAGGGCGCATTGATCTGGGCTTCGGCGCGTGCGAGATGTCGAAGATCGAGCAAGAAAGGGTTGCTCCCATGACCACCTTCGACCAGCGCGAAGAGGCCTTCGAGGCGAAATTCGCGCATGACGAAGAGCTTCGCTTCCTCGCCATCGCGCGCCGCAACAAGCTCCTCGGCGCTTGGGCCGCGGGCCTTCAGGACCTCAGGGGCGACGAGGCGAAAGCCTACGCGCTCACCCTGATCGAGCCCGAATTCCTGGGCAGGGACGACCAGCGGCTGATCCTCAAGATCGTCGCCGATCTCAAGGCGAAGGGCGTTGAGCGCACGCCTCAGGAAGTCGCCGTCAAGTCACAGGCACTATTGGGGCAGGCCGTTGCGGAAATCGAGGCCGGGCGCTAGCTCAATGATGAAAAGCCTCGCATCCCTTCCGGCGAGATCATGCCTCATCGCATGCCGGTATGATGGCGAGCCGAGTTGAAGTCGCTTTGCCGCGCGGGGGCCCAATCTGGCCGTGCCTCTTTGCTCGCGCGGCGCGATCGATGATGTTTCACACAAGAAGAGAAGCTGCACCATGATTTCGAGCGCTTATCACGTCGCGGCGAAGATATCGTCCGGCTCACCTGTCCATGTCGCCTGGCTCGGCATCGCCGAGCCCGTACTCGCCGACATCTTCGCCCGCGAGGGCTATGATGCCATTGTCTTCGATGGTCAGCACGGCCTGTTCGACGACAACGCCATGGCGCGCGGCTTCGCCACCGTCTCCTCGATCGGAGTGCCGGTCATCGGGCGCATTCCGGTCGGCAATTTCGCTCTCGCGGCACGCTTTCTCGATCTCGGAGCCACGGGGGTGATCGCGCCGATGATCAACTCGGTCGAGGATGCCCGCCAATTCGTGAGCTTCACCAAATTTCCGCCGCTCGGTGAGCGCTCCTGGGGACCGGCGCGGGCGCTTGCGCTCACCGGCCTCGCGCCGCAGGAATATCTGAAGCAGGCAAACGATTTCTCGCTGGCGATCGCCATGATCGAGACCCGCGAAGCGATCGCCGCGGTCGACGACATTCTCGCCGTGCCGGGCATCGATGGCGTCTTCGTCGGTCCGTCCGACCTGTCGATCACCTTGAGCAATGGCGCGGCTTATGACCCCATGGGCGCGGAAGTCGATAGCGCCTTCAAGCATGTGCTCTCGCGCGCCAAGGCCGCCGGCAAGTTCTGCGGCGCCTTCGCGGTCTCGGCCGCGCGCGCCAACGAACTTGCCAAGCAAGGCTTCCAGCTCATCACCGTCTCCAGCGATTTCGTCATCATCCGCGAGGCCGCGCGAACCGCGCTCGCAACCGCGCGGGGGAAGTGACGGGCGCAAGCGGAATGCTTGAGCTGCATACCGGTATTCGGTATACTCGTCCTGCATGATCCGCTCATTCGGCGATGCATGGACCAAGAGATTGTTCGATGATGAAGTTGTCAAGCGCTTCCAAGGCAGCGCACGGCCGGCCAAACGCAAACTCGAGGGCCTCAACGCGGCGCATCGATTGAACGACCTCGCGGTGCCACCATCAAATCGTCTGGAGAGATTACAAGGGCGATTAAAGGATTTCCATTCGATGCGCGTCAACGGTCAGTGGCGGATCATTTTTAGATGGATTGAGGGCGAGCCACATGAGGTCCAACTCCTGGACCACCATCGATGAGCCGATGAAAATGACAGAACAGGAATTCGCGCCGGTAACGCCAGGCGAGATGCTGAAAGAAGAGTTTTTGATCGAGCATGGCCTGTCGCAAAACCAGCTTGCCAAGGCCGTCGGAATCTCGCCCAACCGAATAGCTGAGATCGTCAACAACAGGCGGCGCATCACCGCGGACACCGCGCTTCGGCTTAGCCTGTTTTTCGGAAACAGCGCCGAGTTCTGGCTCAACCTTCAGACTCACTACGATCTCAAAATAGCTCGGCGAGATCTCCCGCCGGAAGATGCAAAGCGAATCAAATCACGTCGCGCGGCATGAACGATCCCGGCAGCGCCATTCGATAATGAGGCGCGATCGAAGAAAAATTGCCCTCAAGTCCGGAATGTGAGCTTTTGCACTCGGATTGAAACAGCAGCATGCCGGGTTGTTCTTTGCCATTTTTCCGATTCCAAGCTCCGCGGAGATGATCGATGGCCGGCCGGTGGAAGGTCCTTGCCCTGCTCTTTGCGGTGAGGACCGCAATGGCGCTTCAGTTTCAAAGCGTGGCGGCGCTCGCCCCGCTGCTCCGTCACGATCTCGGTGTCGGCATTGCCGATATCGGCTTCCTGATCGGGCTCTATCTTTCACCGGGCATCGCCTTGGCCTTGCCCGGAGGCGCCATCGGCAAGCGTTTCGGTGACAAGCTTGTGGTCGTCACGGGGCTTGCCTTGATGACGACCGGCGGTCTCGTCATGACCTTTTCCCATGCCTGGGCTCCGGAGCTCGCGGGTCGGCTCCTCGCTGGAATCGGTGGCGTTCTGTTGAACGTGCTGATGTCGAAAATGGTGACGGACTGGTTTGCGGGAAAAGAGATCGCGACGGCGATGGCGGTCTTCGTCAATTCATGGCCGGTCGGTATCGCGCTTGCGTTGCTTATCTTGCCTCCCATCGCGGCGAACGGCGGCGTGGCGTCGGCCTTTTTGTTCACGAGCATTCTGGTGGCCCTTGGAATGTTCGCGATGGCGGGACTCTATCGCGCCCCGCCACCGCCGCAGGCGGCCGCACGCGCCATCACCAAGCTCGGCTTCACCACCTTCTTCGCCGTAACCGCGGCCGGCCTGATCTGGGGCCTCTATAACGGCGCCATCGCCATGATCTTCAGCTTCGGCCCCTCCATGCTCGCCGAGCGCGGCTGGTCCGTGCAGGCGGCCGGTTCCGTGACGAGCCTCACGCTTTGGCTGGTCGGTCTCTCGGTTCCTTTGGGCGGCTTTCTCGCGGATCGAAGCGGGCGGTTTCGCCTCGTTCTCGTTGGCGGATTGCTCGTCTCCGCGGCGATGCTCCTCGTCGCGGCGCGGGTCGATACGGCCGTCCCGGTTTTTGCCGTGCTCGGTCTTGTGTGCGGGTTTTCCGCCGGACCGATCATGAGCCTTCCGAGCCGCGTGCTCGTGCCCGAGACCCGCGCGGTCGGCATGGGAGTCTTCTTCACTCTTTTCTACGTGATCGCGGTCGTTGCACCCGTGCTTGGGGGGCAAGCCGCCAGCATTGCGGGAAACGTTCGCGTCACGTTCGACCTCGGAGCCCTCATGCTGGTGGCGTGTTGCCCTGTGTTGTGGCTTTTTGAATTGCTCATCAGCGGCAGCCTGGCAGCGAAACGCGTTCCCCACATTCCACGATCGAAGGCCGCTTCGTGAGAGCGATGAACAGCGGCAGAGGCGGCAGGTCACCTATTCGTGACGCGAAGATGGAGCGGGCGAGGAGAATCGAACTCTTATGCAGCTTGGGAAGCTGCCGTTTTGCCATTGAACTACGCCCGCATCGGCTGACGCGCCAAGGCAAGGGTCGCGACCTTAAGGTTACAGGGCAAAATGCCACAATATGCGATGGGGGCCTAGCAATCTCAGGCATGCGCGGTTTCACGAATATTCGGCGCCGCTTCGAGCGCAGTTGCCGCCGCCCCGGAGCGCGATGCCGGGCCCGCGACGCCGTGATCGCGATGGCGACGAGCGGCGCGGCGCATCGGCCCTCATCGCCGAATAGCGTCGTCGAAACGTGCGATTAAAGTAGGAAAGGTCACCGAACCCCATATTCAACGCCACTAAGCTGATGTTGCGAGCGGCAAAGTATGGATCGCTTAGGATACGATGCAACGCGAGAGGCGCTGGCCGAGCACGAACCATGAGAATGTGAGACCTTTATTCTCGAAGAGCTTGTTAACATAACTTGGTGTGATGCGGTGATGTCTTGCGATTTTAGTAACCGATAGATCGCCATCGCCCAGAGGCATAACTGACGAGCAGGCTCAGAGCCTTGGTGCGGGCCGGAATGAGTTGTATCGATGCGTCGTCGAGCCGACCAAGAAGTAATGCGATCGGCTGACGCGGCACCCGGCTATCCGATAAAACGCACCGGCGTCGGGCGGGTGACGATGATCCTGGATCGGACGTTTTTTCTCGTCCCATGCAATGCAGCCACGGTCAGAAGATGCTGTATCGCTGCGCCAAGGGCAGCTTGATCGCCGGCTCGCAGATCAATTCTTCCTCGTCTGCCGTAACACGGTAGCTCTTCGGGTCAACGGCAATTTTCGGTAGTGCGTCGTTCAGCTTCATATCCTTTTTTCCCAACCCACGGCACTTAAAAACCGGCTCTAGCCGCTTGCCCAGACCGTAGCTGGCGACGACGCCTTCCGCGATGGAGGCCTCGCTGACGAACAGCACCGAGGTTGGTCCGACCGCCTTGCCGATTGCGGCGAACATGGGCCGCATGATCAGCGGTTGCGGCGTCGGGATCGAGGCGTTCGCGTCGCCGATCTGCGCGAAGGCAATGAAGCCGCTCTTCAGCACCATTTCGGGCCTCGCTCCGAAGAAGGCCGGCCTCCACAACACGAGGTCGGCGAGCTTGCCCCTCTCGATTGAGCCAAGAAGATGGCTCATACCATGCGCGATGGCAGCGTTGATCGTGTATTTGGCGATGTAACGCTTCACGCGGAAGTTGTCGTTGCCAGGCGCCTCCTCCGGCAACTTGCCGCGCTGGCGTTTCATTTGATCGGCGATCTGCCAGGTGCGGGTAATGACCTCGCCGGCGCGGCCCATGGCCTGACTATCGGACGTCATCATGGAGATGGCACCGATATCATGCAGCAGCCCTTCGGCCATGATGGTCTCGGCTCGGATGCGGCTTGCGGCGAAGGCCACGTCCTCAGGAATGTTCTTATCGAGGTGATGGCACACCATCAACATGTCGAGATGCTCGGCGACTGTGTTGATCGTATAGGGATTGGTCGGACTGGTCGAGGATGGCAGAACATTGGGCTCAGAGCAGACCCGCATCAGGTCAGGGGCATGTCCCCCGCCCGCGCCCTCGGAATGATAGGTGTGAATCGTGCGGCCGCCGAAGGCCTTGATCGAATCCTCGACCGTGCAGCTCTCGTTGATCGTGTCGGTATGAATCGTGACCTGCACATCATAGGCGTCGGCCATGGCAAGGCAGGTGTCGATCGCGGCCGGCGTCGTGCCCCAATCCTCATGCAGTTTCAGGCCGCCCGCCCCGGCAAGAATCTGCTCCTTCATACCGTCCGGTTTTGAGGAGTTGCCGCGTCCCGTGAATACGAAGTTGACCGGAATGGAATCCGTGGCCTGCATCATCAGGCGCAGATAGTTGGGATTGGGCGTGCAGGTCGTGGCGAGCGAGCCGGTTGCCGGCCCTGTGCCGCCGCCGACCAGTGTCGTGATTCCGCTCGCGATGGCGCTGTAGGGCTGCGGCGGGCATATGTAGTGAAAATGCGTGTCGATGCCACCGGCCGTCAGGATCAGCCCTTCACCCGCGATCACCTCAGTGTTGACTCCAATGACGAGATCGGCATCGACGCCCGCCATCACGTCCGGATTACCGGCTTTGCCAATGCCCGCGATATTGCCGTTCTTGATCCCGACATCGGCCTTGACGATCCCCTTCCAGTCGACGATCAGGGCGTTGGTGATGACCGCGTCGAGCGCGATCGTGCTGTCAACGCCCGTGGCTTGCCCCATGCCGTCGCGGATCACCTTGCCGGCGCCGAAAACGCATTCGTCACCGTATGAGGTAAAGTCCTTCTCGACCTCGATTTCGAGGCAGGTGTCTCCGAGCTGGACCTTGTCGCCGGTCGTCGGCCCGAACAGAATCGCATAGGCGCTGCGGGTGATGTCGTATGCCATGCTCGTCTCCTCAGGCCTGATGCGCAAACGCGCGACTCTTCACCTGCACTAGCGTCGATTGTTTGTTAGCCGTGCCGATTGCGCCGTCCGCGAGGTTATTGCCGCCGCGGATCACCTTGTTGCCGGCGATCTCGACGAGTGTGACCTGCTTGCTCTCGCCTGGCTCGAAGCGCATGGCAGTGCCGGCCGGGATATCGAGGCGCTTCCCGTAAGCCTTCTCGCGGTCGAACTTCAGGCGCGGATTGGCTTCGACGAAATGGAAATGGCTGCCGATCTGGATCGGCCGCACGTCGGTATTAGTGACCTGGATCTTCACCGTGGCGCGACCCTCGTTGAGCTTGAGGCTACCCTTCGCCGCGGTCACATGGCCAGCCGTGGCAGCCTCCGCCTTGCCGAACAATGAGGCAGCGGGAACGGGAAGGAAGCTGCCATAGAGGGCAAGTTTCAAGTCCCCCTTGGTGCGCGTGATGGGCTGGCGGACGGCAACGAGCTTCGTGCCATCAGGGAAGGTGCCCTCGACATGGACCTCGCCGACCATCTCCGGCACGCCCGGAAGCACCTCGCGCCTGCCGAGCAGCTTGCCGCCCATGTCCATGAGATCCGGGACTGAATGCTTTCCGTCTCGAATACGCTCCAGTAGCACCGTCGAGATCAGCGCAACGGCTTCGGGATAGCCGAGCCGCAGGCCGCGCGCGAGGCGGCGTTGGGCGAGGAGGCCGGTCGCGACAAGCGTCAGCTTGTCGACCTCATGAGGCGCGAGATGCACAGTGATAGTCTCCAGGGCACGTGATGAGCCGGCGCTTTGAAGGCGCGTGAAGCACGTATGATGAAAGCAAAGGTCATACCAAGCAGGGTGGGCCCTGCCGTCGGCGCCTGGTCGCTATCACGTATGGCGCACGGTCGCGCGTGCCGACGATCATTGGCCGTTCGCTGTGATAGGCGGCATGCCGCGCCGGACGCAGTCCACGCGTGTTGCTCGCAAAATGAGCATTGCGCGATTTTCTAGGCACACTGCCGTGCACTTTTGCTCACTCAAGACGTGCGAGTGCGGTCTTTGGGTGACTGGTGTCTTGGCACGGGACTTGCCCATCTCCTGCGGTCGCATGTTGCGACGCATGAAAGGTGGAGGTGGGTCGATGCATTTCAAATTCAACAGAAGGGCAGCTCTCGGGCTCGCGCTCGGCGCGACGTTTGGGGGCCTTGTCGCCGCTCCCGCGCGTGCGGAGGATACGATCAAAGTCGGAATCCTACATTCGCTCTCCGGCACCATGGCGATCAGCGAAACCACGCTGAAGGACGTGATGCTGATGCTGATTGACGAACAGAACCAAAAAGGCGGCCTGCTAGGCAAAAAGCTCGAAGCTGTGGTTGTGGATCCGGCCTCGAACTGGCCACTCTTCGCCGAAAAGGCGAGAGAGCTGATCGGCAAAGATAAGGTCGCCGCGGTCTTTGGTTGCTGGACCTCGGTGTCGAGGAAATCCGTGCTGCCGGTCTTTAAGGAACTGGATTCGGTTCTTTTCTACCCGGTACAATATGAAGGCGAGGAGAGCGAGCGCAACGTCTTCTACACGGGCGCCGCGCCGAACCAGCAAGCCATTCCTGCCGTCGACTACCTGATGGCCGACGGCGTGAAACGCTGGGTGCTCGAAGGAACCGACTACGTCTATCCGCGAACCACCAACAAAATCCTCGAAGCCTATCTCAAATCGAAGGGCGTCGCGGATGTGGACATCTCCATCAACTACACACCCTTCGGCTTTTCCGACTGGCAGACGCGCGTCGCCGCGATCAAGAAGTTCGGCTCGGAGGGAAAGAAGACGGCGGTGGTCTCCACGATCAATGGCGACGCCAACATTCCCTTCTACAAGGAGCTCGGCAATCAAGGCGTCAAAGCGACCGATATTCCCGTTATCGCCTTCTCGGTCGGCGAGGAAGAGCTTGCCGGCATCGACACCAAGCCGCTCGTCGGCCATCTCGCTGCCTGGAACTACTTTCAGTCGATCGAGACGCCAGAGAACAAGGCGTTCATCGAAAAGTGGAAGGCCTACACCAAGAACCCGAAGCGCGTCACGAATGATCCGATGGAAGCCCATGTGATCGGCTTTGCCATGTGGGTCAAGGCAGTCGAGAAAGCGAACACCACCGAACCCGACAAGGTAATCGACGCGCTCATTGGCATCTCCGTGCCGAATCTCACCGGCGGCTATTCGACCATGATGCCGAACCATCATATCACCAAGCCTGTGTTCATCGGCGAAGTTCAGGCCGACGGACAATTCGCCACCGTCTGGCAAACGCCTGGCCTCGTTGTGGCGAATGAATGGTCGCCTTATCTGGAGGGTTCGAGAGACCTGATCGCCGATTGGCGAAAGCCCCTGAGCTGCGGGAATTTTAACGTCAAGACGGGCAAATGCGGTGGGCAGGGCACCTGACCGCGATGCGGCCACAGCCTGCTGACCACCACCGAAATCGGGCACGGCGTAGCGATCTTGCGCAACGCCTTCGCCTTTCCGCCGAGTGACGGATGAGAAAGATGCGACGAGGACCTCGCATTCTTGGCCGGCTGCTCTTGTTGCTCGCGCTCATCTCATCAGGGGCATGCGCGGCCGAGCGGCCTCAACTTCTCGCAGGCTTCGCAAGCGAAAACTTCACCGAGATCGACAATGCCGTCGTCGCTCTCGCGGCCAGCGGATACGAAATGGCGCCAGCTCTTCTTTCCGCGCTCGCCGACCGCCGGCTTTTCTATGATCCGATGGACAAGCACATCTTTTTGAAAGGCGAAAATGGTAAGAGTATCGACGCGTTGAGCGGCGCGGAGCTTTCAGCCCTACCGGCAGGCCTCAAGCCCGTCCGCATCAACAACCGCGTGCGCGCAACGATCGATGCGGCGCTCGGCTCTCTCGCCCTCATGGCGCCTGATCCGTCGAAGCGTCGAGAAGCGGCCGAGCTTGTGTTCAAATCGCGTAGCGCGACCTCGCTTCACGCAGTCGAAACGGCGCGCAGCAGGGAGGCCGATCCCTCGGTCCGTCGAGTACTCGATGAGGCCCGCGCAGCCATCATCATCGGTACGGCGGATGCCGCGCAAGAGGACCGTCTCGACGCGATCAAGGTCGTTCGCGACCGTGGCGATCAGGATGCCATGGCCTTGCTCCGCTCGATCGGCGCCGATGCCCCCGCTTCGGTCAAATCCGCGGCAGAGGTGGCGGCGGCTTCGGTCGAGAATCGCTTGGCGCTTTGGGCGATCGTGCAGAACGCGTGGTACGGGCTCTCTCTCGGTTCTGTGCTCCTTCTCGCGGCCATAGGCCTCGCGGTCACCTTCGGCGTCATGGGTGTGATCAACATGGCCCATGGCGAGATGGTGATGCTCGGAGCCTATACGACCTTCGTCATCCAGGAAGCCATGCGCGCGCGAGGCTCAAACGAAGTCGGACTTGCGCTCGCTGTCGCGATTCCGGCGGCCTTCATCGTCTCGGGCGTCGCCGGAATCATCATCGAACGTTGTGTCATCCGCTTTCTCTATGGCCGGCCGCTCGAGACCTTGCTTGCGACCTTCGGGATTTCACTGATCCTTCAGCAGGCGGTGCGAACCGTTTTTGGTTCGACTAATCGCGAGGTCGATACACCTGCCTTCATGTCCGGCGCTCTGCAGGTCGGCGGCATGCAAGTTACGTTGAACCGCCTCGCCATTTTGGTGTTCGCCGTCGCCGCGTTCATCGCGTTGCAGCTGGTGTTGCGCTTCACGAGCTTCGGCCTGCGCACCCGGGCGGTCACGCAGAACCGTCGCATGGCTTCTTCGATGGGAATTCGCATCAACACCATCGATGCACTCACCTTCGGCCTCGGTTCAGGAATCGCTGGCCTCGCGGGCGTTGCGCTTTCGCAAATCGACAATGTCTCTCCCAATCTCGGCCAAGGTTACATCATCGATTCCTTTCTCATCGTTGTCTTTGGCGGCGTAGGCAACCTCTGGGGCACCTTGATCGGTGCGTTGACCATCGGCATGACCAATAAATTTCTCGAGCCCTTCGCGGGGGCGGTTCTCGGCAAGATCGCGCTTCTCGTCTTTGTCATTCTCTTCATCCAGAAGCGGCCGCGCGGTTTGTTCGCGCTAAGAGGCCGCGCGGTCGAGGCCTGAGCCGCGTGAACGAGAATGATCGCTTCGGATTCATCGGGCCGCTCGGCACGGCTTTCGTCACATTGCTTGTGATCGCGAGTGTCGCCGTGCCCGCAGGCAATCTGTTGAGTGCGCCAACCTCGCCCTTGCACGTCTCGACCGCGTCCATGGCTCTCGGCGGGAAATACCTGTGCTACGCGCTCCTAGCCGTGGGGCTCGATCTCGTCTGGGGATATTGCGGCATTCTATCGCTCGGTCATGGGGCCTTCTTCGCGCTCGGTGGCTACGCGATGGGCATGTATCTCATGCGCCAGATCGGCTCGCGCGGCGTTTACGGCAATGCGCTTCTGCCCGATTTCATGGTCTTTCTCAATTGGACGAAACTTCCCTGGTACTGGTCGGGTTTCGACTATTTTCCCTTTGCCGTCGCTATGGTCGTACTTACGCCAGGGGTTCTCGCCTTCGTTTTCGGCTGGTTTGCCTTCCGCTCTCGCGTCACAGGCGTCTACTTTTCCATCATAACGCAGGCGATGACCTATGCGTTACAGCTCGCCTTTTTTCGCAACGATATGGGGTTTGGTGGCAACAACGGGATGACCGATTTTAAGGACATTCTCGGCTTCCCAGTGCAGGCCGACGTCACGCGCGCCGCTTTGTTCTCGACCACGTGCTTCGCACTCTGCTGCGGATTTCTCATCTGTCGAGCGATCACGAGCGCGAAGCTCGGCAAGGTGTTGGTCGCGGTGCGCGATGCCGAAGATCGTGTGCGTTTTCTCGGCTATCGCGTCGAAAAATATAAGCTCTTCGTCTTTATCGTCTCAGCGTGCCTCGCAGGAGTTGCCGGCGCACTTTATGTGCCGCAGGTCGGCATCATCAACCCGTCCGAGTTCGCGCCGGCGAACTCGATCGAGATGGTGATCTGGGTTGCGGTTGGTGGCCGAGGAACGCTCATTGGTGCGGCTCTCGGCGCGATCCTCGTCAATTGGACGAAGACGAGTTTCACGAGCGGTTCGCTCGCGGAATACTGGCTCTTCGCGCTCGGCGCCTTGTTCGTGCTTGTCACCCTGCTCTTGCCGAAAGGCGTGCTCGGCACTTTCATCGAACGTGCGCGTGGTGGATCCTCCGCGACACCAGCCGAAGTTTTGCCTACTCACAATGTGGAAGTGGTGGAGAAAACCTCCATCCCGTTGAGGTGAGCGGATGGCGCAGCTGACACGCAGTCTGCTCTATCTCGATGGCGTCACGGTCACCTTTGACGGCTTCAAAGCCTTGCGCGAGCTTTCACTCACGATCCAGGCCGGCGAAATGCGCGCAATCATCGGGCCAAACGGCGCCGGCAAGACGACGATGATGGACGTGATCACGGGAAAGATCCGCCCTGACAACGGTCACGTTATCTTTGAAGGTCAGATCGACCTTGCGCGACTCGGCGAAGCCGAGATTGCAGAGCTCGGTATCGGCCGCAAATTCCAGCGCCCGACGGTCTTCGATAACCATACGGTCGAAGACAATCTCATTTTGGCGCTCGCCGGTCCGCGCCAGGCGTTCGCGAATCTCACCTGGGGCAAGGGGCCCGCAGTCTCGCGACGCGTTGACAAGCTTCTCGAGACGACGCGGCTTTCCGCCGTCCGCTACCAACTTGCGGGCTGGCTCAGCCATGGGCAGAAACAGTGGCTCGAGATTGGCATGCTACTCGGCCAAGAGCCGAAGCTCCTCCTGATCGATGAGCCGGTTGCCGGCATGACGGATGCCGAAAGCGTCGAGACCGCCCGCCTGCTAAAGGAAATCGCCGAGGATCATTCGGTCCTTGTTGTCGAGCACGATATGAGCTTCGTGAATGACCTTGGGGTGCAAGTGACAGTGCTTCATGAGGGCGCTGTGCTCGCCGAGGGTTCGCTCGACAAAGTGAGCGCCGATGAGCGCGTGATAGAAGTGTACCTCGGTCGATAAAGTGAGGTAGGGAAATGGCCGCTCGTCGATACTCTTTCCTCAAATTCCACGCTTCACCTCCCTCGACCAAATGCTGAGCGTCCAGAAGCTCGATCTCTTTTATGGAGCGGCCCAGGTCGTGCGCGGCGTCTCGCTATCGGCGGCGTGCGGCGAAGTCACTTGCGTCCTTGGCCGCAATGGTGTGGGCAAGACAACGCTTCTGCGCGCGGTGGTTGGGCAACAGCGGATCCATGGAGGAAGCGTCCTTTTCGAAGATGAGGACGTCACCATGCTCAGCCCTCATCGGCGTGCGCGGTTAGGCATTGCCTACGTGCCTCAAGGGCGCGAGATCTTCCCGCTGCTGACCGTGCGCGAAAATCTAGAGACTGGCTTTGCGGCACTTGCGCGTCCCGAGCGCTTCATACCAGATGAGGTCTTCCGCCTCTTCCCCGTGCTCAAGGACATGCTGCGGCGCAGAGGAGGGGACTTATCCGGAGGCCAGCAGCAACAGCTTGCCCTCGCGCGTGCCCTCGTAATGCGGCCGAAGCTGATCGTGCTCGACGAGCCTACGGAAGGCATCCAGCCCTCGATCATCACGCAGATCGCGAAAGCGATCGATTATCTGCGCTGTACAAACGAGATCGCCATTCTCCTGGTGGAGCAATACTTCAATTTCGCCAAGGAGCTTGCCGACAAATTCTACGTAATGGATCGCGGCGAGATAGTCCTTTCGGGCACGGCGAGCAGCATGGATGAAGCAGCGGTGCGGCGGCTCATGACCGTGTAGGTGATGAAAGGCATGGGTGAAAGGCGCAAGGGGAAATTGTCTCGGAAAACCTGCTTGGGGACTAGATGTCTGTGGCCATCATTCACAAGCGGGGCATTTACGCGATGGAAGGGAACCTCAGTCCATGTCGCCTTGGGTCATTAGCGGATATCGGCGACCGAAAAAAATCTACGCCTGCAGTAAAAAGCGGACGTGAAGTGGACATTCCGCGATCTCCGCTCAGGGTCGACGATAAAGTCGCTGCGCCAGCCAAGCTCTCATCTCGCAAGAACATCTTCGCATAACCTGCACGGGAATGGCCGCCGTTTACAGGAGCGCAAATCTCAATTGAAAATTGGAGCGGGCGAGGAGAATCGAACTCCCGTATGCAGCTTGGGAAGCTGCCGTTCTGCCATTGAACTACGCCCGCATCGGCTGCGGAAGCACCGAGACGAAGGCTGCGACATTAGAGGATCAAAGAAACGGCGGCAACCGGAGTGCTGTCGCAATCCCCACCGACCCCGCGAGGCGTCGAAATGGTCACGTGGCCCCGTGCGCGGCTCTGGGTCGACTCCTCTTGGATCGGCGCAGGCGCCGCGCCTTCACGAATATTTCCCGGTAGCCTCGCGTGCCACTTGCCGCCGCCCGAGCCAGAGCCCGACCGACAGCCACGCTGCGGTGATCACGATCGCGGCGAACGGCAAGGCACGCCCGCCGATTTCTCCCAATCCTCTCGAGGCCCAAATCCCCGCCTGATCGCCCAAGCGATAGACGAAAGTGTCGATGAAACCTTTCGCCTTGTAGCGATCTTCCCGGGAAGCCACCGTGTAGAGCACTTCGCGTGCGGGCCGCGTGATGGCGTAATCGGCGGCCCGCCGCATCACCTGGAAGACCGCGATCATCGCCAGGCTCGGCGTCGCCGCGAGCGCCGCAAACCCGGCCATGGTGAGAGCCGGCAGGAGCGTGAGCGCAAGCGACACGCCGAGAAGCGTGATGACACGACCGCTGAGAAAAAGCTGAACCGCGAGCGCGAGCGTATTCACACCGAAATCGATGCTGGCGAAGAACGCCGTCCGCTCAGCGCGATCCGTGAGGCCGTGCTCGACGATCTGTCCTTGCAGGAAATAGGCGAAGGTCGAAGTCGCCGTATAGAGCAAGATGAAAACCGCGATGCCCCGGATGTAAGGCGATCGCAGTGCGTTCACGAGGCCGGCGAGTATCCCACCTCCGATGGGCCTCTCATCGCCGGTTGCGGCTTTGGCATCAGCTTCCTTGGCAACAGGGTTCGCCTTTCCCTCCGTGCCGGGACGTGTATGCAAGCTCGGCGAAAGACGCGCGAGCCGGGAGGCCGCAAACACCGCGACCTCCAAAAGAACCGCAGCACTGATCAAAAGGAAGGTCGGCGAAACCTGGCGCGCGAGGCTTGCGGTGATCGATGAACCCACGATGCCGCCGACCGTCGCGCCGACCGCGATGACGCCGAAGAGCCGCTTGCCCTGCTCGGGGCTGAACAGGTCCACGTTGAGCTGCCAGAACACCGAGACGACGAAGAGATTGTAGACGGAAAGCCAGATGAAGAACACATATCCTACCCAGACGGTCTCGTCGGGCGAGGCGAGGTGCAAGGCGAGCGCAAACAAGACGATGTTTGCCGCGAAGAAGCGATAGGTAAGCGGAATGAAGCGGCTGCGCGGCAGTTTTTTCACGAGCCAGGCGAAGGGAAGATTGACGAGCAGCATCGCCACGAGCGTGCCGAAGAACAACCAGGGGAGGTCTTCTACGCCGCGCGCGATCCCCATCTGATCGCGGATCGGCCGCATGATGTAGTAGGAGGAGAACAGCGCGAAGATGTAGAGCCAGCACCAGAGGACGGCCCGCATTTCGTCGGGCCGGACTGCGACAAGCCGTTGCAGCAACCGATAGGGGGCGCCGGCCGCTGCCGGCGGCGCTCCGGTTGTGGGATCGGCGGAGGTCAAGACCGGCCCCTGTGCGACTCAGCTGAGCTTCGCGGCAATCTCGCGAATCTCGGCTGGGCTGTGCTCACCCCCGAGCGGCGTCCCCGGAACCAGGTATTTGCCTTTCGCGAGGCCGCCGACGAGCACCGCCTCGAAGCCGATCCCCTTGATCAGCCGGCTGGCGAGCTCGATCGCGTTCTGGTCATCCCCGGCGATCGGGATCCCGAGCGGGTCGCCCGAACGGTTGGCGTCTTTCGCGAGCGCCGCGAAGTTGATCGCGTTGAACCCGCGCACGAGATGCACGCCGGGCACGAGCTTCGCGGTGACGAGGCCGGGTCCGCCCTGCTGCTCCACGGATTTCACGAGATCGTCGCCGTCGCGGCGCGCGATCGGGTTCGACACGTCGATGACGAGCGGCTTTGCGGCAAGGCTTTTGCCGTAGTCCTTGCCGATCTGCTCGATGGCGCCATAAGGCACCACGAGCAACACGACCTCGCCGAACTCGACGGCCTCGGCGACCGTGCCGGCGCGCGCGCTCGGCCCCGCGCTCGCCACGAGATCCTTGAGCTCGTCGGGCTTGCGCGACGAGAACATCACGGGATGGCCTGCCTTGGCGAACAAGGTTCCGAGCGCGCCGCCCTCGCGACCGGCGCCGATCGTGGCGATCTTCATCTTCTCGCCCGCCATGGTCTGCGCCGAGCCGGCGAACGGCGCGGAGAACGTGACGAACGTCGTCCCGCCGAGCGCAAATTTTAGGAATTCACGACGGCGCGCCAATGAAAACAATCCTGCCATGACCGGCTCCTGAGAAGTGGAAGTCGCCGGACGGTAGATAGGTCAGCGTTCCAAGCTCCTCAAATCACGATTGCGCGGGACGCTCCCATAAAATCGCAGGCGAGCCTTGCCTTTGCGCGAGGTCAGGCCGGACCGGACCAGCGGGGCCGTGTTCGCGAAAGGCTCCGGCGCCGATTACTTCGCGAGATGCTTGTCGAAGAAGCCGGAGATCTCCTCGAAAGCTTCCTTTGTCTCGGGAGCCGTGTCGTCACGCAAATATTCGGCGTGAGCTTGCGCCTCGAAGACCTGAAGAAAGGCCTCCACTCCCGCATTGCGAAGCTTGCGATGCACCCGCACCGTGTTGCTCAACAGAAGATCACGCGTGCCGCTCGTGAGGATGGTCGGCGGAAAACCGTGCATGTCGCCATTCACGGGCGAGAGCAAAGGATCGGCGAGATCATGCCCGTGCGCGTAGAAGGCCGCCGCAGCGTCGCAAAAGCCGCTGGTCGAGACGAGCACATTGTCCACCATCTCGTTGGTGTGAAACGTGTCTCCGGTCTTCGTCACATCCGACATCGGCGTCCCCGAAGCGATCGCCCCCGGCAAGGGCAGGTCGAGCGCCTTCGCGCGCAAAGCCATCTCGAGCGTCAGCGCGCCGCCGGCAGAGGTGCCGATGAAGCCCATCCGCTTCGGATCGTTCGTCTTCAGCACGGCCTTCCACACGGTGATCGCGTCATCGAGCGCGGCCGGAAAGTAGGCTTCGGGCGGCATGCGGTAGTCGACCGAGAGCACTTTGATGTGCCCGAAGCCGGCCATCAGGATGGCCTCCGCCGTCGCCGCCTCACCGGGGCTGAAGACGTAGCAGCCGCCATGCACGTGAACGAGAAGGCGCTCGCGATTTTCGGGCGCCACGACTTCGGGCGTCACCCAGAAGACCTTCACGCCGTCCATGACGGCGGGCTCCACCTTGACGTGGAGATGCTCGCGCCAGGCCGGAAGGTTTTTCATCGTTGCCGCGGCGCCGGCATCGGCGAGCGCCTTCCATTCCTCGCCGGTCTTGGGCAACAAATCCCAGTTTGTGCGCAAGGGCCCGTTGACGATCCGTTGCATCTGAGGACTGACGGTCGTGGGGATGGCGAGGTTTCGGGCCGGCACCTCGCGCGCGGCCGGCTCCGGGCTCTGCGAAAAAGCTTGCGAAACGATCAGGAGCGAAGCGGGGGCGCCGGACGCTGCCAGCGACACGACTTTTGCAAGATGGGCAGGGACGCGCATGAATCACCTCCGAATATTCTCGAACGGCAGCTCAATACGTCGGCGCGCCGGCCCGCAAGCCGATCGTGCCTCATCTCGCGACGGCTCACGAGATTGTGTCGGCGATGCTCCCCGATCGTATCAGCCGCGCGGACGCATCTGCGAAACGGCGAGCTTGACGAGCATCTTCGGCTCGCCGCCTCCGACATGGGCAGCCCGCGTCGCGCAGGCGCCGAGGGCATCGAGGCCGATCGCGACGCGCACATAGCGGTCATCGGGACAGATGCCGTTTTCCGGATCGAAACCGACCCAGCCGAGACCCGACACGAAAGCTTCCGCCCACCCATGCATCGCAGCGCTCGGCGCATTCGCTTCGATGAGGCGGTAGCCGGCGACATAGCGCGCCGGCACATCGAGAAGGCGCGCGCAGGCGATGAAGGCATGCGCGGCGATTTCCGTCCCCGCCGCCGCCCGATCGCTCCGCGATCGAGAGGCCATCTCTTGTTCTTGTTCCTGGGTCGCGCTTGTTCTCGTGAACAAGCCGCGCAGCAAGGCGTGCAGGCGGGTGAGTACGTCCTTCTCGTTCGCGAGCTTGAGCTCGCTCATGAGCGTTCGAGCCGTATTTGCCGGCGTGAGCGGTGTCGAACGCAGATAAAGCTCGGGCGGGAAGCGCTCGATCGCACCGTTGATCACACCGCGGGTGTCGAAGGTGTCGACCTCGCCGATCGCGGTCACCGCGATGGCCGCATGCGGGCCGATCGAGGTGAAACCATGCACGACATTGCCGAAGGCGTCATGCGAGGCCTTGAGGCGGCACTCCGCATCGACGTCGATGCGCCAATGCACCACATGCTGCCCTTCATGGTTTCGCGGTGTCATTCGCAGGCTCTGGATCACGGATTTCGCGGGCGGCACGAAGTGATGGACCGTCTCGTGGCGGATGCTCAAGCGCATCGAAAGC
>JAFBAK010000080.1 GCA_019247795.1 Hyphomicrobiales bacterium | reverse complement strand
TCTCCGATCCGCTCGATGTTCCGCGCGAGCGGCGCCGGCACAAGCGGCTCTACTCTGGGAAAATCGACAGCTACGTCTTGGAAAAGCGCTATGTCCGAAAGAACGGAACGCGGCTTTGGGCGCGCGTGACATCCTCGCTCATGCGCGACGACAGCGGAGCGGTGCGTCACCGGCTCTCGATCATCCAGGACGTCTCGGAGCTTCGGCGCGCGCAGCAGGAGCTGCACGAAAGCGAAGCGCGCTATCGTGCCACTTTCGAGCAAGCGGCGATCGGCATCGCGCATGTAGGGCTCGATGGCCGATGGCTCGCCGTCAACGACAAGCTCTGCGCCATCACCGGCTATCCGCGCGAAGAGCTGTTGCGGAAGCGCTTTCAGGACATCACCCACCCGGACGATCTCGATCTCGATCTCGCCGAGATGACCGAGCTCATCGCCGGCCGCCGCAATCTGATGACCCGCGAAAAGCGCTATCTGCGCAAGGATGGCGCCATCGTCTGGATCCGGCTCACCTCGGCGCTCGTGCGAGACGACGAGGGGGAGCCCGCCTACCTGATCTCGGTGGTCGAGGACATCACCCAGAGCCTGCATGCCGCCGCGACGGATGCGCGCCTTGCCGCGATCGTGCGCAGTTCCCAGGACGCCATCTACAGCTTCGACCATGAGAACATCATCGGCAGTTGGAACAGCGGCGCCGAGCGCCTGTTCGGCTATCGTGCGGACGAGATCATCGGCGAGAGTCGCGCCATCTTGATGCCGGCGCACCGAATGCACGAATTGCGCGAACCCCTCCGCTTCGGCGAAGACAACCTCATCTCCACCGAGAGCGAGCGCAGGCGCAAGGACGGAACGGTGTTTCCTTGCGTGGTGACGAAGAGCCAGATCTTCGGGCCCAACGGCCGGCTGCTCGGCTTTTCCTCGACCATCCGCGACATCACCGAGCGCCGTTTGTCGGAGGAGCGTCAGCGCCTGATGGCGCGCGAGCTCGTGCATCGCGTCAAGAACTCGTTCGCGGTGATCCAATCGATCGTGCGACAGACGCAGCGCTCGACGCCCGATCCCGAGGCTTTCGCCGAGGCGTTCGGCGGCCGCCTCGCCGCGATGGCGGCTTCACACGACCTGTTGACCGATCGGCATTGGGAGGGCGCCTCCTTGCGCGAGCTCGTCGCGAGCCAGCTTGCGGCTTTTTCGGCCGGCGCCGAGAAGCGGGTGCATGTGCAGGGTCCGGAAGTGACGCTCGACACATCGCTTGCGGTACCGCTCGGTCTTGCCCTTCACGAGCTCGCCACCAATGCGACGAAGTATGGCTCGTTGTCGACGCCCGGCGGCAGCGTCGAGCTCTCCTGGGTGGTTAGCCAGACGGAGGGAGCCGAGCGGCTCTCGCTCACCTGGCGAGAGACCGGAGGTCCGCCCGTGAAGCCACCTTCACGCCGCGGCTTCGGCACCAGCCTGATCGAGCGCGGCCTCCCGGACGCACGTATCGAGCGGCGTTTCGAGCCCGATGGCCTGGTCTGCCTGATCGAGCTGTTCACGAGCATGAGTCCGGAAACGAATTGAGGCTGGTTTCCGGCTTGAATTACAGACGGTGCGCCAATTCGGCGTTCCTCCTCCTCCACGCCTCATCTCGAAAGATCCGAAGCCATCCTCGATCGGCGCCTTCGCGCACCCGAGTTGCCTGATCCCTGGTGACATCGAAATGTCACCCCGGTGACGTATTCCACCCGCGAACTTGCCGGGGTAGGATGCGTCAGGGAAGCGGCCGAGCGGACCAACGAGCCGAAGGAACCGGATAGTCGTCTCCTTCGCTCATGCCCGCGAATACGGGTATCCAGAAGAAGTGCAGCTGCCCCTCACGAGTTGGATTTCCGCATTGGCGGGAATGCGTGAGTTGGCGAGGGTGGGAACGATATTTGTCACGCATCGCGGTCGAGCATCTCGTCAAGGAATTCGGTGATCACGTCGCCGTCAATGACGTGTCCTTCTCGGTCGAGCGCGGCGCGCTTTGCGTGCTGCTCGGGCCG
>JAFBAK010000174.1 GCA_019247795.1 Hyphomicrobiales bacterium | reverse complement strand
GTGACCGATCTCTACGAGAGGGTTAGGGTGGGGACGCGAGTGGTCGTTCTTCGCTGACGCGATCCTCTCAGCTTTGCATAGATCGGGCCGGCTTCGCCGGCCTTTTCTATGGGATCTTCGGCCGCCGCCAGCCGAAGCCCGATTTTCGACGGACACCCGCCCGAAACTCGGGCTTGCGAGGCTTGCACCAGCCGCAAGCGGGCTTATGTTGGGATGAGCGACGGGCAAATTTTGATTGATGGCAAGGCGATGAATTGGACGGAAAAACTCAGTCGTGACCGTCCCGAAGGCGGCACGGGCCCTGGCGCCGCGTCGCCGATTTCCGCCGCGTCCCCGCTCATCGACCCCTATCTGCGCCCGATCACCTATCTGCGCGTCTCGGTCACGGACCGGTGCGATCTCCGCTGCGTATACTGCATGGATGAGGAGATGAGCTTTTTGCCGAAGCGCGATTTGCTCACGCTCGAGGAACTTGATCGGCTGTGCACGGCGTTCGTGCGGCGAGGCACCACGAAATTGCGCCTTACGGGGGGCGAGCCGCTTGTGCGCCGCGACGTGATGCGGCTCTTTCGCTCGCTTTCGCGCCATCTTGCAACGGGCGCGCTGAAGGAGCTGACGCTTACGACCAACGGGACGCTTTTGGCCCGGCACGCGCAAGAGCTCGTGGATTGTGGCGTGCGGCGCGTGAATGTCTCGCTCGACACGCTTGACCCGGCGCGTTTTCGACGCCTTACGCGGTGGGGAGATCTCGGGAAGGTACTCGACGGGCTCGATGTCGCTCGCCGGCGAGGCCTCAGCATCAAGATCAACGCCGTCGCCCTCAAGGGAGAGAATGAGCACGAGCTGAACGAGCTCGTGCGCTGGGCGCATGGCGAAGGACATGCGATCACCCTCATCGAAGTCATGCCGCTGGGCGAGCTCACGACGACAACGCGTTCAGATCAATATTTGCCGCTCTCGCTCGTGCGCGCACGTCTCGCCGATGAGTTCACTCTCGAGGATCTCGCTCATTCAAGCGGCGGCCCAGCTCGCTACGTGCGGGTCAAGGAAACGGGTGGGATTTTGGGATTCATCACGCCCTTGACGCATAATTTCTGCGAGAGCTGCAATCGGGTGCGAGTCACCTGCACCGGAACCCTGTATATGTGCCTCGGCCAGGAGGACGCGGCCGACCTTCGTGCCGCGTTGCGCGCGTCCTCAGGCGACGAGCGCCTCGACGAGGCGATCACAGAAGCGATTTCACGCAAGCCGAAAGGCCATGATTTCGTCATCGAGCGACGGCGGTCGGAGCCCGCCGTCGCGCGTCATATGAGCGTGACAGGCGGTTAAGGGACCCGTCCCTTCCTTCGGAGCCGTCATGGCCGATCCTCTGGCCGATCCTTTGGCCGATCCCGCCGTCAATCGACGCGGCATTTTCGCGACGCTCACGGCCGTCGTTTTATGGACGTGCAATGACACTTGCGGCAAGCTGGCGAGCGAGGTCTTCCCGACTGGTGAAATGATGGCGATCCGCGGTGTCTTCGCGATCGCAATCGCGATAACGCTCGTAGTCGCAACCGGTCACGGGCGGGTCTTTTGGCGAGGAGCACATCTCTTCCTGAAGCCGATGGTTCTCCTCCGGGCGCTTCTCGATTCGGTCGTGGTCTTCACCTTCCTCAAGGCTCTCGCGCATATGCAGCTCGCCGATGTGACGGCGATCTCGCAAGCCACTCCCATCATCATGACGCTGCTCGCCGCCGCGCTCGGGCTCGAGAGTATCGGGTGGCGCCGTTTCCTCGCGATCATCGTCGGCTTTTCCGGCGTGATCCTCATCGTGAAGCCGTCCGCGAACGGTTTGACGATGTACGCGGCGCTCGCGATCATCTCAGCCGCGCTCGTCGCCGTGCGCGATCTTCTGACCCGCTACATCGATCCTGCGATCCCCTCCCCGCTGATCGCCTTGATGACGGCCATTGCGGGAGCGCTGACCGGCGTGATCCTCGGCATGACCGAGGAATGGCAACCGGCTCTGGTCGCGCCCTCGCTCTATCTCATTCTCGCAGGGATTTTCGTGACGCTCGGCAATCTCTCGATTGTGATTGCCTATCGGGACGCCGAAGTCGGCGTCGTCGCCCCTTTTCGCTATTTCAGCATCCTCATGGCGCTTCTTCTCGGCTATCTTATCTTTGCGAACTTGCCTGACACCATCTCGATCATCGGAATCCTGCTCATCATGGCAAGCGGCGTCTACACGATGCATCGCGAGCGGGTACGTCGACGTGAGGCCGCAGCGGCGGCCCCAGCGCGCGGCATCCCCGCGCCGCGTCCGAAGGACACAAGCACGGCATGGACCACGCGCTGAGAACAGTCCTTTTACCCGCGGCGCACCGCATCGACATAATCACCGCGTGGGTGGGTCGTGGGGCTGCTTGGCTCGTTCTGATCGCCTGCCTCCTCAGCGTCTCGAACGCGCTCTTGCGGTTTGGCGCTCATTTCGCGTTGCCGGCACTCCTCGACGTTCCTGTCCTGCTTTTCGCCGGCATCGTTCTTCTTGCAGCCCCGAGAACACTCGCGGAAAACAGCCATATCCGCGTGGACATCCTTTATCGTTCGCTCGCGCAGCGCCGGCGCGCCGTCATCGACATCCTGGGCAATCTCGTGTTCCTCGCGCCGTTCTGTCTCCTCATGATCATCGAAAGCGTTCCTGTCTTCGCCAGCTCCTGGCGCATCGGAGAAGGCTCGATCACGCCTGGCGGCTTGCCTCAATGGGCGGCCAAAGCTCTCATTCCGGCGGGTTTCGCCCTTCTGCTCCTACAAGCGCTGTCGGAGATCGTGAAGGCGATCGGAGCGTTGCGCGGCGTCGTCTGGCCGCCACCGGGTTTGAACGCCATGTCGACCTCAGAAGATGCTCCCGCGCTCCGCTCCAGCGGAGCGCCTTGAGGCGTGACGCGGCCTGCAGGTGAGCTTTCGATCGGCGCGCTCATCCTAAGCGCCACCACTCTTCTGCCGAGCGCGGCACGAGCGATGGGGGACGGCGTCGGATCGGCGTCCTTCGGCGAGTGGCTCACGCTCAACATGGCGCCCGTCATGTTGTTGACGCTCGTCGTTCTCCTGATCGCCGGTTATCCGGTCGCCTTCACGCTCGCCGGCACAGGCCTCATTTTTGCGGCGATCGGCATCGCGCTTCATCTCTTTCGACCCGATTTCCTCCACGCGTTGCCGGAGCGCGTGCTCGGCGTCATGACTTCGGAGATCCTGCTCGCCATCCCTTTCTTCGTCTTCATGGGCATGATCCTCGAGCGTTCGGGCCTCGCCGAGGATCTGCTCGAGACGATGGGACAGCTTTTCGGTCCGGCCCGAGGCGGGCTTGGCTATTCAGTGATCTTCGTCGGTGCGCTGCTCGCGGCGGTGACCGGAGTGGTCGCCGCCTCGGTGATCTCAATGGGGCTGATCTCGCTGCCGATCATGTTGCGCCACGGCTATGACCGGCGGCTCGCGGCAGGCGTGATAACGGCGGCAGGCACGCTCGCCCAGGTCATCCCGCCTGGCATCGTGCTTATCGTGCTCGCCGATCAGCTCAACGTGTCCGTCATCGATATCTTCGCTGCGGCATTGCGGCCAGCGCTCATTCTCGCTGTTTTCTATGCGCTTTACGTATTCGCGATCTCGATCGTGAGACCCGAGGCTGCCCCGCCTGTGCCGTCGAAGCTTCAAGGCACCGCATTGGCGGGCCGCGTCGTTCTGGTCATGCTGCCTCCGCTCGCCCTTATTTTGTTGGTGCTCGGCTCGATCTTCTTCGGCGTCGCGACGCCTTCCGAAGGGGGCGCGATGGGCGCCTCGGGCGCTCTTGTCCTCGCCCTCATCAAGGGACGGCTGACCCTCGACATGCTCAGACAGGCGACACATCGCACCGCCAGGCTTGCCTCGTTTGCGATTTTCATCCTGATCGGCTCGCGGGTCTTCTCCCTCACCTTTTTCGGCGTGAATGGTCACAAATGGGTGGAGGGACTTCTCGTCGCGCTGCCCGGCGGCGCGACCGGCTTCCTCCTCTTCGTCAACCTGCTCGTCTTCGTGCTCGCTTTCTTCCTCGAGTTCTTCGAGATCGCTTTCATCCTCGTGCCGCTCATCGCATCGGCCGCGGTGACGCTCGGGATCGATCTCGTTTGGCTCGCGGTTCTGATCGGCGTCAACGTGCAGACGAGCTTCATGCACCCTCCTTTCGGTTATTCGCTCTTCTACTTGCGCTCGGTCGCGCCCGACCAGCCTTATCATGACCGCGTGACGGGTAAGCTCGTCGATCCCTTGTCGACCAAGGACATCTACTGGGGCGCCGTACCCTTCGTGATCTTGCAAATCATCATGGTGGTCGCGATCATCGCCTTCCCCGGGATTATTGCCCGTGGCCAGCGACCGCCCCAGATGCCCCCGCAAGGCCAAAGCCAGCAGGAAAGAATCGATACGCTCGACAAGCAATTCGGGCCGGCAACTTTGCCCAAGCGTGAATAGACGTTCGTGTCCCGTTCCTGCGCCCTGCAATCAAGAAAATCGGCCCGACAAAGCGCAAATTCTCATCATGCCTCGCGTTCCACGCTTTTCCGCAAGGGCGGATTAACCGCTCGCGGGTAAGGCGACAGCCATGTCGGTCTTCGATTTTCCCGGACGGTTTTCCTGGTCCTTGCTCGCGATCACGGGAGTTGCCGCCTATGGAGGTCTCCTGGCATTGGGCGTCAGGATCGAGCCCGGGCGGGTCATCCTCACCTTTGCGCTCATCGTGGCGTTTCTCGGGGCAAGCTCCTTTTATTCCCACATCAGGCCGGATCGGCGTCTCGCCGTCGTAACGGCCGCGACTGCCTTCATGTTGGCATTCGCGGCAACGACGGGTGTGCTCACTTATCCGATGGTCGAAACGGGTGCCGCGACACGCGATTTGATGTTCATGGCATTCGAGCGGGCCCTCGGCATCGATTGGCGCGCACTTGTCGACGTCATGACCGCAAGTCCGACCGTGAACGTGGGCCTCACCCTCGCTTATCTGAGCTCGCTTCCGCAGATCCCCCTCACGATCCTGGTTCTCGGCTTCGTCGGTCGTGATGAGCGGCTCGCCACGTATTTGTCGCTTCTGCCGGCGACGCTCATCTGCACAATTCTCCTGTTTGCGCTGGCGCCTGCTTTTGGCCCGATCCCGAGCTACGGTATCGAAGGTGAACTTTACGAGCGGCTCGGACCTGGCGGAAAGGCCTTCCTTCCCGACTTCCACGCTTTGCGGGGAGGCCATTTCGTCAATTTCGATCTCGGGAAAATGGAAGGTGTCGTGACCTTCCCGTCTTTCCATTGCGTGCTCGCGGTCCTCACCGCGTGGGCTCTGGCGCCGGTCCGTTGGATCGGCAGGCCGGCGCTTCTTCTCAATGTGCTCGTCGTCATCTCGACCGTGCCGGTCGGAGGCCATTACATCGCCGATATTCTTGCGGGGCTGGCGATCGGCTTTCTTTCACTTGCAATCCGCGCCCGGACGTCGTCGCGCATTGCCCACGCGCCGGCTCTGGTTGCCCCTGCGTTGCGGTGACTCATGCCAAGGGGCGGGTGACCTCACCCAGCCAACGCGCCGTGTCACGATCGAGAAAGGGCGAAAGCGCGCTGCGCACGCGTCCATGATAATCGTTGAGCCAGGCCGTCTCTGCGGGTGTGAGCAGAACGGGATCGACCAACGACAGATCGATGGGCGCGAAGGAGAGCGTCTCGAATCCGAGATACTCGCGATCGGCTCCCTCGATCGGGCGCTTCTCGACCAGGACGAGATTCTCGATTCGGATGCCGTACTCTCCGGCCTTGTAGTAACCAGGTTCATTCGACACGATCATCCCCGGTTCGAGCGGCACGTTGCCGAGCGCCGAGATGCGCTGGGGACCCTCATGCACCGAAAGATAGGATCCGATGCCGTGGCCGGTGCCGTGGTCGAAATCAAGGCCCACTTCCCAAAGCGGCCGCCGCGCGAAAGCATCGATGCGCGCCCCGGAGCTGCCCTTGGGAAAGATCGCGGTCGCGACGGCAATATGTCCCTTGAGAACACGCGTGAAGCGATCACGCATCTCAGCGGAGGGTTCGCCAACGGCGATCGTACGCGTAATGTCTGTGGTGCCGTCCTGATACTGGCCACCTGAATCGACGAGAAAAATGCCCGAAGTGAGCTTGCGATTGGTGGCGGTCGTCACGCGATAATGGGGGATCGCCGCATGCGGACCGGCCCCGGCAATCGTCGGAAAGGAAAGCTGCTTCAGCAAGCCTGTCTCGACGCGGCATTCCTCGAGCTTCAGCGCGGCGTCGATCTCGGTGATCCTTCCTTGTGGCGCCTCCTTGGCGAACCAGGCGAGAAAGCGCGCGACCGCGACCCCGTCTCGCAGATGCGCCTGACGCGAACCCTCGATTTCGGTCGCGTTCTTCACGGCTTTCATGAGCGCGATCGGGTCGCGCCCTACATCCGGCGCGCCCCCCGATTCCTCGATCACGAGCCGCAATCGCTCACCGGCGGTCGCGGCGTCGAGCCGCACGCGCCCCTTCGCGCTCCCGAGCTTTCGCAACCCCTCTTCGAATCGGCTCGGCTCTTCGACCTCGGCGAGTTCCGCGAGTGCGGTGCGCACGGCATTGTCGAGCTTGCGACCGTCGAGGAACAAGCTCGGGCGACCCTCCTCAGGAACGATGGCATAACCAATCGCGAGTGGCGTATAAGCCGCATCTCCTCCACGGATATTGAAGAGCCAGCACAGGGCGTGTGGATCGCTCACGACGAGCGCGTCGAGCCTCTCCTTTGCGAGCGCCGCCTGAACCCGTTTGATCTTGTCGGCCGCGCTCTCGCCGGCGAAACCGATTTCCTGGAGCTGCACGGCTCCGCGCGGCGGATCCGGTCGGTCGGTCCAGATGGCGTCGATCGGATTGGAGTCGACCGCGACGAGCCGGGCTTGCGCCCGCGCGACGGCTTTCGCTAAGCGCTCGACAGCGTCGGGGGTATGAAGCGCCGGGTCAAACCCGATCACCGCGTTCTTCGGCGCATGTTCCGCGAGCCAATCTTCGACCGAAGTCTCGACCGTCGAGACCGGCGTGAAGGCCGCTTGATCGATCTCGTCACGAACCTGCAAAGTGTAGCGCCCATCCACGAAAACGGCGGCGATCTCAGGCAACACCACGCAAAGCCCCGCCGATCCCGTGAAGCCGGTCAGCCAGGCAAAGCGCTCCTCTGATTTCGGAACATATTCGCTTTGATGTGCATCCGCTTTCGGCACGAGGAAACCGTCAATTCCCTTCTCCTTCAGGGCTTGGCGCAACGCGGCAAGGCGCCCCGGTCCGTGCGCACGCTCGGAGCTCTGCGCGAAACTTTGGAAACGGCTCCGTGACAATTGATCCTGCATCATCTCATTTCACCTGAGGCTGGATTACGGCCGGTCAATCGGGCGTGTTCCGCGGCTGCGTAGCGATCCGTCATCCCGGCGATGTAATCGGCGATCCGGCGAGCCCGGCGGGCCGCATCGGCGTCGTCGAGACCCTCACCCCATTCGGCAGGCATGTGGTGCGGCGCCGAGAAGAAATGCGCGAACAGATCGCGCAAGATGCCATCCGCCTCCGCCCGCATCTGCATCACCTTCTCGTCGCGATAGACGCGCCGGAACAGAAGCCGCTTGATGTCTCGATCGGTCTCCTGAAACGGCGCCGAAAAGCCTGCGATCGAAGAAGCGGCGGCGCGAATATCATCGGCGGAGCGTGGCGCCAAAACGCCAATTCTTGCGCGACTTTCGATGATCACATCCTCGACGAAACGGGTGATCACCCGCCGCACGAGCTCGTTCACGAGCCTTGGTGCCGGAAGGTCGGGCGTCTGGCTTTCGATCTCATCGAGAAGCGCGGCAAGGAATCTGACCTCGCGCAGGTTTTGATCGTCGAGAAGGCCCGATCGCGTCCCATCATCGATATCGTGGGCGTCATAGGCGATATCGTCGGCGATCGTGGCGACCTGTGCCTCGGCGCTCGCGAAACGCGCAAGCTCGAGCGGGTGGCGGGCATCGTATTCAAGGATGGCGCGAGGCACGCCTCGGTCCCGATAGCGCCCGGTTGGCTTGCCGTCCGTGTCGAGCATCGGCCCATTGTGCTTGACGAGGCCTTCGAGGGTTTCCCAAGTGAGGTTGAGCCCGTCGAAAAGCGCATAGCGGCGCTCGAGGCGAGTGACGATGCGCAAAGTTTGCGCGTTATGATCGAAACCGCCATAGGCTCGCATGCAATCGTCGAGAGCGTCTTCCCCGGTATGGCCGAAGGGCGTGTGACCGAGGTCGTGAGCCAAGGCGAGCGCCTCGGCGAGGTCCTCGTCCAGCCCAAGCGCTCTTGCGAGAGAACGGGCGATCTGCGCCACCTCGATCGTGTGAGTGAGGCGGGAGCGGAAATGATCGCCCTCATGGTAAAGAAAAACCTGGGTCTTGTGCGCGAGACGGCGAAACGCGGTGGAATGGATGATACGATCGCGGTCGCGCTGGAACTCCGAACGCGTCGCGGACGGGTGCTCGGCAATCAGGCGGCCGCGCGAGGCAGCAGGATTGACGGCATAAGCCGCTCGCCAGCGCTCGCCGACGCGCCGTTCCTTCTGCGCTTGCGTTGAATCGTCCATCATGTCGAACTACGTTATAGAGCAGCCGCGACGCAATCGCGGCGACGAGAAAAGAAGGCATTTGCATGGTTGAGGCTTCTCTGGCGCAGGATGCTCCGCTGATCTTGAGCGAGCGCGCCGCTCGGCGCATCCGCGAGATCATGACCTCCGAGCCCGAGGGCTCGCTCCTGCGCATCTCCGTGAGTGGAGGAGGATGTTCGGGATTTCAATACGCCTTCGAAGTCGTACAAGATGTTGCGCCCGATGATCAGGTGATCGAACGCGATGGTGCGCGCGTTGCGGTCGATGAGGTGTCCCTCCCGTTTCTGCAGGGTTCGCGGCTCGACTTCGTGGACGACTTGATCGGCCAATCCTTCCGTTTCGACAATCCGAACGCGACCTCCTCTTGCGGCTGTGGAACTTCGTTCTCGATTTGAGAAGATCGCGCTCGATCATTTTACTGCGCGTTAGGCTCACCCGGTCGAAACGGCCAAAATCCGTCACGCAGGAGCAGAAATGAAGCGCTTTCCAATGCTCGCCCTTGGGGTCGGGATTGCGGTCGCGACGCCCATTAGCCCGTCAGGATCATGGCAGGGTTGGGTCTCACCAGCCCTGGCCGCCCAGGACGTGTCTTTCGACAACATTACGTCGGCCGCGGGCGGCGTCACACTCACCATTCCGCATATCGAGATCACCGGATCTTCGCTCTCGAAAGACGAACTGCAAGCCCTCATGGACGGGCCTTGGGGAATTTCCACAGCCGATACCTTGTCGAAATTCGACGCCACCGCGTTTGTCATCCCCGAAATCCACATAGAAGTCACGGCCACGCCTGTCGCAGGCAAGGACGCATCCACGTCCGAGAGTGTGGTGTATCGGGACATCCGTATCGAGGACATCAAGGGCGGCAAAGGAGCGCGGCTCAGCGCGGCGGGGATGTCCAGCGATGTCAAAGGCCCGGTCGCGCTCACGGCATCGAGCGGCAAGATCCTCGCGACCGACTACGATTTCGCGGCACTGGCTCGCATCGCCTACGCGGCCGCCACGCCCGGCGAGGCGCCGAAGCTGATATCGGGCCCGAGCAGCATCGAGAACATCCATTGGACCTCGAGCAACGCAGGAGAGATCAACATTGGCCGCATGAGCGTGGGCGCGATCAAAGCGCGTCCCCTGGTGACGCCGCTTGCCGAAACGCTCGCCACATTGAAAGTGTTGGGCGAGGCGAACAAGCCGATGCCGCCAGCCGCGGCGGCGAAGCTGATATCGCTGCTCGCGGATTTCTACGATGCCGTGGCTGTGGACGGCATGTCCGCATCGAACATCACCTTCAAGGTGCCCGATCCTTCGTTCAAGAACGGGTCGATCCAGACCATCAAACTCGGCTCATTTGCCAATTCGCGCTTTGACGAGCTTGGGGTCGAAGGTCTGGAAGTGGAAGCATCCGGCGGCCATGTGAAGCTTGGCCGCGCGGCTCTCCTCGGCCTGGATTTCAAGCCGCTTCTCTCTTCGCTCGCTCAAGCAACCCGGAGCGGCGATTTGGACGGCGACACGTTGAAAAACCTCGATTGGCGAAACACTGTACCGCATCTTGATTCGTTCGAGCTCGGCAATCTCGACGCTTCGGTGCCGCAAGGCTCCTCCTCGCAAAGCCTCAAGCTCACAAGCTACTCGATCAAGCTCAGCAACTATGCGGGGGCGATCCCCACGAGCCTGCATTCGCGGCTCGAGAAGTTCGTCGCCGATGCCGCATTCTTGAAGGGTCAGGCCGACGAGCTTCAACAGCTCGGCTACAAAAGCGTCGATCTCTCGAGCAAGGCGGACATCGCCTGGGACGAGAGCGCGAAGGCACTCAATCTGGACGAGGTCAGCGCCCAAGGCCCGGATATGGGATCCGTGCTCCTGAAGGCAAAACTCGGCAATGTGCCGCGCGAGCTCTTTGCCGGCACGCCGCCTCAGATGCAGGTCGCCGGACTCGGCGTCACGCTGAGCGAGGCGAGCTTGCGGCTCGAAAACACCGGCCTTCTCGACAGGATCGTTGCGCGCGTCGCGGCGGCGCAAAAAACCACCCCCGACAAATTGCGCGCGCAATGGGGCACGCAGGCTGCGCTTGGCGTGCCGCAACTTCTCGGCGGCTCCGACAGCGCAAAAGCGGTGGGCAATGCCATCGCGAGCTTCCTGGCGAAACCAAAAACACTCTTCATTTCGCTGAAGTCGAAGGACCCGAACGGATTGGGCGTGACCGACCTCATGGTGGGCGGAATGCCCAATCCCACCGCGATTCTCGACAAGCTCGACGTGAAAGCGGTGGCTAATCAATAGGTGTCGGCGCGACGAGCGAGGATCTAGACCAGCTGACGGCGTCAGCTCCGGTCGAGAGCCTTCACGACGAGATCGCGAATGAAGCGCGGCAGCGCAAACGCGGCTTTATGCACCTCGGGGGTGTAATAGCGCGTCGAAAGCTTCGCTGCCGCAAACCGCTGCTCCAGGGTCGAGAGAGGCACGGCCCGTAATTCCTTATCGCTCGTGGCGAACCCCATCGTCATATGACCCCCGACATAGGTTGGGATGGCGGCCACGTATGCGTAAGGATCGGTGAACAGATTGCGCCAAATGCTCATCGTTCCAACGAGCTCGTCGGGCTGGAAGAAAGGCACCCCGTTTTGCGTCACCATGAGGCCCCCTGGCTTCAGGCAGAGCTTCGCGTTTTCGTAAAATTCGCGCGAGAACAGCACGGCGCCCGGCCCTTGCGGATCGGTGGAATCGACGATGATCACGTCGAACCGGCCATGGTTCTTGGCGTCTGCGACAAAGTGCATGCCGTCGGCAATGACGCTGTCGATGCGCTTGTCGTCGAAGAAGGGGCGGTTCCAATCGATGAAATATTCTTTGGCGAAGTCGAGCACAGCCTTGTCGATCTCGACCTGGACGCAACGTCTCACGGCCCGGTGCTTGAGCACCTCCTCGGCTATCAAGCAATCGCCGCCGCCGATGATCAGAACATCCTCGCAACGGCCATGCGCAAGAATGGGCACATGGCTCATCATTTCCGAATAGATGAACTCGTCGGCGGTCGTGACCTGCGTCGCGCCGTCAAGCATGAGCATGCGTCCGAAGCGCTTGTTCTCGAACAAGATCAGGCTTTGCAGATCCCCCTGCCCTTGGAACACGATCTGCTCCGCCGCGAAGCTCATCCGAAAACCGAGCTCGTCGAACAGAGTTTCGGCAATATGCTGCTTGTCGCTCATGAAGTTCGGCCTGTAGTGTGGGCGGCTTCCCTTTGGAAGACAAAAGTCCGATGCCGAAACGAACGAGGCGCGGCGAAACCGCGCCTCGATATCCCGAGCTCGATGATTTCCCTAAGGGATTCGGCCGCTCAAATGCCTTTGCCGCGCAAGAGAGTTTCCACCTCGACGCGCTTTGCCGAGAAGGCCCTTTTGAGGACCGGCACACATTTTTCCGGCGAGGTGTCCCCGCACATGAACACGTCGAGCGCCGCATAGCCGCATTCGGGCCAGCTATGGATGGAGATGTGGCTCTCCGCCAAAACGGCGACACCGGACACTCCGCCGTTCGGTTCGAAGTGGTGCAGGTGGATGTGCAAAAGCGTCGCACCCGCCGCCTTGACGCAGGCCCGCAGCGCCTTGTCGATATGGTCGATCTCGTCGAGGTGCCTCGCCCCGTAGAGCTCGATGATGAGGTGCGTACCGGCGCAGCGCACGCCGTTCTTCACCACGAAGTGGTCCTTTCGGTCGTCGTCCGAGACGAACAAACCGATATAGGAAGTGTCTTCCTTTCGGGTGGTGCTTGGAAGCTCCAAGTCCATCCCCGATTGGAAGAGGGCGTCTCGATCCATGGGAACCCTCCCCAACCAGCAGATGCAGACCCGGCAAGCCGGAGCGAAGTCATCTACAAAGCGCCCCGTGAATCCAAG
>JAFBAK010000243.1 GCA_019247795.1 Hyphomicrobiales bacterium | reverse complement strand
CATGATGAACTCTGCGAACGCGAGCAGCTCGTCCTCATGAATGCAATCCGCCGGAACATCGATCTTTCCGACCACATGGAGGATGCAGTAAACAGCCTTCGTATCGTGCTCGCCGCAGATGAAAGCGTGCGGAAGAAGAAGGTCGTGATCTTGCGCTGAGCGCCGGGACCTGCCGACGCGACTCTCTCGGTAGATGCGAGTAGGTCGGTTGCCCTGACAATCAGCATCAGGCCAGGACACCGATGACATCGTGCCGCTCAAGATCGGATCGCGAGAGAATGCGGCCCCCGATGAAGCAGGAGGGCCTGGAGCAAGGCAAATTCATGCGGGGTCAGAAGGCAGACTCCAACCGGATAGCCGGCCTCACGCGTGGTCGTCGCTACGCCCTCGTTGCCGGAAGCGCGCGGCCGGTCCACGCGCGATTTCCTCTGGCTGCAGGCCCCAATCAGTGAACGCGTCCGCGAGCCGTCCTCCCCAGGTGCAGACCGCGCGCGTCGCGGGGCCTCGATGGCGATCAAAAGGCGAAGCGATGATCGAATCCCCAGCCTTGTGCCCGCAGCGCCTTGGTGCGGCTGGCTACGCGCAACAATCACGGCAACAATGCCTCGCGGATCATCATCAATGACGACGGGCTACTTTCCGATCCGGCGGTCAAACCCATGACGATGTAGCGCTCGAAGAATATGCCGTCAGCACGAGCGGCAGGATTGCGGCCGTCGAGAGCGCGGCCATCGACCACGAATTGATGCCCTGCGAGCCGGTTTGGCTGGCCACCATCACGGGCAGCGTCTGCGCGTCAAACCCGGTCAGCAGCGAGGAGAAGAAATACTCGTTCCAGCAGAGCACGATCGAGAGGATGAAGGCGGCGACCATGCCGGGCAGTGCAATCGGCAGGACCAAGGCGAGCCCGAAGGCGATGGCATATTGGGCGAGCACGCTCGACACGTAGAAGATCATATTGCCGAGCGCGTTCCAGAAATAGGCGTCGTTCCAAAGCGTGATGAGGTTGTCGAAGCCATTGAAGTGGTGACTGGACGCCCCGTTGAGGTTCCAATTGGTGAAGGCAATGTAGAGTCCAAAAAGGGTCGGAAAAATCACCATGGCGAGCGTGAATAGCAGGGCCGGCAAGACAAAAAGGGCCTGCTGCCCGGCTACGCCGCGCGTCAGCACCTGATGGGCACCAAGCGCAACGCTCCATAAGAGGAAAGCGTAAAGGAACGGACGCCAATCGGTCAGGCCGAAATCGGCCATGCCGGTCGCATCGAGGATCTGCAGCAGACCGACGAGGACCAGCACCGCGGAAGCAAGGCGGAACACCCACCGTCCCAACTCGGCGCTAGCGTCCGAACGATGTGTCTGCAGCACTTCGAGCCTGCCGCCGTTCACCGAAAGTCCTACCCCTTCCTTTCGCCCCGCGCGGCAAATCGTCATTCGGTCTGCAAGGCGCCCGCGGCGGAAGCGATCGCCGCGGGGAGTTCGCTTCTCGAAATCAGCGCATCAGGCGAGGCCCATCGCGATGCGATAATATTTCACCTGCTGCTCGCGGCCGAGCTTGTCAGTGAGCTTCTCCCAGGCCGCGGCGATGTTGTTCGCGCCCTGTTGGGGCGTTTCTTTGCCGGCGAAGACCCGCGTCAGTTCATCCTCGGCGATGCTGTAATACTGAAAAATACCTGGGATGCGTGGCTCGATCGCTGAATTCGGGTGGTTATACGAAGTCGACTGCGAATCCATATACGATCCGATATATTTCTTGTCGTAGCCGGCAAGCGCCCAGAGATCGAGATTCGCGTGGCTCTTGCGATAAGGCTGGAAGCCGGACGGATAAGCCGCCGTCCACATCGACAGGTCCTTGCCGCCGAGATGGGCGGCGGCGCTCCAGGCCGCCTTATGGCGCTTCGAGTCGGAGTCGACCGACTTCATCACATATATGCCCCAGCCGAGATAGGCCATGTTCGGCGCCTGGTTGGGCCCCGTCGGCAGCTTCTCCCACTGCCCTTTGCGGAAGTTATAAACATCGTCGGAGGACGGCAGAATGTCGAAGTCGAGCACGTCGCCGATCGTTGCCGTGTCGCTCGTCTTGGCGACGGTGCCGATGTCGCCCCACCATTCGAGGAGCGAGCCGGTGCCGGTCAGGAACTGTTGAAAGGCGGTCGTGCCCGGATCCGCGTTCAGCTGATCGGCTGGCTCATAGGGCAACAGGTCGACGACGTCCTGGATTGCCCGCACCCAGCCGGGATTGGTGATGAGAGGTTGCATGTTCTCATCGAACAGCCAGCTCTTTTCGCCGGGATATTTGACATAGGCGGTGGCGCGGCTGGCGGTGAAGTAGAATTGAAATCCACCCCAGGGCTTGGGTTGATCGAGGAAACCCCACACCTCTTTGCCTTTGACCTTCTTGCCTTTGAGGAACTTGGTGATGGCTTGCACCTGCTGCCAGGTCTTGGGAGGACCCCATTCGCTCAGGCCGGCCTGGTCCTTCCAACCCTTCCATTCCTTCGCGAGATCAGCATCGGAGAACACGTCCGTTCGTCTGTTCATCGTATGGCAATCGCTGTCGATGCATGTGCGATGAATCTTGCCGTTCCAGGTGCCGACCGGCGGTTTCAGATAGTTGACGTAATCATCGAAATCGATCTGCTTCTTCACCCAATCGGGCATCTCCGACAGCAGATCCTTGACCCCCATATCGCCTTCGAAGGGCGCGCCCATTTCGATGATGTCATAGTCGACGGTGCCTGAGGCGATCGTCTGCTGCAAGCGGGCATTGTAGTCGGCTTGAGCGAGATCGATCCATTTGATCTTGGCGCCGGTGTAGGCCTCCCACGGCTTCAGGAAGCCGCGGAACAGGAAATTATGCAGGTTCTGATTGTTGAGGCCCATAAAAGCAAATTCGACCCCATTGAATTCGCCTGGCTGCACGGTTTCCTTGGTCGGGCCGAGGCAGAGCTCGCCGACCTTTTGCCAGTCGGCGTCTGTCGGCGAGCCGTTGCCGGCCCCTGGAATTTTCATGATCTGCGCCACCACGCTGTCGGCCGCAAAGGCCTGCGAGGTGATGGCGGCCAAAGGTCCGCTCGCAGCGAGCGCCGCCGCGCCGCTGGCCGCGCCCTTCAGCATCTGGCGTCGATTGGCCTGCATGGCCATAAGCTGATGATAAATTCCCACTCTCACGGCAATTCCTCCCTTTATTCCCGCCGTTCGTCGGCGCGCATTTCCGCTGCTCGAGGAGGCCCTGATGCGCTGTCGTCGCACCGCCTGCAGGGCGGTCGATCGATCATCATCAAAGGTCAGTGTGGCATGCCAATATGCAACGCAGCGTCGGGAAGTCAATTCTTTCGGCTCTGAATACGATCGATCACTGCATACCCAAGTTGATGTGCGCAAAAGGACGCCATCACTTCTACCTTGCACGGATTCCATCCGAGACTTCGCCAGCATCGAATCACGATTTCAAAGCCGCGGTCCGATCGCCCTCAGGCTGTGTTGGAAACCCGGCATGCGGGCCGCCGGGGTTGGATGCTCGCAGAGCTTGTCCAGCTCCTGCGCCGAGGCGCCGCGACGTTGAGGCCCTCCGAAACGACAAGCAGGACGGCAGTCGTGGTCCTCAATCCGGCCCTGCCGCGCCTGGTCCGTCCGGCGCGCCGTAGATCATTGTCGGAACCCCTGCCATCCGCGCCTTCAGCTGCAGAGCGACATAGAGCGAATAATGGCGCGACAGCGCCAGGTTGCCGCCATGGAACCAGAGCCCCTCCTGCGCCATGGGTTTCCACATGTTGCGAAGCTCACCGCGCCAGGGTCCGGGATCGCCGCGCGTGCCGGAGCCGTAACCCCAATTGGGCCCGATCTTCTCTGCGACCTCGGACGAGACAAGCTGCGCAACCCAACCGTTCATCGCGGCGAACCCGGTCGCGAATATGACGACGTCGGCGGGCAGCTCGCTCCCGTCGCTCAACAGCACGGAGCGCTTCTTGAGCGCGCGCAATTCGACGCCACTGCGAACCTTGATCTCGCCCGCCGCAATGAGGCCGGAGGCGCCAACGTCGATGTAATAGCCCGAGCCGGTGCGGAGCGCCTTCATCATCAGGCCCGACCGATCTTGTCCCCAATCGAGAAGGAAGCCGGCCTGGGCGAGGCGTGCGTACAGGTCGGCATCCTGGGCCGCGATGCGCTCGTAAAGCGGAATCTGGAGCGCCGGCATCAGGCGGAAGGGCATCGATGCGAAGAGGAGGTCGGCCTTTTCCGTGGTGATGCCCTTGGCCAGCGCTTCCTCGGAATAGAGGCCCTTGAACCCGAGTTCCATCAGTGTTTCGGATTTGACGACGGTCGTGGGGCTGCGTTGGACCATCGTGACCTTCGCGCCATGCTCCCAGAGATCGGTGCAGATATCGTGTCCTGAGCTCGCCGCGCCGACGACAACTGCGCGCTTGCCGCGATGTTCTTCGCCGCCGACGTAGCGGCTCGAATGGTAGAGATCCCCCGCGAAGATCTCGGCGCCCTCCACCTTCGGCATGCGCGGCGGCCCGTAAGAACCTGTGGCGAAGACGAGCTGCTTGGGACGAAGTACGAGGCTGCCTGCTGGCCGCTCAACTGCAACCTCCCAGTCCCGCCTCGCCTCATCCCATCGCGCGCCGACGCAGGAGGAAGATGTCCAGTAGTCGAGTTCCATCACCTTGGCGTAAGCCTCAAGCCAGTCGCCCATCTGGTCTTTGGGCGTAAAAACGGGCCAGTGATCGGGGAAAGGCAGGTAGGGCAGGTGGTCGTACCAAACCGGGTCGTGAAGCACGAGCGAGTCATACCGGTTGCGCCACGAGTCACCGGCCCGCGCGTTCCTCTCGAGGATAATCGTGGGGACGCCGAGGCGTTTGAGCCGAGCGCCAAGCGCAATGCCGCCCTGTCCGCCGCCAATGATGACGCAATAGGGCTGCTCCGTGCGGCCGAGCGCCGCTTCCTGCGCACGCTTGCGCTCCAGCCAGCTCCGACGGTTGCGGAAAGCGCCATGGGTAACCCCATTGTCGCGCATCGCGCCGCGTCGCTCCTCATGGCCCTTGAGCTCAGCCATGGTCGTGAGGAAGGTCCAACCTTTGTCGCCACGCAACCGCAGATGACCCTTTCCGCGTGCGACCGCAGTCTCGAAAGTGAACCAGGCTTCAACGACGCCGTCCGTTTCCGTGGCACCATCCACAATTTTCCAGGCGCTAGGCGCCGTCGCGGCGAGCGTCGCTTCGAGCATGCGTCCGATCGCTTCGCGGCCCTCCATCGTCTTGATGTTCCAGGTGAAAGCCAGGAGGTCGCGCCAGTAGCATTCGCTGCCAAAGAGGGACATGGCGGTCCCGACATCGGACCCCGCGAGAGCCTCTGCGAGGCATGAGAGCCAGGCCGTTGCGCGGGCCGTCGGGGTGACGTCGGTCCTCAAGGTGCAATGACGCCCTTCTTGAAGATGAAACAGCCGTAGAAGCGGCGTTCGCCAGTTTGCACGATGCAATAGGCCTTTGCGGCAAGGTCATAAAAGGCGAAGCGCTCGATTGAGCCCATCGGCCGGGCGCGACCCTCGACGGCATCGATCTCGGCTTGCACTTCGGCTTGAACGTCCGGCACTTCGAGAGGCTTGCCGACAACCTGCATGCGCAAAACCGGGTCGTCGACGAAATCGTCGAGCGGCAGGACGGACAAGACGGCGCGCGCGGCCCGCGCTGCCGTCACATTGTCGATGCGCAAAAGCTCCCCGATCACGGTTCGGCGCGCGACCGCAGCAGCCGGAAAATTGGTGTCGCAAAGAACGAGATCGTCACCATGCCCCATGGCGCAAAGCGCGTGGAGTACATCTGCGTTGAGCATCGGATCGATGGTTTTCAGCATGGCATCTTCCAAGTCGATTGAAGCAACGAGCCATCTTAATCAACACAGTCGCCGGGCGCGACCGGGTTTTCATCGTTCTCGAATCACTGGGTCTCGACGTGGACGGCTGGACTGGCGCGTCGAAGCGCTTTTCGGGCCCGCACGCGCCACCCATGACCCGTTCGATCATTTTTTGCGATATGATGCGCCTTTCGCGATCACAGGACGCATCGCGCAACCACCGCGACAGATTTCTTCGATCGGAGGCTGGCGAATGGCGCTGGTGCAAAGGTTGTCAACGGCAGGCGAAATACGCAAAGCGCCAGTGTATTGCGGTCTTCGCGTCGTCCTGATGGGGTGTCTTCTGCTCGCGACCTCATCGCCATCTCATTCGCTCGAATTGAGCACGCAGCAGGCGGCGATCTACACCGCGGCATCGATCTTTCCGCCGACCGCGCAGCGCATGACGGTCTGCTACGGCTTCGGCTGC
>JAFBAK010000328.1 GCA_019247795.1 Hyphomicrobiales bacterium | reverse complement strand
GCCCCGTCGAGAAAGCCACGCCCGAGACGATCCGTGCCGTCATCGACCTCAATGTCACAGGCGCAATTCTCGTCGCGCGCGCCGCGGCGCAACGCATGGCGAGGCGCAATGGCGGGGATGGCGGCGCCATCGTCAACATATCCTCGGCGGCAGCGAGCCTCGGCAGCCCCGGCGAATATGTCTGGTACGCCGCTTCGAAAGGTGCGGTGGATTCCTTGACGATCGGGCTTGCCAAGGAGCTTGCGGTCGAGGGCGTCAGGGTCAACGCGGTCTCACCGGGCATGGTCGACACCGAAATTCACGCATCTGGCGGCGATCCGGGTCGCGTCGAGCGGATCACTCCGATGATTCCGATGCGACGCATCGGCAAGGCCGAGGAGATCGCGGCAACAATCCTCTACCTCCTGTCCGAAAACGCATCCTATGTCACTGGAGCCAATCTTCGGGTCTCCGGCGGCCGCTGATACGCCAAGTCCAACCGAGTGTTGCATTTCCCACGCACCCGGGCGGCTTTGTGACGAGAACCGTTCAACTCGTCCGGATTTGCCCGAATTCGACACAGAGCAGCCACAATTCAACTCACCCTCGCATCCGGGGACGAGCCTTGATTCGCGTGCTTCGCCACGCAGGAGTGCATATGAACGGCGACATCACGAGACGCTTCTTCGCTTTCAGCCTGCCGGTCGTGGCGGGTGCTTGCGCCGTCGGAAAGCCCCCGCCGCCGCCGACCGTGCAATCGGTGCCGACGAAGCCGGTCACCGTCGCTCCGCTCAACCCGCCGCCTTTGCCGCCCGAAGGCAAGCTCGATTTCACCCCCGATCCGAGCGACAGCGCGACATACGCGGCGATCACGACCGAGCCCTTTCCGGTGCCGGCCATCGATCTCAAGCGCATCAATCCCGCCTTCCTGCGCCGCACGGTCACCTATGCAAGCAGCGAGGCCCCCGGCAGCGTGATCATCGATCCCGCGAAGCGGTACCTCTACTACGTTCTGGGCGGCGGACGTGCGGTGCGCTACGGGGTCGGCGTCGGTCGCGAAGGTTTCGGTTGGAACGGGGAGGCCTATATCCGCTCGAAACAGGAATGGCCGAAATGGTTTCCTCCGCCGGAAATGCGGGAGCGGCAACCCGAGCTTGCGAAATACGCCCCGCCCAACGGGATGGCGGGAGGGCCGGGCAATCCGCTCGGGGCACGCGCCATGTATCTCTGGCAAGGCAACCAGGACACCTATTATCGGATGCACGGCACGGTCGAGCCGTGGACCATCGGTTCGCGCGTTTCCTCCGGCTGCATTCGCCTGATCAATCAGGACGCGATGGATCTTTATGAACGCACCGCACTCAACGCCAAGGTAATCGTGCTCCCAGGGTAAGCATCGGGCAAACACTCCAGCGGCAAGCCTTGCCATGAGGTTCGAACGCCCGCCAGAGCTGGACCCAGTCGCAAAGTCCCTCAACCGTTTTTCAGCGGCACGCCTTGCCTCGGATTCGCGTTCCCCGCAGCGATTGTAGGCGCGCACTGAAAATCGCACGCTTGCTCGCGGCCGGCGCGCTCTTGTCCTGTCGATGCGTCACACCACATTTGTGGAGGCGGCGCTGAATGTGTTCATCGGAAGCTTTCGGCGCCGGCTGAAAGGGTTCGACATGAACATCGAAAAATATACAGACCGCGCGAAGGGCTTCATCCAATCGGCGCAGACACTCGCTTTGCGCGAGGGACATCAGCAATTCACCCCCGAACATCTTCTCAAGGTTCTCATCGAAGACAGCGAGGGTTTGGCCGCGGGGCTCATTTCGCGCGCCGGCGGCGACCCGCGCGTTGCCCTGCAAGGCGCCGAAGAGGCACTTGCCAAGCTGCCGAAGGTGGGTGGCGGGGGAGCCGGCCAGGTCTATCTCACGCCTCAGCTCGCGCGCGTCTTCGACACCGCGGAGAAGGCGGCCGAAAAGTCAGGCGACAGTTACGTGACCGTCGAGCGCCTCCTTCTGGCGCTCACGATCGAAAAGGACAGTGAAGCCGCTAAGGCCTTGGCCCGGGCCGGAGTGACGCCGCAAAACCTCAATGCCGCGATCGAAGCCTTGCGCAAAGGCCGCACCGCCGATTCCGCATCCGCGGAGCAGGCCTATGACGCGCTCAAGAAATATGCGCGCGATCTCACCGAGGCTGCGCGCAACGGCAAGCTCGACCCCGTCATCGGGCGCGACGAGGAGATCCGCCGCACCATCCAGGTGCTCTCGCGCCGCACCAAGAACAATCCCGTCCTCATCGGCGAGCCGGGCGTCGGCAAGACTGCCATTGTCGAAGGGCTCGCTCTGCGCATCATCAATGGCGACGTGCCGGAGAGCCTGAAGGACAAACGTCTCCTGGCGCTTGACATGGGATCGCTTATCGCGGGCGCGAAATATCGCGGCGAGTTCGAGGAACGTCTGAAAGCGGTGCTGCAGGAGGTCACCAGCGCCGAAGGAAACATCATCCTGTTCATTGACGAGATGCACACACTTGTCGGTGCCGGGAAGGCGGACGGGGCGATGGATGCCTCCAACCTCTTGAAGCCGGCGCTGGCGCGCGGTGAACTGCATTGCGTCGGCGCCACCACGCTCGATGAATACCGCAAGCATGTGGAAAAGGACGCCGCCTTGGCCCGGCGCTTCCAGCCCGTTTTCATCAGCGAGCCCACGGTCGAGGACACCGTCTCTATCCTGCGCGGCCTCAAGGAGAAATATGAGCTGCATCACGGCGTGCGCATCCAGGATGCGGCCCTCGTCGCTGCCGCGACCCTCTCGAACCGCTACATCACCGACCGTTTTCTCCCCGATAAGGCGATCGACCTCGTGGACGAGGCCGCGGCGCGCTTGCGCATGCAGGTCGATTCCAAGCCCGAGGAGCTCGACTCGATCGATCGCGAGATCGTTCGGCTGAGGATCGAGCAGGAAGCGTTGAAGAAGGAGAATGATCCAGGCTCGAAGGATCGGTTGCAACGCCTCGAGAAAGAGCTGGCCGAGCTCGAGGAAAGATCCGCCGCGCTCACCGCCAAATGGCAGGGCGAGAAAGACAAGCTCAATCGTGCCCAGAAACTCAAGGAAGACCTGGAGAAAGCGCGCGTCGAGCTCGAGCAAGCACAACGCCGCGGCGAATATCAGCGCGCCGGTGAACTCGCCTACGGCATCATTCCGGGACTCGAAAAGGAGCTTGCCGGCATCGAGGCCAAGGAGGGCTCGGATGGCGAGGCCGGCGGCATGGCTGATGAAGCGGTCACACCCGACCACATCGCCGCGGTCGTCTCGCGCTGGACCGGCGTGCCCGTCGACAAGATGCTCGAAGGCGAGCGCGAGAAGCTCCTCAAGATGGAGGATCAGCTCAAAAGGCGCGTCATCGGTCAGGAGGAGGCGGTGGCGGCCGTCTCGACCGCGGTGCGCCGGGCGCGCGCCGGTCTGCAGGACCCCAATCGCCCGATCGGCTCATTCATGTTCCTCGGCCCGACCGGCGTCGGCAAGACGGAGCTCACCAAAGCGCTTGCCGCTTTCCTGTTCGACGACGAGGCGGCGATGGTGCGCATCGACATGTCCGAATACATGGAGAAGCACTCCGTGGCGCGTTTGATCGGTGCGCCGCCGGGATATGTCGGCTATGAGGAGGGCGGATCGCTCACCGAAGCCGTGCGGCGCCGACCCTATCAGGTGGTCCTGTTCGACGAGATCGAGAAGGCACATCCCGACGTCTTCAACGTGCTGCTGCAGGTGCTCGACGACGGGCGCCTCACCGATGGTCAGGGCCGGACGGTGGATTTCCGCAATACCTTGATCATCATGACGTCGAATCTCGGCGCGGAATTTCTCGTGAACCAGCCGGAAGGCCAGGATTCCGAGGATGTGCGCGAAGAGGTGATGGCGGCCGTCCGGTCACATTTCAGACCGGAGTTCCTCAACCGCGTCGATGAGATCATCTTGTTCCACCGCCTGAAGCGTTCCGACATGGCGGCGATCGTGGATATTCAGATCGATTATCTACGAAGGCTTCTTTCCGATCGAGAGATCAATCTCGAGCTTGACAATACGGCACGCGCCTGGCTCGCGGAGAAGGGCTATGATCCCGCTTACGGCGCGCGGCCGTTGCGGCGCGTCATCCAAAAATATGTGCAAGATCCGCTCGCCGAGCAGATCCTCGCCGGCAAGCTCAAGGCCGGCGACACGGCTTCCGTCACGCTCGGCCCGGATGGCCTCCTGATCGGCGATGTGAGCGTGGTCCCGACCGAGCGTCCCTCAAAACGGCGCGCGGGTATGCGTCTGAATTAATGATCAAGGCGAAGGGCCGGCCCGTTCGGCCCTTCGGCTTTAGACCAGCATCGATACCGGGTTCTCGATCAGCGTTTTGAAAGCCGAGAGAAGCTCGGCGCCGAGCGCTCCGTCGACGGCGCGATGATCGGTCGAGAGCGTGACGGACATCATCGTCGCGACGGATGGCGCATCGTTCTTCACGACGACGCGCTTTTCGCCCGTCCCTACGGCCAGGATCGTGGCGTGCGGCGGATTGATCACCGCCGAGAAATTCGTCACGCCGAACATGCCGAGATTCGAGACGGCCGTTGTGCCGCCTTCATATTCCTGCGGCTTGAGCTTGCGCGTCTTGGCGCGCTGCGCGAGGTCCTTCATCTCGTTGGAGATGGCCGACAGCGTCTTCGATTGGGCCTTGCGGATTATCGGCGTGATCAACCCGCCCGGAATGGAAACGGCGACACCGACATCGGCATCCTTGTGCTTGAGCATGGAATTCTCGGTCCAGCTCACATTGGCATCGGGCACTCGCATGAGCGCGAGCGCCAACGCCTTGATGACGAAATCGTTGACCGAAAGCTTGTAGGTGGGCTTGCCGTCCTTGTCCTTCGGTGCTGCGGCGTTGATCTCCTCGCGAAGTCGCATGAGCGCATCGAGATGACAGTCCACCGATAGATAGAAATGCGGGATCGTCGCTTTCGCCTCGGCAAGGCGCCGCGCGATGGTCTTGCGCATGCCGTCGTGAGGGACCTCGGTGAACGAGCCGGGCTCGAAGAGCTTTTTGATCACCTCATCCGGCATGCCCGTCGGCAGGGATGGGCGGGCGCTCGGAGCTTGAGGCTGCGCGCCCGGTGCGCGCTTCGCGGTGCCTCCCGCAACCGCCGATTTCACGTCCTTTTCGACGATCCGGCCATGCGGTCCTGAGCCGGGCACTTGCGAGATGTCGATGCCGGCATCCTTCGCGATGCGGCGCGCGAGCGGTGAGGCGAAGACGCGCTCGCCCTTCGCCTGGCCGTTCGCGCGCGCCGGAATGCCGGTTCTCTCTGCCGGGCTCGCAGCGGCCGGTCGAGCAGCGGGAGCGCCCGCCGGCGCGGGCGGCGCCTTTGCTGTCGTCGCCTTCGCGGCCTCAGCCGGCTGAGCCTTGGCACCACCCGAGGCTTCGCGATTTGTGGCCGGCGGGGTCGGGCTCGCCGCACCCTGCCCCGCCGCGCTCGCGACCGCATTTGCGTCCTCGCCTTCGGCCGCGATCAGTCCTATGAGCTGGTTCACGGGCACATCGGCCGTCCCTTCGGGCACCACGATTTTCGCGAGCACGCCCTCATCGACCGCCTCGACCTCCATGGTCGCCTTATCGGTCTCGATCTCGGCGATCACGTCGCCCGACTTGATCGTGTCACCTTCCTTCTTCAGCCATTTCGCGAGATTGCCCTTCTCCATGGTTGGGGAAAGGGCCGGCATGAGAATGTTGGTGGGCATGT
>JAFBAK010000296.1 GCA_019247795.1 Hyphomicrobiales bacterium | reverse complement strand
TTGTGGAAGGCGAGGTCAGCCTTGTTGACGCCAGTCCAATCGCTTCGCCGCACGGCATCTTCCATCAAGGTGATTGGAGCTTCCAGACGCTGCAGTCGCTCGGGTTTCGCTCGAAAATTCGCGAGGGCGTCGCGGGCCGCGATCGTTTCAAGCGCTGCGCGCGCCTCGCACAACTGATCGATACGCGCATCATCAAGATCAACGATGCGAACACCGCGATTTTGCGCCCGTGACAGTATTCCTTGCGCCTCCAGAATCTTGAGCGCCTCACGCAAGGGAACCCGGCTCACTGAGAGGTGGTGCGCCAGTTCCAGTTCAATCAGGCGCTGACCGGGTTGCAACGCCCCGCTGGCGATACCCTCGACAATCGCGTCTGCAATCTGTTCCGGCAGGCTTCGAGCTTTCACCAATTGCAGATTCAAAGCGACGATCTCCCTGTGAGAGCGGGATTGCCAATTTTTCGTTCTTGTACGATTGTATTCAATCAGACTTGCGCTGCGCAATGCCGGGAGGCAGAATGTCTTTTACAAGTCTATAAAGGGAGCGAGACGATGTGCTGGAGAATAGCGAAGTTCGTACAATGGGCAGTTCTGGCTTTCGCACTCGCCTATACTCCGGTCATATTCGCTCAGACCACCGTGCCCGAGCCCGGGAAAAGCAAGAAGATAGATGAAATCAAAAAACGAGGCGTGCTGCGCGCCGCGGCTATCGGCGAGTTCCCCTGGCTGCCGGAGAACACGAGTGGCGCGGGACCGCAATTCTCAGGGCCAGCTTGGCTGCTCGCCAACTCGATCGCCGATCGGCTCGGTGTGAAGCTCGAGATCGTGCCGGTGAGTCACGAGACCAAGGTCCCCATTCTCGCATCGGGGCAGGCCGACATCACCATTGCCCCGCTGACAATTACGCCCGCGCGCCAAAAGGTCGTGGATTTCGTCCCGTATTCCGGTTCAAGTCTTTGCTTCTTCGGCCTTGCCAGCAATCCCAAGCTCCAGAAGGCGAAGACCGTGGATGATCTGGACAGTCCGGACATCACAATGGCCTATTTCACCGGGACACCCCCGGAGACTTGGGCGCCCACGCGCTTCAAGCAGCTTAAGTACCGCGCTGTGGCGGGCTCAGGTGCGAACGCGCCGGTTGAGGAAATCATCTCGAAGCGGGCCGACATCGCTCCCATCGATAACGTGGCTTGGCCAAATCTGAACGTATCGGTGAAGGGCTTGACCGTATTCCCGCAAGGGGATGATTGCCTGAAGAGCAAGGAAATGGAAGCCAAGACGGCCATGGCCATCGATAAAGGCGATCCGGTTTTCTTGTCTTGGCTGACCTCGGTCGAGCAGGAGATGCAGCCAAAGCTTGAAGCTGAAGAACTTCGAATTCTCAAAAGTGTAAAACCGCCATCCCAGTAGGGCAATTTTACCGCGGCTAGGCGCTTTTCGAGTAAAAAGCGCCACCCGCCGCGATTGTGCCGAACCAATCCGGGTTTCGCCGATTGGGTGCACCTAAGCGCATGGACATCGACGTCTCGCCGCTCATCCTCAACTGGCAGTTCATTCTGACCGGGCTCGGATTCACGATCTCGCTCAGCCTTCTCTCCATCATTTTGGGCGCGGCGATCGGGATCTTCGGCGGAGTTGCGCGCACCTATGGTGGCCCACTGCTCGACACGATTGTCGGTGTTTACGTCGATCTCGTACGTTCAATCCCTGTTCTCGCCATTTTAGTTTGGACCTACTTCGCCTTTCCCTTGGTGATCGGGGAGTCGCTCACCCCCTTTACTGGCGGTGTTCTTGCGCTTGGTGTTCATCTTGGCGCCTACATCACGGAAACCATCCGTGCGGGCCTCACTTCGGTGCGCCCGGGGCAGATGCGAGCGGCTCTCGCGCTGGGGATGTCGCGCACACAGGCCATACGCACGATCATTCTGCCGCAGGCCGTGATCCGAATGCTTCCACCGCTTGGTTCTCTGATCGTGATCGCCGTGAAAGATAGCGCAATCGCTTCGGTAATCGCCGTTCCCGAACTCCTTCGCCAATCGCAGGTGTTGGCGGGAAAAACGTTTCGTCCTTTCGAAATTTATACATCCGCAATGCTGATTTACTTCCTGATCTGCTATCCCACCGCGCGAATGATCGACCGAATCTACCGAAACCTTGCTCCCCTCGGTGCGTCATGACTCCGCTCCGAATGGGAAATCTCCCATGACGCTCGACTGGTCAGTCGTCTGGGACAATCGATGGCGCCTGATCGCCGGTGCCGAAATGACGATCCTCCTCACGGCGATCACCATGATGCTGGCGCTGCCGGGAGGGCTCATCCTGGCGCTTCTCAGGCTGTCTCCCCTGCGCGCCGTGCGTAGCGCTACGACCTGGTTTGTCGAATTTTTCAGGGCGACTCCGCTCATTCTGCAGATCTATTGGATGTTTTACGTCCTACCTGCGGCGTTCGACATACGATTGTCGGAGTTCGCGACCGCGTTGCTGGGGCTGACCCTTAACGTCTCATCGTTCAATTCTGAAACTTTTCGCGCGGGAATTCAGTCGATCCGGCCCGGACAATGGAATGCGGGGCTGGCGCTCGGCATGAGCAAACCTCAAGTCATGCGCAAGATAATCTTGCCACAGGCGACCGTGCGTGTGCTGCCCGCGCTCGCAAGCACCTGGGTATCCTTGTTCAAGGATACTTCGTTGGTGTCCATAATCGCTGTGGCCGACCTAAGCTACGTCGCCCTCAAGATTCGCTCCGAGACCTACCGCGTGCTCGAAGTGCTGACGGCAATGGCGGCACTTTATTGCCTGATGGGGTACCCACAGGCAAAATTGGTCGATTGGCTTCATCGCCGGCTCAAAGTTACCGAATGAGCATACGAACCGAAACACCAACCCGACCCCGGATCGGAAGCGATGCTGCTCCGATTCTTTCTTTTGACAACGTGTGCAAGCGGTACGGTTCCTTAGACGCGCTCGCTGGCGTCACTTTTCAAGTAAATCGCGGAGAAGTCGTTTGCCTCATCGGACCGAGCGGGTCCGGGAAATCCACGCTCTTGCGCTGCGCCAACGCGCTCGAATCAATTGATAGCGGTCGCGTTCTGATGGATGGACGTGATGTCCATGATCGTCGCACGGACGCACGCAACCTGCGCCGTCGAATGGGCATGGTCTTCCAGAATTTCGAGCTGTTTCCTCACCTCACGGTGCTGCGGAATGTGGCCGTAGGGCCGACGACCGTCCTTCGCATGCCGGCCGCAGGGGCTGCGGCGCGAGCCATGGAGCTCTTGCGGAAGGTCGGGCTCGGAGACAAAGCGGCACAATATCCGGCAGCTCTTTCAGGGGGGCAGCAGCAACGAGTGGCAATTGCACGGGCGCTCGCAATGCAGCCCGACGTCATGCTCTTTGACGAACCCACCTCCGCGCTCGATCCCGAGACGATCGGCGAGGTCTTGAGCGTCATGAAGCGACTGGCCGATGAGGGCATGACCATGGTGGTCGTGACGCACGAGATGGATTTTGCCAAGCGCGTCGGCAACTGGATCGTGGTTTTCGATCATGGGAAAGTTGTGGAGCAAGGCCCCCCTCGTCAGGTTTTTGAGGAGCCGACGATCCAGCGAACCCGCGATTTTCTCAGCCATTTGGGATGGCATGGCGAAAGTCTCGCCGCATCCGATCTCCTCGTGCCGGCACCATCGGGAAGTTATGAGCACAGAACTTCGGATTGATCGGGTCCAAGTCTACGCAGTTGGACCGGAGACGCCGCGATATGCCTGGGCCGAAGGCATGCACGAGCAGTTCATGACGAACAACATCGTGCGGCTGACGACACGTGACGGCCTCGAGGGCGTGGGTGCCGCTGCGTCCTATTCCGAAGGTGGTTTCGATCAATCCGTTGCCGAGACGCTTCGACATTTTTCGCCGCTTCTCATCAATGCGAGCGCGCTGGATCGCGAACAGCTCTGGCACAAGTTGAGGAATTACAACATTCCGCAGGCGCCGCAGGCGCAATCTGCGATCGATATTGCACTGTGGGATCTCGCCGCCAAGGCCGCGGGTCTGCCTCTCCATCGTTTTCTCGGCAGTCATGGAAGCCGCATTCTGTCTTACGCCAGCACTCCGCTGCTGCAGAGCGTCGAGGCTTATGTGGATTTTGTCGAGGAACTGCGTCAAGCGGGATTTCGCGCCGTCAAATTCCATAGCTGGTGCCGGCCGAAGCAAGATCTCGCCCTCGCGCGGTCGGCGCATGATCGCTTCGTCTCCAAACTGGATCTGATGCTGGACGTCGAGCAGCGCTATTGCCGAGATGATGCTCTCTTCGTTGCGCGCGCCCTTGAGGATTTTGGTTTTCACTGGTTCGAGGCGCCTCTCGTCGACACCGATCTCACTGGTTACTGCGAGCTTCGCCGCCGCGTCGCAGTCCCCATACTTCCCGCGGGAAATTGGCTGCTGGATCCTCACCTCATCATGTTGGGGATCAATCTTGGTGCTTGGAGTAGCGTCCGGGTCGACGCGACCATTGCTGGAGGAATCACACCCACCCTCAAGATAATGTCTTTGGCAGAAGCCGCAGGAATGAACTGCGAACTGCAGTGCTGGGGCTATACGCTAACGCAAGCAGCGAATTTGCATTTGATGCTGGCGCGCGGCAACTGCAGCTACTTCGAGCAGCCGGTTCCCTATGCGGCGTTTGAGGCGGGTTCACTCGACGTCATCCGGACGGACAAAGAGGGATACGTCCGTGCCCCCCTCGGTCCAGGCCTCGGGATAGGCATCGATTGGCCGGCCATCCGATCGGCAACTCTTATCAGCTACGAACTGCGAGACGGGGGCTCGGTCGCAATTCGCGGGAAGGACGCGCGATGAAGATCACAGGCGTTGATTGTCACGTGCTCCTCGCGCCGAATTTCGACAAGTCGCTGACCTCATCGGCTCAGGACAGCTTCATTGTCGCGCTCTACACGGATGAAGGCATCACCGGATTCGGAGAAAGCGACGTCAATCCCTGGATCGCGAAAGCGTGCATCGAGGCGCCCGGAACACACACGATGAGCCTCTCCCTGCGTGACATCCTGATCGGGTCTGATCCTTGCGAGATCGATGAGTTGTGGCAGCGAATGTATGTCGGCACCTGCATGCACGGTCGACGTGGCGCCGTTATACATGCAATGGGAGCCATCGAAATGGCTCTGTGGGACATCAAGGGAAAAGCTGAGAACAGGCCCGTTTACGAGCTTCTTGGGGGTGCCCACCAAAATTCGGTAATCCCCTACGCGTCGCTTCAGCCGTCGGGGCGCAGTTTCGTCGAATACCGGGAATCCCTGTGTGCCTGGGCGCAGCGCGCTAAGGAGCTCGGTTTCCGGGCCGTGAAGGCCGAGGTCACAATGGCCGGACCCTACGCCCACAGCGGACTCAACGAAAGCTTCGATCGCCATACCGAGGTGGTCGCCGCGGTTCGAAAGACACTCGGGCCGGAGATCGCGCTGATGGTCGACGTGCAATACATGTGGGCCGACGCGTCGACGGCGTATCAAACGGTGGGGCAATGGAAAGAGTTCGACCTGTTTTTCCTCGAGACGCCGATCTGGGTCGACAACCTCGATGAATATGCGCGCTTGCACGACATGGCGCCGATGAAGATCGCGTCGGGCGAATGGTTGGCGACGCATTGGGAGTTCGAGGATTTGATCACGCGCGGAAAGATCGACGTAGCCCAGCCCGACATCGGCCGCGTCGGCGGCTTTCGCGAAGCCCAAAAAGTATGTCGCCTCGCCTTGACGCATGGCCGCATCATCGTGCCGCATTGCTGGAAGACGGGCCTTTCGGTGACCGCAACCGCGCATCTCGCTTTCAACACCCCCCATTGCGCCTTCATCGAGTATTTGCCTCCTCATCTTTGTGTCGAGACGCTCCGGCGCGAGCTCGTTCAGGAAGGTTTCGATTTCAAGAACGGACGAATTCAGCCGCCGCAGCGGCCAGGCCTGGGTATTCAGATCAACGAGGAGGTATTACGCCGCTTCAAGGTGGCGTGAGTTGAGGGGAAGAAAATGGCGACCGATCGCGCAGAACGGTTCTCACTGCAGGACAAAGTGGCCCTGGTTCTTGGAGGCTCGAGCGGCATTGGCCGTGAGATCGCCCTCGGTTTCCAAGATGCAGGCGCCACGGTGGTCCTCGTCGGTAAAACGAAATCGAAAGTCGCAGAAGTCGGCACCTCGCTTGCGGCTCGCGGAGGCGCGCATAAAGGCTACTGCGCCGATTTGACCGATCCGGCGCAGCTGACCGGTCTCGTAAGCCGGACCCTTGCGGAATACGGCCGCATCGACATCCTGGTCAACTCACAGGGCATCACCATTTTGAAGCCCTCCGAAACATTCACTCGCGCCGACTACGATCTCATTTTGGCAACCAACCTGACGAGCGTCTTCTTCGCCAGCATAGAAGTCGGGCGGCATATGCTCGAACGCGGCTCGGGGAGTATCGTAAACATCGCCTCGGTCGCCGCTCATCGAGGTTTCCAGCTTAGCGCACCCTACACCGTGAGTAAGCATGGAGTTTTAGGTTTGACACGCACACTCGGCGCGGAGTGGGCGGAACGCGGCGTGAGGGTCAACGCCGTTTCGCCTGGATTCATCATGACCGCCCTCAATGAGAAAAAGATGTCGGACACGCGCAAGGAGGCGGCCCTCCGCCGGACACCGATGCATCGCTTCGGCGTTCTCGAGGAAATCGTGGACGCTGCCATCTATCTCGCCTCTCCATCTGCGAACTTCGTCACAGGTCAATCCATCGTGGTCGACGGCGGCTTTCTTGCCGCGGGGCTGGACAACTGAGGCTCTATTGCGGCAATCGGTACACGACGCTGAGGGAAGGACCTACCTCACTGACACTTGTGCCAGGTAGCATGGGCACGGTCGCCGCTACCATAGCAGTAGCCGATCTGGGCCAAGGTCTGCTCAAAATTCAGGCGCGCATCACAGGAGAGTTGGGTCGCGGGATCATCCCTTGATCCGCCGCGACATTGTTCGTCGAGCTTGGCATGCATAGCCACGACGTTCTTGTCGAGACTCTCTGCATAAGCGGGCGTGGCTACGATAGCGTCAGCAATCAGATGGCCGACTACCGCCACGACGAGGGCTGAGAAAAACGTCTTCATCATCATTTCGGGCATCTGCCTACGGGCTCAGGCCGGCCAGCCATTCGGCAAGAACGATCGGGCAATGCTGACAACCGAGAAGATGGTCGAGCCGCCCTACGGGCATCGTGCGCCCGATCACCTCGGTAACAAAGAGGTCAACGACGAATTTGGCTCGTGAGCTTAACGGGCTACGATCTCGGCTTCATCGACTTGGAGCAGAGAACTTTGCAGCCCCTCGACAACCCCTTCGGCCCGGATTGTCACCCATGTCTTAGGAACGAATTGTCACCCATGTGTCCGGTACGGACAATATGGATTTGGAGCGGGCGATGGGATTCGAACCCACGACCCCAACCTTGGCAAAGTTGTGCTCTACTCGTAAGTCCTTGAAATTCCATTCAGCGCGTTCGCGTTTGTGCACGTTTGTTCGCGCTGGGTTCACTCGTATCTGGACCGAAACTGGACCCAACTTCCTCTGCTGGTGCATTATCCACCGGCAAAGAACCGATCGTTCTTGCCGAATGGCTGGCTGGCCTGAGCCCGTAGGCTGCCCGAGATGATGAATACGTTTCTCTCAGCCCTTGTCGTGGCGGTACTCGGCCATCTGATTGCTGAGGCTATCGTAGCCACGCCCGCTTATGCCGAGAGCCTCGATAAGAACGTCGTGGCTATGCATGCCAAGCTCGACGAACAATGTCGCGGCGGGTCAAGTGATGACCCCGCGACCCAACTCTCCTGTGATGCGCGCCTGAATTTTGAGCAGACCTTGGCCCAGATCGGCTACTGCTATGGTAGCGGCGACCGTGCCCATGCTACCTGGCACAAGTGTCAGTGAGATCCTTTCCACCCGCGGCCGCAATTTACCAGCGATGAAAGCGCCTCCGCTTGCGACCAATCGAGCGCCGTGATGGGATAATCTCGAGGGTCGATTCGCACTCGCCCGGGCAGAGGTAATGACCTCCGCCGGCCCCCGAGGCTCCTTCCCCTCGGGGGTTTCTCTTGCGGTTCACCTGATCCTGTGGTGGGATGTCTCCGCCCCGTGTGGCAAGGGGGCATCTCCTACCCTCCATGAGCCTTGGCTTCGCATGCATAACGGAGCCAAGGCTTTTTCTTCGGTGTTTATGACCCTTGTCGCCCGGACGACACGCCCTAGAATCGTCAGTGGGGCCGTTTTCTTCCGTTTCGGCCCCGGACTCGTGATGAACACAACCTCCGTTGGACCCCCGAGGGGCGGAACACCCTCGGGGGTTTTTCTTTGTGCGCGAATATGAACAAAAAGTAGGCGCGCGCTTACTTTTCACTTCGCCAGCATTCGCCTGACCATGTCGGGGTGATAGGGCTTGCCTGAAGGGGCCACGTGACCCGTGTTGGCGAGCTCCGTAGCAATCTCGCGCAACGATCGCTTGCCGCCCTTCGGCCTCCTCCTTGAAAGCCTCCTTGCCTCCTCGACCACTTCAGGGCGCATCTCGGCAATCGATGCGCGACCGCCCACCTTGCGACCGGTCAGGCGACGCTTACGCTCGCGCGCCGCTCTCAGCTTTGCCACGAGCGCCGCTTTCTCGAATTGCGCGACGGCCCCAAGAACCTGGCGAATGAGAACGGTCGTGGGGCTATCCTCGATGAAAGCGTCCGGGCTATCGGCCGCGATCAGGGTGATTCCCATATCGCGCAGCATGCGATGGCCAGTTTCCTGGACGATGAGATCGCGAGCGAAGCGGTTGGCGCTTTCCACAATAATGGTGCGCACGCCGTTGACGGCGATCGCCTCGAGCATGGCCGCAAAGCCCGGGCGAGCATCGATCGCGTCACCGCCGCGAACGGCGGCATCATAAAACGAGCTGACGAGCTCGACATTTTCGCGCGCTGCATAGGCCTCGATAGTTGCAAGCTGGCGCTTCTCGGAGTCCTTGTCGAGGCCCACATTTGCGGCGCTCGATGTGCGCAAATATGCGAATGCCCTGGTTCTCATGGCAGTTCTCTTTTTCCTTCGTTTGCAGGAAGTTGACGTCAGGTCTCGTCACTAGTGCTCAAGCAATAGTGACAAGATTGTCTCGGGTCAATGCTTCGGCATGCGGCAACTTGACTCACCCGCAGCAAGCCTGCATTCGAATCTCGTGATATTCCGTCCCTGCCAACCGACACGCGTCGCAAACCCACCAACTGGTCCGCACTTCATTCACGAGATAAAGGCGGATGGCTTCCGCCTGCTCGCTCGCCGTGAAGGCAAGGTGATCAAGCTCTACAGTCGAGGCGGCACGAACTGGTCGAGACGTTACCCGCTCATCGCCGAGGCGATGGGAGAGCTGCGCATCTCATCAATAGTGCTCGATGGCGAGGCGGTGATCCTCGACCGCAAGGGCAGGCACGACTTCGACGCGCTATGGAGCCACAGCCGTGACGGCGAGGCTCGCATGCTGGCCTTCGACATCATCGAGCTCAACGGCGAGGATTATCGGCAGAAGCCGCTCCTCGAGCGCAAGCGGCGGCTCGCTAGGCTTCTCGCCAAGGCACGCGACGGCCTCGAGTATGTCGAGCATCTGACCGGGGACGGCGCGACCATCTTCGACCATGCCTGTCGCCTCGGCCTCGAGGGGATCGTGTCGAAGCACGTGGCGCATCCCTACCGATCGGGCCCGTCAAGGTCATGGCGGAAGGTGAAGAACCCGCTGCACCCATCGATCGCCCGGGTGCGTGAGGCATTTGAGGCCGAGCGACAGCGTAGGAAGGGCCAGGAAGGCCGTTGGAGGGGCAGAGAGCTATCGTGGTAGCCCAGAGCCCTGACGGCCGCTGGCGGACTCCGCAGAGGCCTTAGCGAGTCAATGCCATCACGGCACGCCAGCATCACAGCCACTGTGCATGACATGACGAAGGTGGGTAGGGGGTGGGGGCTGGCCTTTCGATCAGGCTTGTGATGAAGCTGCAACTCGGGAGGGTAGCCCACGGACGGGGGTTACCCCGGATGTTTCTGGAGCCCACAAAAAATCCGCGCGCGATTTTGAATTTGACTTTTTGTACCCTCCTCCAAACTTTTGCATTCTCGACTGCGATTTCGTGACCACGATTTTGCGCGGTGATTTTGAATTCGTCTCTTGGAACCAGAGGTCGAACCCTTGGCGTTCATTGAGATGGAGAAAGGCGACGCTCCAGGCCAGGCGAATGTCGGGGCCGTGTCATGATTATCGAACGCAGCTTTCTCCGCAGACGCTCAATCCTTGCCGGCCGCATCCGTATTAACAAAAATAGCACCTTCGACTGCCTCATCCGGGACCTCTCGCCGACTGGGGCCAGGCTGGAGCTGGCTGGCGGGACCGAGCTTCTCCCCCTGCAGTTCGACCTCGAGATTCCCAAGCAGAACGCACTCCACAAATGTGAGCTCAGGTGGCGATCAGAGAAGGCGGTCGGCGTCTCGTTCACGAACTCGACCGGGGCAAGGACGGAGCTTTGAGGTAGTTCCAACCTCCTCGTGACTACATTGCCCAGCGCGCTGCCTCGCGGCCGGATCGGGGCTTGCTCACTGGGTCATTCGAAACTGCTCGGAAGGAGAGGTATTCGCGGCAGGCGTCTATCGGCGTTGATGGACCGAACTCTGTCGTCCAGCTCAAGAATGGATTTGCGCTGCGCCGGCCAGTGGGCTCCCCTCACACCCTAGGAACAGTTGGCAAAGAGGTTTGGAGACCGGACAATGGGATTTTATTGCTCAAGGACAAAGCGGTCCTATAAAACTCACCGGATTTTGGTCGGCAATTAACGTGCGGGAAGGCGTAGAGGTCTGCATTCTCGAGGAGCAGCTCGCGCAGCCGCGGGGTGACAGCCACCTGAGCCTGCTGTCGCAGCTCAACCGCCCTCTGGCGGTAGCGCCGTGCTGTTTCCCGGTCGGTGGTCTCGAGACGATCAGGCATAGGCTTACGCACGCAACGGTGACTCCCCTGTCGACCTCAATTCGCCGGGGCCGGGAAAGGTTGCCACCGATCCTACAAGGCTTACTTTCAACCGGCTTTTCCGTTTAGTCGTCATCGACAGGGCCAGGGAGCCTGTTCCCGTTCCAAAGCAAGAAAAGGGAGGACAGCAATTCTCGATGAAGAAATACCAGCGCGAAAGAGATAGCTCTGATGCCACGGTTGTGAGGGTTGTTCTTTGGAAGAGTGGCCAGCGCGTCAGAGCAACTGTTCGTGGTCCCTTGCTTCCTGACGAAGCCGGACGCATCCAGGGCTCAAATAGACGGGCAAACACCTACAGAGCACCGACATGAATATCGATGAGATAGAGGTCGGTAAAAAGTACCCGTGTGATTATGACACTGCACAATATTTCGCGACTGTGATCGCCAAAGATGAAACGCGTTCTCGTCGAGCTTGGCGACAGGATCAATCGGAATGGAGATCCGGGTGATCCCGTCGATACCATCGACACCTTGGGTGCCATCTGGATATACCCGGCACAGCTTCACTCGATATAGTCTCTCGTATTGAGGATCCGAAAAGTCACTCGCCCACCAACGCTGCACGAACTGTGTCACACTCGTCTGAGGTTCCATCATCCTTGTGGCACCGCGGGCGCGGTGCCACCCGGTTGCGAGACAACTCACTCCCACTCGAGCGGTGCCCTCAGGATGAATTGAAGACAGTGGTCGCGTCGCCTTCGCGGCTGCAATGCGATTGCGCGGATGATCCGACCGCGCTGATGAATATCTCTACCCCGGCAAAGAGCGCTCCGACGTTGATCCCGTGAGACTATCGCGTGGTAAGTGTCGATAAACCGGCACGGCCGGCACGGGCCGTGCCGGATCAGAGGTGGATTAAAAACAGCAGTGGAGGGCGCAATCACGCGGCCTCCTCGAAAGGCACATCAACCTGACGGCGCTCGGCTTCAAGCGGCGCTTTGCTTTTCACTTTTCTTGTTACTGGCTTTTTGTTCGAGCTGCGTGGCGCTGCCGCCGCCGATCTCGATCTTACGAGGCTTCATTTCTTCGGGGATCTCGCGCTTGAGGCTGATCACAAGCAAACCGTCCTTGAGGTCTGCGCCGTTCACCTTAACAAAATCCGCAAGATCAAATTGGCGCTGGAACGAGCGGGCCGCGATGCCGCGATGCAAGTAATTCTTTTCCTCGCGCTCCTTGATCTCTCCACGAACTGTAAGCTTGTTCTGCTCGCTGACGATCTCGATGTCGTCCCTCCCGAAACCGGCAACCGCCATCGCGATGCGGTATTCGTCGTCGCTGAGCTTATCGATGTTGTAGGGGGGATAGGACGCGGTGCTCTCATCCGTTTGTAGGGCGTGACTTAGGAGCAAGGGAAGGTGGTCAAAGCCGATTGAGCTCCGGAACAGGGGTGTGAAGTCATAGGTCGTCATAGTTATCCTCCTTGAAGCGATACCTACGAGCTTTGCGTTGCGGATCCTCCTCTTGTGGCGGGATCCGAAATGGATTTAGGATTACGGGAATTATCGTTCAAGAGACTGCTGGCCACCCCGCGCGTGAGAAGGATGTCCCGGCTTCGCGCCGCGGGAACTGCGATCATGTTTTCGGTAGGCAGCCTCGTCCTGTCCTTCTGCTGCCCCACAGAAGTCGAAGTGAGCAACTAGCGGGTAAAGGGACATCCGCATATGCGGAGGATAACTGGGCCTAGTCATAACGCCTAGGCATAGCGCCAAATGAATGGTCAATGCGTGGCACCCGCCGGTGCAGAGGGTCCGAAAGACGCGGTTTACTGGCAAGAACGAGCACGTGATACCAGCTAAAGCCGGCCGAGCAGGTGAGCTGACAATCCTCGCGACACTAGCAGGAAAGCTATAAGCCCAAATAGTCCGTTGTCACGGGGCGCCCCGGTGCCATTATGGAGTGGGGCCTGATCGGCCCGGACATACCCTCGACTGGCCCCGGTGATCAGCCGGGGTCTCTTTTCTTAGGATGAACCGTCGCGAGCATCCTCCCCACCGCTCGACGCGACGAAGCCCGGCATTCGAGCGACCGCTCTCGCAAAGAGCCAGCTTGTCCTGCAAGACGGCCCCGGCATGAGCTCGACGCCACGATTCGCTCGTACCACTAATCAATCATCACGGGGAGGGTCGAGTTTTTTAAGGCATGGGCGCCTTTAATTCCGATTACAGTCGGTGGTCCTTTTGATGTAATCGTTCGCTTCTTCCTCCGTCTGAAGCGCTTCACCCTTGTTTATAAGAATGGTGGCCGTTGTCGTCTCGGGCGGCTTTTCCTTTGTCACCGTGCATTTCTTCGTACTCGGATCCTGAACGACCCAGTAGTCCGCGAGAACAGGAGTGACGAAGCCGGCGACCAGTAAACCGGCCAATGCATATTTGAGCTTCATGGGACACTCCCCCGCGCTGTCATTTTGGATGTGTCAAGCAACGTCAGGGGTGCCTTAGCGTTCCGCTCCATCTGCAGTTTCCGGACCAGTACGTTGCGAGAGGTTCACTTACTCTGGATCATTTGGCGTAGCGGACTGTGCGTAGTAGGGCGGAGACATCACTCCCCATCCGGAAATGTTCAAGCACGATCGGTAACGGTTTGGAGGCGAATTCCCGTTCCTGACCTGATCCCAGAAGCAGCGCGGTTAACCTGATGATCAGCAATCTGGCCGTCGATGTAGTCCACGCGAAAGGGTGCGCTCCCGCATCGAAACCGTATCCATGAGCTTGTGCTCAGGATCGAGATCCAGCGACGGGAGTGGGACAGCTGCGGTCCTGGCGAGCGAATTGAGAGGATCGTTGACCGCTGCGGTCGGCCAGTCTTGCGCGGCAGGGGGAACTTACCTTAGCGGGGAACACGCACGGCCTTCTACCCGTTTCGAGCATGTGATCTTCTGGCGACCTGAAAGGCAACTGACCAGCTTCGTGGTGATCGCCGTCGCCGCGTTGTTTATTGCGGTGGGTGCCGCGATCCTCCTTAGCGTGCTGATCTTCGCTTAAAGCTTTCTTGCAGCTCTCGTGTCTGGGAAGCCCCCGCCATGAAGCAGGGGAGCGACGTCGCGATTGAGTACATCATCACAGCGCGCATGCGCCGCGACGATCCGGATATCGAACGTGTTGGCGTTCGGCGCGAGGAGCAAGGCTGGTGCTGCCACTGGGTCTGGGTGATGAATGATGCTCCTCGCCTGACTGCCACGGAGCGTGGCGCGATCCTCTACAAGGCCAACCTGATTCTGGCCGAGTTGTGCAAAGATTACGAGAAAGTGTCAGTGCGGGGTCCGCTGCCCGAGACGCGAACTTTGAAACGTAAGGGAGGGTCCCTCACTTGAGCTTTCCGAGGTTGCTCTCGCCCTCCAGGAGCCATCACCGATCGGTGCTTTGCAGCAACTGCGTCAGCCTAGTTATTTCCAGGCGAAGCGTGCTGTTCTCCCTCTCAAGCGCGTTGATCCGAGCCTTGGCCATTTCACTGTAGTGTGAAACTCCGGGGTCGACATTTTGCTTGAAGCGCACGCCGGCTGCGCTCTCGTGTCTCCACATAAGCTCGCACGGATAGACGGCGCTCCGTTGAGGGATATCTAGCTCGAACTCGTTAGGAAGAACGTAGGCTGCATCTACGTCCAGTCTCGCTCCGGTTGGGGAGATGTTCCTCACGATGCAATCGAACGTGAGGTTCCGGTTATAGAACCGAACCGTCGCCTTGAGTAACGACCGCGAGCGCGCGGACTGCCGCTCCTTGAACATGACACTAAAAACCTAGTCACGTTCGCCTTACTTGCTTACGGGGTGGGACAGGCGGCGGTTCCAGGCTCCGCCGGAGCCGCACCGGAGGAACCGAGGAGGTCGTGGTTCGTTATGTTTGCATCAAGGCTTCCGCCGGACGCGCACATGGCGGGAGTCATAAGCTCCGGATCTCCACTTCTCCACTGGGCTCCCGATCTCTCGGGGGCCCTTTCTCATGCGAGGGATGCTCGAGAAGCGTCAGGCGAGGGAGAGTGGCTCCTCGTCGTCCAGCCACAGCGAAACGTCTTGACCCTTGATCGTGCGGACCGGGGTTTCTCCGTCGAGTGTCTGCGCGGTAACCTCATGGCCCTTTGCCAACTGTTCCTGAGCATACTCTTTTGCACCTTCCTCCGTGTTGCAGGGATGGATGGTCAACCGGGACGGAGCTAGCGTCTGAGAGTTGGGCGTAGATGAATGTGCGATTACCCAGGTCATTGGTCTCTCCTGCTAAAGAGCAGCCTTTGAGAGGCTCGTGGTCCGAAGAACGATGTCGCCCTGAGAGGGGTTCGGCTTAACTTAGATCAAATGCTTCGTTTCTCGTAAACTTGCTTTATAGAGTCTTTACGAGGGCTGGGGCGGGGGTTGTGGCAGAGCTTCTCAACGAGTTTTCCTCGAGCAACTCCGTGCTTGCCTCGAGTTCCGCGAGCGATTCCCTTGGGGAAGGTTCAAGAAATGGCCAAGGAGCCCAAGTCGCAAGAAGAGATCGAAGACATACTCACGACGGCCCTGCAGGAGAAATATCCTAATGTGGAGCGAGCATGCCTGGAGCCGGGAGACGGCGGTTGGCAGTGTTACGTGGTTCGGTCTATTCCTTCTGATGAGGATGAGCCCATAACGGAAGGAGACCGCCTGCTCGCGGAGCTGCTCGGGCGATACGTGATCGTGGACGAGGAAGGACGAGAGGACCCGGGGAAGCTTTGATGCCATAGGTGCTTGGGGGGTCCCGACTGGTATGATGGCCCATCTCGGGGAGAATTCGGCATCGTGAAATCGAAGGCCGCATCTCACGGCTGTGGAGCGTCTGAATGACGCTGAGACGAGGGGTTACCTTGCCGGACCGATAGCTCCTTCTAGATGATTGAGGGAGGGCGTTCGAGCCCTCAGCCACAGACTCGACCCCTGAGAACTTCGAGATGTTGTCGGGGGTCTTTTTTCTGATTGGGCGATCCCCTTCCATATCCGGTTGCGAGACCGGGCCGCCAACATCGAATGAACTTGCCAGTTAAAAGGATTTTCACTCGTGCCCGATCTCGCGGGAGCCGAAGTCCAGCCATACGGCGCTTGACGAGCCAGGGACCTATGTGTTCGTCTTCTGACTGGCCAAGGGCTTGTCCTGGAACCATCCCTCGCATCATTCCTATCCAGGAAATTCTTGGCCTACCGGAGAAGTCCCGAAACCTCCGTTGGACCCCTGGGAGAAACCCGCTCCCGGGGGTCATCCTTTACAGTCAAGATGCTTCTGGGCGGGACTCCGTGTTGGAGGCAGTCGGAGGTAGATCACGCTGCGCCTCCGGTTATGTGGATGAGGCCGTGAGCGAGGCTTAGAGGCCCTTGTAGATTTGCTTGATCTCTTCGTTGCTGATCGAACCGGCTGCCGTTTGAATCCAGGACGTCCTTCTCAGGCGAAGCTCAAGTTTTTCCATGCAGAAGCGGACTGCTTCCCGCACAGACTTGAAGGTGGAATGAGCACCAAAGTGTCGGTCCATTCCGTTCTCCGGGATGGCGAGCGTGAATAGAGTAGCCGGCTTTTCCAGCTCGATGTTCCTGTTCGTTTTTCCTGTTGACCACGCTGGTCGTCCGAGATGCCTGCAGCGTAGCCCTGAGTAGCTTCACTGCTCATCTTGACTAACCCGGGTCGGACACCATCCTCAAAGTACGGGGGAGACGCGATGGTTACCAGGATGGCATTACGATTCGCTGTGTATCTCGCAGTTGCGATGCCTCTCCTGTTGCTTGTTGGACATCTGCTTTGTTCAGAGTGCCTCTAAGCCCCAGGGCCACCGCTCGAGATTCGGAGGCACGCTCAAGATCGCGACGGATGCGTGATGTTCCGGTCCAAAGACCCCATGATCACCCTAGGCGGTCGCCGGGCCACTCCGGGACGCTCTCGTCAGCGGCGAAGTGCGCGTGGTGGTTGAAGGTGTGTTTTGGCGCGTCGATCCCCACGCCGTCCTGCCGTGAACGGGGACCGAATATGCAGTTGCAGAGGAGTTAAGAGCCCGCCTCCAAGCTTTCCGGTCGACGGACAGCTGGAGCGGCTTCGCGAATAGGGAGCGAGCGCGACAGCGATTGTTCTTAAAATGCCAAAAGCTAAGTTGGATTAGCCGAGTCAGTCTTCCCGTTCCTCCAGCACCAACCGAACACGCAACCGGTAATGCGTACTTTCTGGGAAATCGCGAAGGTGTGATTTTGCGGAAGACCAATTCGGACCAGTCGGGTACGGTCGCGCGGACGAAATGTATTCTGGAATTCAGGAGGGAGAGCATCAGCCACGCCGAGGATGGCGTCGACCGTTCCGACTGTCCAACGGGAGCCCGTACCCGCGCTGACTTCGACTCTGTCACCTGTCGAGATGCCGAACAGATAGCTGTCGGGAAGATATGCCAGGACGTAGGGCTTATCGCCAAAGATTTGAAGAAGCTCGTCGCCAAGTTTGGCTACTTGGCCGATGAGCGGAACTCGAGATCCTACGACGCCGGCGGAGGCCGCACGTACCGCCCCATGGTCATAGAAGGTCTCCAACTGGGTCAGGGCCTCATTCGCCCGGTCGTGCGAAGCTGCAACGAGCGAGAGTTCTTTGGTAATTACCTCCGATTGTCCGCGAAGTTCTGCCAACTTGGCGGCCGCATCGTAGCCTGAGGACAGAGCCTGACTCATGCTTTGCGAAGAGATGAGTCCGCGATTTGCCATCGTGTCTATCCGCGCCACTGTATCGCTGTTTTCGCGAGCGTTGCGTTCGGCAAGCGGCAAGAGCGACAACACAGTGGCCGCCTTCACGCGCAGCTCGCTTTCTCGTCCGGAAAGATCCGCGTTGCGCACCGCGAGCTCCGCGATGTCTTTCAGCATCTCGGCGGATTCGAGTTTGAGAAGGAGGTCTCCCTCGTTAACACGATCGCCCTCTTTTATGAGAACCGACGCGACCTTGGCGGAATACGTGGCCGCCACGACCTGCCGATTAGTAAGGAGAATGCCATCTGCTCGCAAAAAGATCGTGTCACCCGCAAAGTAATTGACAATCGCAAGCAAAAAAGCGGACAGTAGAATCAAGTAAACTCTCCGTCCCCAAGCTGCTTTTAACGAACGTTCTTGGTTCAAGAGGTTGTCGACGCGAGGATGTTTACGAATATATTTCATTCGCTCACCACGGCCGGGCAGCTCGAACTTTCGCGGGAACGTAGTTGTCTCTCCGCGAGCCGAAGAGGAAGAATTCTTCGATATATGCCCAGAGTCGAACGAAGCGCATTATGTAACTTGCGAAGAAAGAATAACCGAGCATATAGGGAAGGTTGCGGGCTAACGCCGGCCGCCCGGCCACGCGCGCGGCGATCGCCAACATCAACGTATCGACGACGACGAGTCCGACTTGGGTCGCGACGAGTACCGTCGTAGCTGATGTGCCGTAGGTTTGGTAGAGCCATGCGATGTAGAAAGGGAAGATGATGGCGCCGGCGACGTTGAAAATCAGGTAATCCCATTGATGGACGGCTTCTGCGATACGAAAGCTGGAGGAACCCGGATGCAACAAGCGCCAATGCTTCCGAAACCGTAGCCAGATCGCGTCGCGCTCCCAACGGAAGCGCTGGCGGATCAAACCCCAAAGCGTTTCCGGAACATCGGTGTAGCATACGGCGTCTTCCGCAAACTCAACGCGCCATCCCTTCGATCGAAGTCGCAAAGTCAAGTCGAGATCCTCTCCGCCACCGACATCGAAATTGCCAACCGAGGCGAGTGCTTCTCGACGGAACGCCCCGAACGCTCCGGAAACGCACACCACTTGACCGAATGCGGCCGCTATCCGCTTGCCCACCGAAATTGTGTGCAGGTATTCGATTTCCTGAAACCGAGCGATCAGACTTGTGTCGCCGTTTCGCGGAATGATGTCGCCGCACACGGCGCCCACTGACGGGTCGTCGAAGGGGCGGACGGCATTTTCGATCGCAAATCGATCATACGAGCAATCGCAATCGACATTGACGATTATGTTTCCTGTTGATGCATGAATGGCCAGGTTGACGCCGCTCGATTTGCCGCCGCGTAGATCCGTGGCCAGGGCACGATCGACCAGCCCTTCCTTTGTCAGCTTCGTTGCAACCCGCGACATGGCATCCGAGGACCCGTCGCTCACGACGATAATTTCGAGATTCGTCAAGGATTGGGCACGCAAAGATCGGACGCAACGCTCGATCGAGCCAGCCTCATTATGGCCGACCGCCAAGACACTGATACGCGACTTTGAGCCGCTCACCGACCGATCGGACGCATGCTGTACCAGTCGGCGACGCTCCACGACGGGTACCACGGCCACCGCCAGAAAAGCGATGCCGTAGCGCGGGAATTCAAAGATGATCGTGTACCAGAACAAGGAAATGAGGCTCAGCGCACTTTGAGCCAGCAGGAAATCGAACCCTCGCTCGAAATCAGCCACGGTCAGCCTCATTGGCCTTGGCGTCCAGAACACGAAAGGCAGGGTCGACGTTGATCGCGAGACTGCTCTGGCAATGGAGCAGCAAGCGATCTGCAATCCTGGCGAAGGATGCGTCTTCGCGCTTTTCCACGACGGCGTAATCCTTGTCCCCTTCGGCAAGCACTTCACCGAGGTCGGATAATTTGTTGATGAGGTTCTCGATAAATAGGGCGCGCAAAGCCATGAAATGGGAAAGACCGTGCCGAGCGATGATATCGTCTCGCGCCTTGTAGCTGATTTCGATGACCTCGAATTCGGAGCGAGCCTTGCGCCGATCAGTCTCGAGCTTTTCCAAGGCGCGCGTGACCGCGGGTCGAAGAAGACCACGCGCTCCTGTCAGCCGGTCGGGAGCATCCACAAGCGATCGAGTGACCGTTTGCCTCGCGCGCGGAGTCATGTGGTAGGCAAACAGGTCGCGCTTGGGGGTCGCATCTCCATCCATATGCGTGCCGCAATCCATGCAGGAAAAGCCGATCGCAGGCTCCGAGCTGCAGGTGCCGCAAGGACTGCACCGCAGGACGCGCCCCGATTTGTCGTAATCACCTCCGTAGTGGCGAAGCTCTTTTCGGCATTTCGGACATAGGAGACGCGACCCCGAGCGAAATTCTTCCTCCGGCCCTTGATGGGCGCATTTGAAGTGATGCAGCAAGTCGGAGAGATTGAGATATGGCGAGCGACAACTCGGGCATTCTTCCCGCACGTTCAGACGATGAGAATGGCAGTTGATGCAGGAATGAAACCGATCGAAAAAGTCTCGGACCAGGAGCCCTCGCGATACCAGATTCTCGGCAGCGTCGATGACCTCGGGATCGGGAAAGCAGCCCGAATATCTGACGCAGCTCGTCTTCGAAGCGTCCACAATAGGCGCAAGCGAGCGCTCCGCGACGAACAGATAGGCGATCAAACGATCTTCAAGCTTAGCTGCATGCCTGAAGTGGTCATTCAGAAGAGTGGAACGGCTCGCGTGACGATCGATGCAAGCTGCCAGACCAGACCAGCTGTCCGGGGCCGACACGCTAAATGTTACGTCGGCGCTCTCGGCCATGCATCCGCTCAAATCGACAATGGGCAGCAAAAAATGCTGCGAGCTAGCGCGGATTTGCTCTAACGAGGGTATAACGGAAGAATCGGTGACCAGGATCACTTCCGTCGGATCATGAGGAACGAGGTCAAAGCAAACGCCCAGTACCAGGTGTTGCTCGCGCGTTGGTTCCGGAAAGACGATCGCAGGGGGCCTGCGGGAGTGTCCCCGCTCTTGCCAAAGCCCAATTGCCTGTCGGATGAGACTTCCGCGCCGCGGATCACTGAGGGAGCGGTCAATCGCTTGAAGTAGCGAAGGTAAATCCAGCGACTTCGGCAGGATCATTTCGAAAATTTCGTCGGCGCCCGTCCGAGCTTCCAACGCGGGCGCGTTTGCGGTGAGTGCGATGAGCTTGGGGCCGCCTTTCTCGTGCAAATCGCGGATCAATCGGGCCGAAGCGTAGCCGTCCATATCAGGGAGCTGGTAATCCACGAGCGCCAAGTCATAGCCGCGTTTTTCGAGCAGACGAACCGCAGCAAAGCCATCCTTTGCCGCGTCCACGACAAACCCTCTCGCCTCGAGCACGCTCTTGAGAACGTCTTGAGAAATCAGGTCATCTTCGACAAGGAGAATCCGAGGAGACATTCTTGCCAATACGTTCTACGCGTGGGGGGGCTGAGTATTCACCCCAGTGAAACGCCAATCTGCTTTTGGCAGCTCACCAAAACTAGGACTACCTAATCTTCCTTTGATTTCCCTAGCACGGGAGCGCATCTTCGGATTGTTTTCGTGGGGTGGTTTAATTCCTTCGTATCGTCGAATTATTATGAATTTGCTATTCATTTTACGGAATAAATGGCGCCTAATTCGAATTGGCCGATTTGAATACAGTCGAGGTGGTATGCTTAGCGATTTCCTCCATGACAGCTTGACAGGCCTTGCGCACCACCTCGAGGCAATCCTCGACATTGTCGTTGGCCTCCAGGGCGGCTTCGAGCTTCGAGCAACTTTCGGATAAGGGCAGGAAACCGAGCATGCCGGCCGAGGAGATCAGCTTGTGAGCCTCTCGGGCAAGCTGGATTCTCTCCTCCTCGCTGTCAGGATCGTCGAGGAAGCTCTCCTGGAGCTGGGCCCCAAGCTTTAGGAAAAGCTGCTTGACCTTCTCACGGCCCAGCATTTCGGACATGGCCTCGAAAGTCGGAGTGCTGATCGAGGCGCTGCTTTCATGTCCGGCATGCGATGGCTTTACTGGAAATTGAGCGAGGCACCTGTCGACGGTCTCAAACAGTTCCTCTCGTTTGAACGGTTTACCAATGTGACCTTTCATGCCGGCCCGTCGAAAGGTTTTGATCTGATCCGGCAAAACATTGGCAGTGAGGGCAACGATCGGAACGCCCACTGTCGGGTCAGCGAGAATGCGCCTGGTTGCCGCAATCCCATCCAGGCCGGGCATCTGGATATCCATGAGAATGAGGTCGTATTTTTCCCTCTCGACCGCACGGACGGCCTCATGGCCATCAGCCGCAATGTCCACGATATGTCCCGCTTTCTCGAGCATGGAGCGCGCGATTTCCTGATTTATCAAATTGTCTTCGGCGATGAGAATGCGCGCGGAAACGGAAGCATGGCCCACCTTCTTTTTTTCGGAAGAAAGCGAAGTTGACGGCCGCGCTCCCACAGGAAGCGCCAGGGTAAACCAGAAGGCCGAACCTTGCCCGGCTTCGCTATTCACCCCAATCTGGCCTCCCATCAATTCCACAAGTCTTTTGGAAATAACAAGACCCAGGCCGGTGCCGGTAAAAGCGCGATTTGCAGAACCATCTACTTGGCTGAAACGACGGAATAAACGGCCGAGATTTTTTTCGACAATCCCAATTCCCGTATCGCGTACTTCGAAATGAAGAACTTCTTCAGTTTCAGAATAGCTGAGACTTTTGACGGTCAGCATCACGAACCCGTGCTGAGTGAACTTGATCGCGTTGTTGAGGAGGTTGAGGAGAATTTGGCGCAACCGATTTACGTCGCCCACCCAGTGGGAAGGGAGGCGCTTGTCGACACATACTTTAAGCTCGAGGTTCTTCTTTTCAGCAAAAGGCCGGATTATCGAGACGCTGTTGTCGACAAGCGCTTCGAGGGAGAAATCCGATAATGTAAGCCTTAGCTGGCCCTCCTCGATCCTGGAAAAATCGAGAATGTCGTTCACCGTGGTCAAAAGCGAATCGCTTGCAGATTTGATCAAGCTGACTTGACGGCGCACCTCCGGAATCAAATCGTCTCGCTCGAGGACGATGTCGGCAAATCCGAGAATGCCGTTGAGGGGAGTGCGCAGCTCATGGCTCATGTTGGCAAGAAACTGGCCTTGTGCGGCAGCTGCGCGTTCGGCTGCCGCCCGGGCCTCGGCCGCCTCTGTCTCAAACTTCTTGCGTGCCGAAATGTCTCTCAAAGTGCCGAGAATCCCCGTTGGCCCGCCTTCCAGGTCTCGCATGAGTCTCAATTGGGTCTCGACCCAAATCCATCTTCCATCGCGGTGCCGAACGCGTTTTGTGACCGAAGTTCGCTCCAAACCTTTCGCGACTTCTCGATAAACATTCTCGACCCGATCCTTGTCGTCGGGGTGGATCGCCTCGAAATGTCTGTTGCCGATCAACTCCTTAGGTGCATAGCCCAAGATCTCTCCGCTAGCGGGCGAAACATATTGACGCACGAATTTTAAGTCGAGCTGGAAGATCATATCGGTAGAGTTATCGGCGAGCATTCGGTAGCGCGCTTCTCCATCCTTGAGTTCTTGTTCGATTCTCTTTTGCTTGGTGATGTCCTTGTAGGTCCGAACCACGCCTCCAGCGGCGAAAGGAACCGTTTGAATTTCAAGAACGGTGCCGTTCGGACGCTTTCTTTCATAGATGTTCTTCTCTCCAGGTCTTTGAGGCATCAATCTTGCCAACACTTCCGGAGGAACGTCGTCGAATTCGCCGCGCTCCCTCTGATAGGCAAGCACGTCCTTTGCCTGCGGGCGCGAGGCCATCAGCTCGCCTGGAAGGTCCAGAAGCTCAAGGGCGCGAGGATTGCAAATGGCAACTGCATCCGTCTCATCGACGACTATGAGACCTTGGTCCATGTTGCTCAGCGTTGCTCCAAGCAAAGCACTTTGTTTGCCGAGCTCACGCGTGCGCCGCGCCAGGATGAGAGTGGCAAGAAGAATGAACACGACGAGCATTGCGCCGAGAGACCCCACGCTCATCGCATAATTGTACCACTCGCGAAGAGCGTCGGACCGATCAAGGTTCACGCAAATGACCAAAGGCAAACCCGGAACCGGCTGATATGCAGTAATCAGATCGCGTCGATCGGTCGGGCTCCTGTGATCGACACTTTCTCCGTCGGCTCTCGACATCGCATCGGCAGAGGCCACCGTATCGATGGAGCTGTTGGCGAACGGCTCGCGAAACAGGATCGGTCCATCACGAAGCATGAGAACGACGGAGCCGCGCGGACCTGGTTTGATGGATCGATAAATGCCGGCGAAATAGGATTGATCGAGAGGCGCGGTGACCACACCTGAGAAACTCCCATCCGATTGGCTGAGTATCGGTAACGAGACGGCCGTAATCCATTGGCCGGTGACTTTGGATTTGAACGGTGGAGAAATATAAAGGCCGTTCCATTTCTGATCGCGCTGCGCAATGAAGTGCGGAAGATCTGCGATATTTCGGCGCGGCGGCTCCTTATCGTACGAACTGGCGAGGACGTCTCCTCGCGCATTCGTCCATCCTAGGGCGAGAAGTACAGGTGAGCTTTTTTGCAATTGGCGGAGCGCTTGATGGACGGCGTCCGCGGTGGCGTAGCGTCCCGTCTCAGCATCGGCGCGGATGGTTTCCGCCACGCGCAAGGTCCGATCGACGGCTTCGAATGTTCGCGCGGCGTCTTCCGCCAAGACATTCGCGTAACCGAAGGCGGCGAGTCGAGCTGCAGATATCGTAGTTCGGTAACGGCTTTCTAAATCATGAACCAAGAGGGTTACAATGGCGATCACCCCGAGGAAACTGAGCGTTTCGAGCGCCTTGCCTCGGTGTCGTAGCCAATCCATGAGCAGCGACATCACCGCCACGGTGGCTGTCGCGCAACTTGCGCTCAGCGCCAGATACCTTCGCGTCACCGCCTCTTTCGCGCGAAAAACCCAACCGTAAAGCCCATTCACTGTAATCACCCGCTCGCCATCACCGATTCCAATAGCGTTCCACAAGCGGGCGCTGGCTTAAGAAATTCTTTTTTTCGGGGGGCATGTTGTCCGCACTATTCGGTCCAATTCAGTTGCTGGACGACCTGATGAGTCTGGATCGGTAAATGGCTTAGACGGACGGACCTAAGCGCCAGCATGGTCGCGATAACATTGAAAATTTGCCAGATTGCGTGGGGGCGCCCCACTGGGCTGGGTGTGCACCCGAACGACAACCGGAAGCTTGCAGAAGAGCCTGACCGGATTGGGCCGTTAGAACAATGTCAGGTGCCAAGCCCTACAAAACGTTTTCCAGAATAGTCAAAAAGTCTGGAAGAAATTCCAAAATCGGAAAGCACTCCTACAAAAAATTCAACGGGCGCCTCGCACCACAACATCAATCGAGAGTTCTTCTGGAACCACATGTTGTCGTGTTGGTGATTTCACATCTGGGAGCCTTCACATGAAATCGTCCTTCACTTCTATTCGGAGAACTCGGACCGCGCTGTGGTCCGTGAGCTTGGTCGCGCTCCTCGCATCGGGCACCGCCGCGCTCGCGTGGGGTGAGGGCAGTGCAGGTGCAAGCGGCGGGGCTGGAGCGGGAGGTGGGGGCGTTGGCGTGGGAGCGGGTGGTGGCGGCGGTATTGGCGTCGGCGCTGGTGGTGGTGGGGTCGGCGTAGGTGCGGGCGGCGGCGCGGGCGTAGGTGTGGGCGCAGGTGGAGGAGGAGTTGGCGTAGGTGCCGGCGGCGGTGCCGGTGTTGGTGTGGGCGCTGGTGGTGGCGGCGGAGTTGGCGTAGGCGCCGGCGGAGGTGCCGGTGTCGGTGTGGGCGCCGGTAGCGGCGGAGTTGGCGTGGGCGCCGGGGGCGGCGCTGGGGTAGGCGTCGGCAGCAGTGGAGGCGGAGTTGGGGGATCAGCGGGAGCTGGCGTCGGTGCAGGAGCTGGCGGTAGCGGAGTCGGCGTTGGTGCTGCCGGAGGTGCAGGTGCGGGCGCCCACGGTGTGGGGGGCGGGACTGGTGCCGCTGTTGGCACGGCGGCAGGCGTCGGTGTCAGCAATACGGGTATCGGGGCCTTGCTTGGAACCATCATCGGCGCGGGCAATAATCATGTCGGCGCGGGCGCGGGTCTTGGGGCTGGCCTCGGCGTCGGCCGAAACGGCCACGGTCGCGGAGTGGGAGTGGGAGCTGGGCTCGGCGTAGGTCTGGGTGTCGGCAGGCATGGCCACGGCCATGGACAGGGTTTAGGGGTCGCTGCCGGAGCTGGAGCGGGTATTGGCATCGGCAGGCATGGGCACGGTCACGGCGTTGGTGTAGGCGGTGGTCTTGGTGCTGGTCTCGGCACCGGTAGTCATGGACACGGGCACGGTTCGGGCATTGTCGCCGGCGCAGGGGGTGGGCTCGGCGCTGGCATTGGAAGCAATGGCGCAGGAGCTGGTGTTGGAGCCGGACTTGGCGCTGGGGCGGGTGTCAACGGCGGTGGCGTCAGCGCCGGTGCGGGCGGTGGACTGGGTGCAGGCGTAGGGACCAACGGGGGCGGAGTTGGCGGGGTCGCAGGCGGCGGCCTCGGTGCGGGAGTTAGCGGTGGAACTGTCAATGCAGGCGGCGGTGCTGGGGTAGGAATAGGCGCCGGAATTGACCCGGCAGGCGGAGGCAATGTCGGGGGCACCACCGGAAGCAGCGGCGCCAGCGGCGCGAGCCAAAGCGTGGGGAGCGTCGGAAATGCAACCGCAGGCTCTGGCGTTCCGAGCAGCCCTTCGGCCGGCGGCAATCCTTCGCAGATCGGCGCGATCCAGGCGAGCTTGAATGGTGCACAGGGAGCACAGCTCCGATTGACTCTGAAACGCCGCTGCCCCGCGATTTTGGCCGACGTCAGCGCATATGACGATGATCTTGTGCTGATGTGCCAAGTGGGCACGCGTTTGCGCTGAGGCCGCCCTCGAGTCATTCTCTGTTGGATCTCGGCGGCTTCCCGTAGGGGCTTCGCCAGCGGGTGACGAACTCACTCGCTGCAGCCGGGGGTTTCCTGAAGGGAACATCGAGACCTCGTGCTGGCAGACACAAATTGACTGCGGCGGCCAGTGAGTGGCTGTTGGAGAAGCACTTCCCACCTGTCCGTGCGCCTCGTTGACGGCCCGCGACGGCGTCGCTGGAAGGAGACGAAAATCAGCAGGCCCAGAAGAGCATTGAGATCCTTCGACTCCACACCCGATCGCGTTCCGGCGAGGCCCGTTCGGCCCTCTTAGGACCAGAATGCGTCTTCACGCTGTTCGTCACCCTGGTACTCCCGAAACGAAATGATCTTACCGCTTTTCAAGGTCCAAACGTGCACTTCTGAAAAGCATGCCGCATCCTCGTTGCGTCGTGCACTGATCGTAGCCAAAACCACCACGAGGTCGTCTCCGGCCAAGACTTGATGGACCTCAATGCGGAACGAGCCTCTGGACAGCTCCATGGTTCGTTGGAAA
>JAFBAK010000333.1 GCA_019247795.1 Hyphomicrobiales bacterium | reverse complement strand
GGCATGCAGCCCCTCCTTATGTGTGGTTCGAGGAGAGCAAAGCTGTGACGCCGCTACCGGTGAGGCAGGCACAAGGATTGCCTGAGACCTATCCGTTCGGCGTGTGATGGCGATCAGGTTTTCAACCTCGAGCCGGTAAAGCGCGCCTTGGCGCTTCGTCCTTTCACTTTGGCAAGCTTACCAGGTTCGGCCTTGGCGGCGCGGGCCTTTCCGACTTGGGCGGCCGGCGCCCCGATGGTCGGCGTCATGCGCGTCGCCACTTCAGCCGTTAAGCCAGGCGAGGCTTTCATCCTTTTCCGAGCCATGGGGCGCCTCCACAGCGTTGCCGCGAGAGCTGGGCTGAAACGGGCTCGGCATGCTCCCGGGTCGCACCAAGTTCAACGCTTTTGTCCGATCCTGGTTCTGAACGACGATCCGGAAAAAAGAACCGGACTTCTCGACCTGCCCTCAGTCCAAATGTCAGAACGCCCGCATCAGACGGCCTCAGTCTCGAAAGCCGCTTCGATGTGCTTTTCGGACTTAGAAAGGATTCGGCAACCCCGGAAAATGTTGTCGGCCTCGATCTGCAATTTGAAGCGGTGAGGAATGCCTGCGGAGCTCACCACGTCGAGAGCCGCGCTTTTGTCATCGAGTCCCCTGACGGTGCAATCGACCGTCGACCGCCCAAGATTGAAGAAGATGCGCCCTGCCTTGAAGACGCGCCTGCGAATGCTCGTCATCGTGTTCTCGAGCGGGCGCCGTTCCTTGCAACGGTTGCCGCCTTCCTGCTTGGCTTCGGCAAGGGCTGCCTCCGCGCCCCTCAAGAGTGCAACGAGATCGGCCGTCGATTGATCCGCAGCGGCGACTCCGAAACTCGCAGAGATGCCGACAAATCCTTTCTGGTCATCCACACGAACTTCATTGATGCTTGCGCGAAGATCTTCGGCGATCTGCATGGCCTCCGCTCCTCCAATGTGAGGCAGAAGCAGCGCAAACTCATCCCCGCCGATCCGACCAAGAGCATCCGTCTTGCGCAAACGAGGACGGCAGGCGACGACGCTCTCGACGAGGAGGCGGTCGCCGCAGGCCGCGCCGAATTTCTCATTGATGATTTTGAGATTGTCGAGGTCGAAGACGATGCAGCTCAAAGCGTGGCCGTGATGCAGCGCAGATGCCAGCATGCGGGCGCCTTCGTCCTTGAAGGAATGCCGCGAGAGCGCGCCTGTCAATCGGTCGTTCGCCGAGAGCACGCGCAATTCGAGCTCGCTCATCACGATTTGGGCAAGGTCCATGAGTGCGGCGCGCTCATCGTCGTCGAACTTGCGCGGCCTTTGATCCATCGCGCACAAGGTGCCGACGGCCTGCCCGTCGGGAGAGATCAGCGGAATGCCGGCATAAAAGCGGATGTGAGGAGGGCCGAGCACGAATGGATTTTCGGCAAACCTGGGATCGGCGAGGGCGTCCTCGACGATAAGAGGTGCGCTTACGCGAATCGCCGCGTTGCAGAAAGCCGGTCCCCTGGACGTCTCGCGATCCGCCAATCCCGACCGCGACTTGAACCACTGCCGATGACCGTCGATGAAGGTCACCGTCGACATGGAGACGGCGAAGATGCGTTTCACCAACCGCGTGACCCGGTCGAACGATTCCTCGCAGGGCGTGTCGAGAATATCGTAGCGATCGAGTGCGCCGAGCCGGGCGTCTTCCCGTTGAGCGTCAACCTGCATCGTCGACTCCATGCGGTCGACATACGATTCACGGGCGCTTCGATTAACAAAGTATTGATTCAATCGAGACGGTATCCGCAGTATTGATACTGTTTTCGTGCGCTGTGTCGCATCTTACGTTCAGGCTATCCCCGTGTGGAAGAAGCGTCACAAAATCCCCGCGTCTGCGCTGCGCAGCAATTGCCGCATCATTTCCGGGTCGTCGTAGCGCGCGAGGCTGAGCTGCGAAGCGAAGGCCGGACGCGGAAGATCGTGGATCCATCGGGCGCACAGCGCCCCGGTCGCGCAGGCGCCCATCGTTCCAAAGCCCGACAGGGCGCCGGCGACGAACGCACCATGCGTGCTCATCGGGCCGATGAGCGGCCAGTTCTCCTTGGTCATCGTGTAGTAGCCGCCATAATGGCTCATTTGCTTCGGAAGGCGCCCGTAATACCGTTTGAGGCGAGGGTTGAGGCGGCTTGCGCCGCGAAGCACGATTTCCGGAAAAGCGGGATCCTTCGGAGGGTCGTCCGTGGGCTCGGATGGGGTGCGATTATACGCCCATCCAAGCTTGATCCATTTGCCCTGTTCGCCGCCTTCAGGGCGGCAATGGATCGATCCGGGCATGGGTGCGGTCAGCCGGCGGGTTGCAGGATCCTCCTGGAGCATGGCTCGCTCGTCATCCGTCCAGTCAAGCCTCTGGCCGTCGAGATCGATCGAGAACGGCATCTTCCGATCGATGGCTCCGTCATGATCGGCAAACGCAATCTTTTGCTGGAATACATTGATGATCGGCAACGGCTCGCCGAGGAACGCAGCGATCTCTGCCAGATGAGGTCCGGCTGCATTCATCACGATCTCGGCGCGAAGCCGCTCGATGCCGTCCTTGCCCTGCAGCGTGAGTAGGAAGTCGCTGCCCTTTTCGATCGCGACCACCCGGGCATGCTTCACCGCACCACCCCGCGCGCGAAGCTCTTCCAGCATGAGAGCACCAAGCTGCTGCCCGCTGACATCCCCTGCGCGTCGGATATGGAGAAGGGTCGCGATCTCCGGGTCGAAGCTCGGGAAGTGCTGGCGAATGAGGCGGCGATCTTGCACCACATCGACGCCATCGGGCGCGCCTTCCCAATCCGCGATCTTGTCGGCCCCATAGGTGCTCGACGCGCCGGCCGAATGGACGCGGAGGAGCCCGGCATGTCCGTTTTCGTACCCCACCTCGAGCTGCGCCAGGAGGGCCGTCGGATCCGCCTGCCGTGTCGCCAGGACGTAGCCGCGGCGCGTCATACGAACGCGATTTCTGCTTTTTCGCGCAATCTCTTCCATCAGATCGATGCTGAGATCGGTGAAAGCCGTCATCGTCGGGTGCGGCCACCAATTACGATAATTTTCCCCCGAGGCCGCCGAGGTGAGGCTCATCGGCGGTCGCGGATCAATGATCAGCACCCTCGTCCCGTGGCCATGGGCCGAAGCGTAATGCGCGCAGGCAATGCCGACGATTCCGGCACCGATGACGGCGATTTGAGTGCGATCGATGTTCACGACGTTGACGATTTGGAGCCGAGCGGGACGCCGGCTCGGGTGTTTCCCGGTTCGCTCGCAACCGATCTCGATTTATCCATTGGCATCATGCGCCTCGCGCAGGCAATATCATGAAGGCGACCCTGGTATCGTGTGATCTGTCGTCTGGAGCTTGAGCGCAATCGCAATGAAGGCTTCTCCTCATGTCGCCGTCGTTGGTGCAGGCACACTGGGCTTGTGCTCTGCGCTCAATCTCGCCGAGCAAGGCGCCCGCGTCACGGTCATCGAGGCGCAATCCGTCGCCGCGGGCTCGAGCGGGCGTTCCGTGGGCGTCGTAGGGACGCAGTTCACCGATGCCTTCGACATCCTGCTGCGCGTCCACGCGCTTCGCCATTTTCGCCACTGGGAAAATCACGGGCTCGGCTTCCATCATATCGGCTATCTGCGTCTCGCGCGGACCGCCGAGCAGATGAGGCTCTTCGCCCAGTCAGTGGACATGCAGACGCAAGCGGGGTTCAGGTCCAGGCTTTACGATCGCGATGAGCTCAAAGACCTCGTCCCGCATTTGAGCCCCGAAGGCCTCGAGGGCGGTATATTCGGTCCCGATAACGGTTTCCTTGATCCTTACGAGATGTGCAATTTCATTGCCGAAAAGCTGCGTTCGATTGGCGGAGAAATCCGCCAACTCTGCAAGCTTCTCGGCGTCAAACGTCGAAGCGGCGGCTTCGCGCTCGAAACCGAAAAAGGCGTGATCGATTGCGACATCGTCGTCAACGCGGCGGGCGCCTGGGCGCCGGCGATCGCCGAGCTTTTCGGGCAGAGCCTCCACGTCTTCGGCGAACGGCATGAGGCGGTGGTGATCCATCTCGATCCACCTCTCGCCTACACCATGCCGATGGTCATGGATCTCGTGAATGGCGAGGGAACCGGACTCAATTTCCGTCACGATAGACAAGGCGAGCTGATCGCCGAGATTCACAAGGCGAGCGCGACACGCCCGGAAGACCCCGACCATTACAACGATCAGTGCGAAGACGCTTCGAAAGTGCATCTTGCCGAGCTTCTCCTGGAACGCGTCCCGGATTTGCCGGGCGCTCGCCTCGGCCGGGGCTGGGCCGGGCTCTACCCGGTCACGGCTGATCATCTGCCATTCGTCGGCCTTGTCGATCCCGCGGAGCCAGGGCTCGTGACCGCGGCGGGTGCCGGCGGTTACGGCGTTCAGCTTGCGCCCGTCATCGGCCAGATCGCGGCCGATTGGGCCTTGCACGGTAGTCCGGTGTCGGCGCCCGGCACCGAGCGCCTGTCGCCCACGCCGGACCGCAACGTCTCGCATATTGGGCATGGGGAAAAGCTGGCAGAAGCAGAGATGCTGCATCCTCAAGGGAAGTAGCTCTCACGCGTCTCATAGCTGCGCCAGGCATCTTAATTAGACAAAAGGCAGTCGACTTGCCGCCGCAGTTAGCATGTGTATGCTGATGCGCGGAGGGTTGGGAATGCGATCAATTAGAGTTGCGACGGCGCTCGCTGGGGCGCTGTGGCTGGGCGGTTGTGCGACTGTCACGCGCGGCACTTCCGAAGTCATGCAGATCACATCGGCGCCATCGGGAGCGCAAGCTTCCACCTCGACCGGTTTCAATTGCACGACGCCTTGCACTTTGACTGTGAATCGCAAAGAAGAATTCGTCGTGAAATTCGATGATGCAGGTTATCAGCCGCAAGAGATTGCGGTGAAAACGCAGATCGCGAGCGCGGGTGTGGCAGGCTTCGCGGGCAATGTCGTGGCGGGCGGCGTCGTCGGCATGGTCGCGGATGCCGCCACGGGCGCAACATTGGAGCATGTTCCAAATCCGGTACATGCCGACCTTGTGCCAATTGCCGCTACACCTTCGTCTGCAAAGCCGTGGCGTCGCCCGCTGGCGAAGGCTGCGCCCGCCGCGGAGAACGCTTCCGAATAACGGCAAGGCGCGCGCGGCCATCCGGGCTCAGTGAGTTTGCCGAGGCCGACAATTCGCGATGGGAATTATGGCTCTACCTTCGGCTTCGCTCAGTCGGGCGGCGCCAGCGGCTCGCTCGCCGGCATGAGATGGAGCGCCTCGCCCGAATAGGGATGAGCCCGCGCCACATCCTCGTCGAGCTCGACTCCAAGTCCGGCGCTGGGCGGAGGAATGACGTAGCCCTCTTCCCAGCGGATCGGCGTTTTCAGCAATTTCGCGTGAAACCCGTCCCAACGCTCAATGCTCTCCAGAATGAGGAAATTCGGGCTGCATGTCGCGAGCTGAATATTCGCGGCGCCGACGACGGGGCCGCAGTAAAGATGCGGCGCGATTTGCGCGTAGTGCGCTTCGGCCATGCCCGCGATCTTCTTGGCCTCGAGCAAGCCGCCCACACGACCGAGATTCATTTGCAGGATCGAGGCTGCCTTCGTCTCGAGAACGCGCGAGAACTCATATTTCGTGGTCAGCCGCTCGCCTGTCGCGATCGGAATGCTCGTTTGCGCCGCGACGCGAGCCATCTCCTCCGGCACTTCCGGTGGGGTTGGTTCCTCGAACCAGAGCGGGTCGTAGGCTTCGAGCCGGCGCGCGAGACGAATGGCGCCCGAGGCGGTGAATTGGCCGTGCGTGCCGAACAACAGATCGCAGCTCGTGCCGACGGCTGATCGCAGCGTCTTGCAGAACGCCTCGCTCAGGCTCAGGCGCTCCAGGCTCGGCTGGCGGGGATCGAAGGTCGAGTAGGGTCCGGCCGGATCGAATTTCACCGCCGTAAAGCCCTGCGTGACGTATCGAAGCGCGCGTTCAGCGGCCCTGTCGGGGTTGCGATAGATGTGGCTGTCGGAATAGGTATCGGCGCCCGGCTCGTCAGGATACAGGTAAGTGTATGTGCGAAGCCGCTCGTGCACCTTGCCGCCCAGAAGCGCGTAGACCGGCTTGTCGGTTGCCTTTCCGACGATATCCCATAGCGCCATCTCGATTCCCGATAACACCGCCATGAGCGAAATGTCGGGACGTTGCGAATAGCCGCGCCCATAAATGTTTCGCCAGAGCGCCTCGATGCGAGAAGGATCAGCACCGAGCACGTGCTGCTCGAACACATCCTCGATCATCGCCACGAGCGTCTGTGGCCGAAAGCTCGCGGCGTACACCTCGCCGAGCCCCTCGATTCCGGCGTCGCTCACAAGCTTGAGAAAGATGAAATAACGGCCGCCGCGGCGCGGCGGCGGATTACCAACGACGAAGGTCTCGAGTTCTGCGATTTTCACAAGTCGTTTCCGTCTGTGATTGCGATCTGGCGACGCTTTTGGAAGCAACCCTCCTTGGCCTCAACCACGAAGGCCGCTGTCGCGAGGCCGGCTTTGGTTTGGTTTGGTTCGTTGCTCCTCGAATGCAGCGACAAGAAATAGCACACCGGCGCAGTATCTTCCCCACCGAATGCACAAGAGATAGGCTTCAAACAAGTTGAACTGCACCATCATGGAAAAGGAACCCCAATAATGAGTGCCACCACCGAGCACCTTCTTGTTGGGAAACTGCGCGAGCAACTTGCATCAGGAAAAATCGAGCGGCGCGAGTTCATGCGCCTTGCGGTCCTTCTCGGTGTTTCCATCGCCACGGCCGGCAGCGTTTCGGGTGCAGGCTCGGTTTGGACCGAAGGTACGCTTCCCTTCGCAGACGATCCGAATGCTCGAAAGGGCGGCACGCTGCGCGTGGGACAGGCTGTTGCCAAGATGGAGGACCCGGCGACCTATAGCTGGAACGAGATGGCGAACCAGACGAGAGCCGTTCTCGAATACATGACCGTGGTCGGACAGGACAATATGGTCCGCCCGATGCTCGTCGAATCCTGGGAACCCTCCGAGGATCTCAAGCAGTGGACGCTGCATGTGCGAAAGGGGGTGATGTGGCACAACGGCGACGAGTTGAGTGCCGACCACCTCGCGTTCAACATCCAGCGCTGGACGGATTCGGCGCTCGGATCATCGAATACCGGTTTGTCCACCTTCGGCGCCCTGGCCGAGGACACGGGCGTGAAGAACGCCAAAGGCAAGCCGACCTTTCGGCCTCGCAAGGGCGCGGTCGAGGTCGTCGATCGCTACACGTTGCGGCTCAATCTGTCGAAACCCGTGCTCAGCGTCGCGCAAGATTGCGCCGAATACCCGACTGCGATCGTCCATCCTTCGTTCAAGCCGCCGCTTTCCGGGAATCCGATCGGCACCGGGCCCTTCACCTTGGCCGAGCTCAAGGTCGGCGACCGCTGCATCCTCAAGAGAGTGACCAAGACGAGCGATGGACGTGATTTCAAATATTGGGGCGGCGATGTCTATCTCGATGAGATTCATTTTTTCAATTTCGAACACGAAAACCAGGTCACGGCGCTCGCCTCGGGCTCCGTCGATCTCATCTATGAGATCAGCGTCGAGGAATTGCAGCTCGCACGCTCCGTGGCCGACGCGCGCATCCTCTCGGTTCCTTCCGCTCAGACGCTGTGCTGCCGCATGCAGGTCGACAAAAAGCCATTTGACGATATCCGCGTACGCAAGGCGATCGTTAAAGCGGCCGACAACACCGCGATCCTCGATCTCGTCTTCCCGGATGGTGGCGCGGTCGGCGAGAATCACCATGTCGCGCCGATCCACCCCGAATATGTCGAGCTGAAGAAGCTCACGCGAGATGTCGACGGCGCCAAAGAGCTTCTGGTCGAGGCGGGATATGGATCGGGACTTGATCTCACCATCACGGTCGGCAACACCGATGGACCTTGGCACCAGACGATTTGCGAGGCGCTGCGCGACCAGCTGAAAGAGGTGGGCATCAATCTTGCGATCAACGTCCTGCCCACGCAGAAATTCTGGGAGATCTGGGACAAGGCGGATTTCGGGGCCACCTCATGGGCGCATCGGCCGCTCGGAACCATGGTGCTGTCTCAGGCCTATCGCAGCGGCGTCCCTTGGAACGAGACGCATTTCTCCGATCCCGAGTTCGACGCCGTGCTGGCGGAGGCCGAAGGGCTCGCCGATGTCGACAAGCGCAAGGAAAAAATGAAGCGACTCGAGAAGATCCTGCAGGATGCGGCCATCATGGTTCAGCCGATCTGGCGCCCCGTCTACACGATGGCCTTGAACAAGGTGCACGGTTACGGCGCGCAACCAGCGCGGGCCATGCTGCTGACGAAAGTGTGGATCGGCTGAAGGGGAAGAAACAAATGGGCCGATATCTCACGCTCGCAGCTTGCCAGATGGGACCGATTCCGAAGCACGCTTCGCGTAGAGAGACGGTCGAGCGTCTCGTCTGCATGCTCGAGAACGCTGCCAAGGCCGGGGCAGAACTCGTCGTCTTTCCCGAGATGGGACTGACCACCTTCTTTCCTCGTTGGCTGATCGAGGACGATCTGGAGATCGAGAGCTATTTCGAGAGTTCCTTCCCAAGCTCGGACACCGAGCCGCTCTTCGCCGCTGCCCGCAAATTGAGGCTCGGCTTCGCGCTCAGCTATTGCGAAAGGGCTGATGAAGGCAACGAAAAGCGGCGCTTCAACACCATGTCTCTCGTCAGCGCGGAGGGCGAAATCATCGGGCGCTATCGCAAGATTCACGTTCCGGGAACCGAGACGGTCGAGCCCGGCTTCACCCCTCATCTCGAGCGGCGCTACTTCTTGCCGGGCGATCTGGGCTTCCCGGTGTTCAGCTATCGCGGGATTGGGATCGGACTTGCCATCTGCAACGACCGGCGTTGGCCCGAGACCTACCGTATGCTCGCCCTCAATGGCGCCGACATCGTGCTGCTCGGCTACAACACCCCCTTCTTTCTCGAGGAAGCGCCGGAGATGGCGCATCTGCGAATGTTCCACAACCACCTCCCGATGCAAGCTGGCGCTTACCAGAACGCCCTCTGGGTGGCTGCCGCGGCCAAAGCCGGTGTCGAAGAGGGGCAATTCCTGATCGGAGGATCTTGCATCATCGCACCGAGCGGCGAGATGGCCGCGCTCGCGCAATCACTCGGGGATGAAATGATCGTCCATCGGGCCGATCTCGATTTTGTCCAGCTTTGCCGCAAGGCGAATTTCGACTTCGACCGGTATCGTCGGCCCGATCAGTATCGGTCGATCGGCGAGCGAAGGGCCGCGCTCGCACGGCCGATCTGATCGCTCGCGGTCCGCGCGCCATGCTTCGTTCCTCAGCTTCAGATGAGACAGATGTCAGCGGCGACCCAAACCGTTACGGAGCATGTAGACTGCTCACGATGCCATTTCGTTGCGCGATATTGTGCCTCGTCAGATGAACGTGGCAGCTTCGACCGACATAATTGGTTAGACCCCATGTAATCGGCATGCCATGCTCTGCCTCGTGAACTGCGTACTGCATGCATCTCGTGTCGGCGTTTTTTGATGATGCGCGGAACCTTGGGACAGGAGCGAAGGAATGCTTGAGCCGGCTTCCCCGAAATTTATCGAATTCAGTTCTCGATGCGACCGCGTTCGGCAGCGCATGCGGGCCGAGGGAATGGACGGCCTTTTCGTCATGCAGCCCATGAACGTCTGGTACGTCTCGGGTTTTTGGGAATACGTGCCGATCCGAATCGAGGCCGTATTGATTCCGGCTCAAGGTGAGTGCGTCTTCGTCGTTTCCAAGAACGAGTACGAATACGCGGTCAAGACCAGCTGGATCAGCGATATCCGGTATTACACGGAGTTTCCTGAAAAAGGCCGACATCAGAATGCCCATGACTTGATCGCGGAGGCCATTCGAGATCGTCGCCTGGATCGCGGTGTGATCGGCATAGAAGAAGACTTCATGCCGGTAAGCGATTTCTCGCGGTTGAAGAAGCTCTTGCCTCAAGCCAGTTTTGTCGACGGCAGCCACGTCATCAAACGATGCAGGATGGTGAAATCGGCCTATGAAGTCGATCTTCTCAAGAAAGCCGGGAAAGTGGCCTGCGCCGGCTGGCACGCCTCGTTGGCCGTGGCGAAAATTGGCATGCCCGAATACGAGATCGGCGAAGCGGCACGTGAAGCGGCGACACGAGCCGCAGCCGGGTTCATGTCCGAAGAGGAGGACAAGCACCATTCGCCTCTCACGGACGGCGTCCAGCTCGTCCAAGCCGGCGAGCGGTCGTCGATCTCTCACGGCCGCGGTTCGACAAACCGCCTGAAACAGGGTGACATGGTCGCGATGTGCTTCTGCCTGACCAATCAGTTCAAAGGCTACAAGGTCGGCTTTGCCCGCAACTTCGCGGTCGGTAAGGCCACGCAGGAGATGCAGGACGTCTACAGGCTTCTCTACAATTCTCAGGCCGAAGCTTTCGGCATGCTGAAGCCGGGGGTGAAGGGAAGCGAACTCGACCGCCTCGTCCGACAGCGAATCGATGAAGCCGGTTATGGGCAATTCATCGAACATCGCCTGGGTCGAGGTGTAGGCGTTCTTTATGCGGAAGCGCCCGATCTCAAGGAAGGCGATGACACTATCATCGAGAAGGGGTTCTGCCTTTCGATCGAGCCCGCCGTGTACATGACGGGAAAATGGGGTATCGAGATCGAGGACAGCGTGCACGTCACGAAGGACGGATGGGAGTATCTCACCGAAGCCGCCCCGGCCGAATTGCCGGTCGTCTGAGCTTGCGACAGTTTCCGCCGCCTGAGCGGTCGAATTTCAAATGCAAAATGAACCGGACAATCAGTGAAGCAATCTCACCGATGAAGGGAGGATAGCATGACAAAGCTTACGCGTCGGCAGGCCTTGAGCGCGACGGTCGCGTTCGGAGGAGTCTCCATGGCGGGTGGTCTGCTCGGCTCGCCGCGCCCGGCCGCCGCATCGACCGAGATTACCGCGGTCGAATGGGGAGGCGACGTGGTTGACGCCATGAAGCAAATCGAGGCGAAGCAAAATCAGGTGAAGGTGAACTGGGTGCTGCATCAGGGCGGCTCGGGAGCGATCCTGCCCAAGATCAAGGCGAGCTGGCCGCACCCCGAATACGACTATGTTTCCGGCTGGGAAGGTTCGTTTAACGGGATGGTCAAGGAGGACTGGCTCGTTCCGGTGACGACCCAGACGGTTCCGAACCTCGCGGACATTCCACAGAAGATCATCGTGAAGAACGGAAAGGGCGAATGGGCTGCCGTGCCTCGGGCGATCGGAGGAATTTATTGCGCCTACCGGAAGGACACGAGCCCGATTGAAATCAAGAGCATCGATGATCTCTTCGACACCCGTCTCAAGGGGAAGATCTGCTGGCCGGGGCCGACACAGGCCATGATGCTGCCGCTCGTGGCGCTGGCGCTGCATGGCGGCGGGAACGAAAACAACATGGAGCCGGGCTGGGCGCTGATGAAGAAGTTGGCGCAATCCGGGAATATCGGGCGCGTCGGCGTGACCGACACCGACTTCTCGACCTCGCTGACGAGCGGGGAGACATCGGTCGGCTACTATTCCGAACCTCAGCTGACCGCAGTTGCGAAGTCTTTCCCAGTCGTTCGGCTGACCAAGCAGGAGGGCGTGCCGACATTCCTCTATCAAAGCGGATTTGCGATCCTCAAGAACAGGCCGAACCTCGAGGCGACATTGGCCTTCGTGAATTTTTGCATCAGCCCGGAGATGAGCACCCTCTACGCTGAAGTCGCAGGCGAAGCCCCGCTGAACGTGAAGGCCAAGACACCGGATGCCTTGAAGCATCTGGCTTTCACGCCCCAGGAATTTGACAAATACGTCTATGTTCCCGATTTCAACGTGGTGCTTTCACAGCAAGATGCCTGGTCGAAGCGCTGGGAGAGCGAGATCGCGCCTCTCCTGTAAAGCTTCGACAATGAGCCGGCATCCGGAGCACGGGGTTCGCCCGTGAAGCGAGCCCCGTCCATCTTTTTCTATCTTCCCGCCAGCGTGGTCTTCTCCGTCTTCTTCTGGCTACCGCTGGGCGGCTTGCTCTTGGAGAGCTTCCGCCCCTTCACGCCAGGTCGAATCGGGGCGGTCAGCGATGCGCCGCTCACGCTCGCCAATTACGAGGAGCTGCTGACGCCCTCGTTCCTCGAATTCTTCATGCAGACGCTGCGCATCAGCCTCTTCGCATCGCTCGTCGGCCTCGTATTCTCATTCACGCTCGCCTATTGGATCACCCGCCGCATGTCGCCGCGCGGGCGCGCGATTGCGGTCGGCTTCTTCGTCAGCCTCATGTTCCTCAGCGTGCTGGTTCGAACCTATGCGCTCGAACTCACTTTCGGAGCGGCGGGGCCGTTTCGCGCAATATTATTGTCGTTCGGCGTTTATCCGAACAGCCGTGGTTATATCGAGGTTCTCGTGGCCGCGGGGTTGCTTCACTATATCGTGCCGCTCGCGACCCTCACACTTTTGACGACGATCCAGAATGTCGATCCCAGACTCTTCGATGCTGCCCAGACTCTCGGCGCTCCGGGTTGGCGGGCTCATTTGAGCGTCACGCTGCCGCTCTGCCGAGACGGCTTGCTTGCGGCTTTCTTGTTCTCGTTTGCCTTCTCCATCAGCGCCTTCGTTATTCCCATGATTTTGGGAAAGGGCCGCGTGCTTTTCGTCTCCAATCTCATTTACAACCGCTTCAGCGAGATCGCCGATTTTCCGAGCGGCGCGGCGATTTCGGCCGTTCTTTTCGCCGTATCGATCACGATCGTTTACCTGACGACGCGCTATGTGAACCGACGCGAGGCAGGCTGATGGGGCGCAAGATCGACGACCTCTTCTCCGGACTTGGACGGGTGATGAACGGTTTCATCATTTGCTTCCTCATCATTCCGCTGGTCGTGACCAGCTTGATGGCATTCGACGCTCGCCCTTATCTCGGCCCGTTGCCACCACCGGCTCTCTCAACGCGCTGGTTCAGCAAATTCTTTTCCGACGATTATTTCTTGCGAGGCCTCGGCGTGAGCCTCGAGCTCGCGCTCATATCGGTTTGCTTGTCGGTTTGCATCGGCGTGATCACCGCCGTGGCTCTCGACCGCAGCAATTCGCGCGCCAGGGAGCTGATGACGTCCCTGTTTCTGTCCCCGCTGATCGTGCCGCCTGTCGTCACCGGCTTCGCCATTCTCATCTTCTTGTCGAAGCTGGGGGTGGTGAACGGCTTTGCGCGTTTGCTCTGCGGCCATTTGATCATCACGATTCCTTACACGATCCGCGCGACGCTGAACGGCGTGCTCGGGATCGACAAGTCATTGACCGAGGCCGCGCTCACCTTGGGTGCTCGCGAACGCCATGCCTTTTGGGACATCACCTTTCCGCTGGCGCGCACGGGAATCCTATGTGGGGGAATTTTCGCCTTCGTGGTTTCGCTCGATGACGTGGCGATCTCCATCATGCTGACCGACGCGAAGACCTATACGTTGCCGGTCGCCCTGGTCAGCAGCATGCGGGCGAATTTCGACTTGACGCTGGCCGCGGTCTCCGTGCTGCTCATGGGGCTCACGCTGGCTTTGATATTCGTGCTGGAAAAGACCGTCGGCCTCAATCAAATCATCGGTCAAGGGACGTTCCGCTGACGAAAATCGGGAAGTTGCCGTTGGATCGGATCGTTGAATTTCATGACGTGGTCAAACGCTTCGGGGACACCCTGGCAGTCGGCGGAGTGACCTTCTCGGTGAAATCGGGAGAGACCGTTTCGCTCTTGGGACCGAGCGGGTGCGGCAAGACGACGACGCTGCGGCTCATCTCGGGTTTCGAAGAGCCGGACGCCGGAACGATCAAGATTGCTGGCGAATCCATGAAGGGCAAGCGCCCTTACGAGCGCAATGTGGGTCTGCTCTTTCAGCATTATGCGCTCTTCCCGCACATGACGGTCGCCGAAAACATCGGTTACGGCCTGAAGTATCGAGGCTGGCCCAAGAGGGAGATTCCAGCGCGTGTGGCCGAGATGCTGCGCCTCGTGCAATTGCAGGGGTTTGAACGACGGCGGCCGCCGACCATGAGTGGAGGCCAGCAACAAAGAGTGGCGCTCGCCCGTGTATTGGCGACGAGCCCGAAGCTGGTGCTCCTTGATGAGCCCCTGTCCGCACTCGATGCGAAGCTGCGCGAGGAGCTTCGCCTCGAGCTCAAGCATATCTTGAGCGCCGTCGGCTCGACGACGATCGTGGTCACGCACGATCAGGACGAGGCCATGAGCCTGGCGGATCGGGTGATCGTCATGAATCGCGGGCGCATCGAGCAGGAGGGCACTCCCGACGAGATATACGCGCAGCCGAGGACGAGCTTCGTCGCCGGCTTCATCGGACGGGCGAA
>JAFBAK010000135.1 GCA_019247795.1 Hyphomicrobiales bacterium | reverse complement strand
GCCGTGATCGGCATCGTAGACGTAGACGGGCATCGCAGGATACGCCTTCTTGATCTTGTTCACGTCATCCATCGAAATGTGCTTATCCTTCTCGCCGAAATGCAGCATCACCGGCACCTTCGGCTTCTCGTTGAGCATGGCCGCGATCCCGCCGCCATAATAGCCGACCGCCGCCTTGAGGCCGGGAACGCGACAGGCGGCCGCGTAGGCGAGCGTGCCGCCCCAGCAATAGCCGACGACGCCGACCGGCCCGGCGCTCGCGACCTCCTTCACGGCCGCGTCGATGTCGGCGAGCGTGGCATCGAGCTTCGTCTTGGAGCGGATATCGGCGCCTTTGGTCACATCGTCTTGGGTGTAGGAGAGCTCGATCCCCTTGCCGACGCGATCGAAGAGCGCTGGCGCGATGGCAAGGTAGCCCTGCGCGGCGTAGCGGTCGGTGACGCTTCGGATGTGGTGATTGACGCCGAAAATTTCCTGCAGCACCACCATGGCGCCCTTCGGCTTACCCGTGGGGGCGGCCTTGTAGGCCGCGATCGCCACTCCATCCTTCGCGGTCAGCTTCAACGTCTCGCCCATGGCCTTCATCCTGTTTGTCTTGAAGGGAAATGTCCTTGCTCGAACGCAGGGCAATAGCCGCCGCAAGAACGTGCGAACGGCGCCGACATTAGAGCATCTCCAACGGGAAGGGGATTGAATTTTGCGATAGATGATATGCGCGAACGAAGATGAACGGCGCGGTCCCTTCCCTGGCGTCTCGCCTCGGTCGCAAAGCGCGGTGAGCGCGGCGACGCAGCTGCGTTGAAGACCTGCTGCGTTGAAGACCTGCTGCGTTGAAGACCTGCTGCGTCGAAGACCTGCTGCGTTGAAGACCTACTGCGTTGAAGACCTGCTGCGTTGAAGACCTACTGCGTTGAAGACTTGGAGAGCCATGCAAGACATCGACCTTCTTGCCATTGTAACCCGCCCTGATTTTCAGAGCGGCATCGGTCCGATCGGAGATCATCTCGGATTGTCGCGTTTCGCGGCGAAGAGGCCGGGCCTCGTGGTGAGGACGATCGTTCTCAACCACCGTGACGCACATGTGCATATCGAGGGTGGCGCAAGTCTGATCACGCCGGGAGACGAAGCCCCGATCGACCTTGCTCGGGTGCGCCTCGCCCTTTACATGCCCGTCTCCCTCGAAGTCGAGGAGACGAATTTCGCCCGGGTTGCCGCAGACGAGCCCTATCCGCGCTTTGCCGCCCAGCAATGGCGCCCGCTCACCGAATATGTCGAACACTTCCTGCAGCAAACGACGCGATGCGTGAACACGCCGGGTGCCACGCGGCGCGCGAACAACAAGCTCATTCAGCTCGAGGCCTTGCGCCGAGCGGGTCTCGTGCCCCCGCTTACGGCCGTTTCCACGGGCTACCCCCGACAGGGCGCACTGGCTGCTCGCGCGTCGCTGGTGCGCAAGAACGTCTCCGAAGGGGGATGGAAATCGAGCACGGAGTTCAGCCCGGCGCGTCTCGTCGGCAAGGAGGCCCCCGACGAGCGCCTCCCCGCCATCTGGCAAATCCCCATTCAGGCCGACCACGAATATCGCGTCTATGTCATGGGTGACGAGGTGATCTTCGTGCGTCTCGAGCGGGAAGCCGCGGTCACCGATGTGCGGATCACGCAGGCCGGGCGCCCGAGAGCGCGCATCGTGGAGGGCGATGCAAATTGGCGGGCACGCATGCTTGGCGCTGCTCGCGCGCTCGACCTCGACTACGCGGTCGTCGACGCCATGCCGGTCGGCGACGATCTCGCGATCCTCGAGGTGAACGCCAATGGCGTGTGGTGGTTCTTGCCTGCCGATGTCGCGAACCTGCTCGAGGGCCGTTTCCATGCCTTCCTCGATCGGCTCCTCGCGGACGTCAAGCGTCCTGGCAACGGTTCCCTCGGCCCTCGCTAAACACCCCGGCAAGGTGCATGATGAGAGCTTCGAGACGAGAGGCATCTGCGCTTTGCGGCCTCGCGACTCGTCGCGATGTGCAGAGCCAAGGAGGCATGCGATGAAACACGAATTCACCGTCGGCATGAACCTCAACGGCAAGAGCCAAAGCGTGATCGTCGACGCCGAGGACGCCTTGATCGCTGCGCTCAAGGTGAAGCATGGAAGACCGGATGCCGTGATCAACTATGTGCGCAAACGCAACAAGCGCGGTGATCTGCGCCACCCCCATCAAGGCATGGAAGCCACGAGGTGATGTCGATGCGAATCGTGAATGTCGCGGCCGCCCAGATGGGTCCGATCCAAAAGGCCGAGACGCGCCAAGCGGTCGTCGCGCGTATGTTGGCGCTGATGGACGAAGCAAAAGGGCGGGACGCCGACCTCATCGTCTATCCCGAGCTTGCGCTCACCACGTTCTTTCCGCGCTGGTTCATGACGGATCAAGCCGAGGTGGACGCCTGGTTCGAGCGCGACATGCCGAACGCGGCGACACGTCCGCTCTTCGAGCGTGCCGCGCGCCACGGCATGGCGATGTCGTTCGGCTACGCTGAGCTCACCAGCGACGGGCACCACTTCAACACCGCGATCCTCACCGACAAGCGGGCCCGCATCATCGGGAAATACCGCAAGGTTCACCTTCCGGGACACGCGGAGTTCGATCCGAAGCGCAGCTTCCAGCATCTCGAGAAGCGTTATTTCGAGCCGGGCGATCTCGGATTCCCTGTTTGGCGCGCCCTCGGCGGCGTGCTCGGCATGTGCATTTGCAACGATCGCCGCTGGCCGGAGACTTATCGGGTCATGGGCCTCCAAGGTGTCGAGATGGTCGTCCTCGGTTACAACACGCCTTCCGTGAACTCGCAGAAAAAGGATGAAGGCGCGCAAAAGCGACTCTTCCACAACCGGTTGAGCGTTCAGGCCGGCGCCTATCAGAACTCGACCTTCGTCGTCGCGGTCGCGAAAGCCGGTTCCGAGGACGGTCACCCGATGATCGGCGGCTCACTCATCGTGGACCCGGAGGGCGAGATCGTCGCACAAGCAAAGACGGAGGACGACGAACTCCTCGTCCACGCATGCGACCTCGACGATACGGCCTTCGGCAAGAAGACGATCTTCGACTTCGCCCGGCATCGCCGGATCGAGCATTACGGCTTGATCACGAGCCAAACCGGCGCCATCGCGCCCGATTGACGGCGGGCGCGATCTTACGTCGCCGCGAGCGCGCCGATCGCCATGGCGACGGCAGATTGCGTCGGGTCGATGACGGGCACGCCGAGCGCTTCTTCCAAGGAGCGGCGATGGCGTGCCATGCCGGCGCATCCCATGATGATTGCGTCCGCGCCGTCCTCGTCGCGCA
>JAFBAK010000127.1 GCA_019247795.1 Hyphomicrobiales bacterium | reverse complement strand
AGCTCCCTACCTTCATTACTCTGAAGTTGAGCCGCCCATCTCTCGCACGCTTCGATGAATTCGACGCCGGCCTTCTCGAGGGCGGCCTGAATTCAGCACCTCGGGATGACGCTAAGCTCCTCGATCCCTGCCGCGGAGAACGTGGGCACGCTGCCACGTTGACAACCTTGGATGTCGTAATTGAATTTTATGGCACTGACCGGTGATCGCCTCCGGACCATATGTCCATCCAGTGAAGGCCGTGCGGTCGGTTCCTCCCGGCATCAAGCCCTCCACTTTCGGCGTTAACCCACGATGTGTGGTGCAGGAATGTCCCGTGCGTACTTGGACAAATCGGCTCGGACAAATATACAAGCTTGCCGCAATGATCCCTTCACGTTCTACATGCAAGAAATTCGCGCCATACTCGTGGCAAACTGCGCATTTAGAGAGGCTGTTTAGGCGACAGATCGGATCACCTCATGCTCGTCACCTCCTTGCGTGGTGATCCTAAAATTTTGCCTATATCAGCCGCGCGGCAAATCGCATCCGGCGTAGCCTCGCGCATCCAGCAAACTGGCGACGAGCTTTCATTTCCGGAAACGGACATTGCTGCCCTAGATCAATATGGGCTTTTACATGCACCCTTCCCGATGGAGGTAGGTGGCGAAGGCTTAGCATTGGGAGCCGCCGCTTGTGATAAGCTTTTGCATATCCTTAGGGCGCTTGGGGCGGGGAGCCTACCGCTCGGCCGGCTTTTTGAGGGCCACGTCAATGCCGTGGCGCTCATCGGGCTTTACGGCACACATGAACAGCTCGCCGCATTGGCCTGTCGGCGCGCGAGCAGCGCGCTTCTCGCCGTTTGGAACACGGATGATCCGTCAGCGCCGCTTCGTCTCATCTCCGATGGGAACGGGTGGCGTCTTATGGGTCGCAAGGTACTGTGCTCGGGGGCAGGCTTCATCGAACGTCCCTTAGTGACGGCGCGCGACGAAAGCGGGCGGATTCTCATGGTGATGCCGTACTTGCGGCGGGGAGAACGGGCCGATCTCTCCAAATGGACACCAACCGGCATGCAGGCGTCCGCCACGGGAAGCGTGGATCTAAGTAATCTTCTTGTCACCAATGCAGAGCTTGTCGGGGATGAAGAGGATTATCATCGCCAGCCCGCTTTTTCTGGAGGCGCGTGGCGCTTCGCGGCCGTGCATTTGGGCGCAATGGAAGCTCTTCTCGATCTGTGTCGTGAGCATCACCTGAGCACGAGGCGCGGTGCTGAACCACATCAAGCTGCTCGACTTGCCCAAGGCATGACGGCCCTAGAGACGGCAAGACTTTGGGTCGAACGAGCAGCCTTTTTGGCCGAGGTAAGAAACGAAAACGCACAAGCTACTGTTGCTTATGTTAATCTCGCGCGCCTTGCGGTGGAGCGAGCCGCCCTCGACCTAATCGAACTAGTACAGCGTTCAATAGGACTCGCCTCTTTTCTTCGCCCGCATCCGGTCGAGCGGATCACTCGTGATCTTGCCACCTATCTCCGTCAGCCCGCACCCGATCGAGCACTCGTGGCTGCAGCGGAATGGGTACTTGATTGCGAGCAAACCATTGCGGACTTGTGGTCCTGACCCGGTGCCTGCACATTTCCGTTTGCCCCGATTGCGAATTTCCGTCCGCAACGCTCTCGCCATTTCCTTCGGCGAGGCGGGGCTGTAATTATGACCCCGCAAACGGGAACGCTTCGCTGTGGCGCCTTTGATCGCCGCTGCCCGCCCAGAAGAGCAGTCGATTGAGGTCGCTGTTATGTAACACGGGACGAGATCGCAACCTGTCTCGACAGAGTATCTAAGGGGCGTTACGCTCGGTCCGCGAGCTTAGCGTTCGATCGCAGTGCTGGTCGAGAGCTACGACGATCTTCACTGCCTGGCGCTACCGGACCAACACATCTCCACCGCGATCCAAAGGGGAATTCCCCATGGCCGAGCAGATTCCCGAATAAATTCGCGCGCGCACAGACTCGCATGGCTCGCGTGAGAGAGGACAGATCGTACTCGGGACCCAGCCATGACCGCCACCTCGCTTTCCCGTCGCTATTTCGAAGATCTTTATGCAGCCGACGCCGACCCATGGCGTTTCGCCACCAGTGTTTACGAGAGCGCCAAATACACGCGTTCGATCGACGCTCTCCCGCATGCGCGCTACCGAAAAGGACTTGAGGTCGGCTGCTCGATTGGAGTGATGACTCTGAAACTTGCGGAACGCTGCGATGATCTTCTGGCGATCGACATCGCGGCGGCCCCGCTCGCGGTCGCCCGAATGCGTTGCGCCGAAATGACTTGGGTGCGCTTCGCGAGAATGACCGTCCCAAAGGAATGGCCGAACCGAATCTTCGATCTGATCGTGCTTTCCGAGGTCGTCTATTACCTTG
>JAFBAK010000320.1 GCA_019247795.1 Hyphomicrobiales bacterium | reverse complement strand
CATCGTGACCGGGTCTTTGGGGAATTCCAATGTAACGGTCGCTGGCGGCGCGACGCTCGGCGGCTCCGGGACGATCGGCGGTCTTGTCGCACAAAACGGGAGCACGGTGGCGCCGGGCGCGCTTGCTCCTTTCTCGACGCTCAATGTCTCAGGGAATGCGAGCTTCGCGTCCGGGACCACCTTCGTCGTCAACGTCAGCGGCGCGGGACAGAACGACAAGCTCGCCGCCGGCGGCACGGCGACGCTGCAGGGCGGCACGGTGCAAGTGATCACGGGAACCGGCGTTACGCCCACGAGCCGCTACACGATCCTCACCGCGCAAGGCGGCGTGCAGGGCGCCTTCGCCCAGCTGACGACGACCTCGAACCTCGCCTTCCTCTCGCCGACGCTCAGCGAGGACGCGATCCTCGAATGCGGCCGTCACCGTGCTCGCGTGAACCTCTCCTGAAAGCGCATCGAACGCCTGACGCGCGCCCGCGGCGCTTTGGCCGATTACAGCGTTGAAAAGCGCGCCTGAGCCGAGCGCCTGCACAGCGGCAGCGGTCGCGCTTTGGCTCGGCGTCGAAGCGACAGAGGGCAATGTTATTGGCGTCCCTGCGAGCGTCATCGCGACAGCGAAATTGAGGAAGACATCGTATGCGCTTTTGCCGCAATCGGCGATCCTCGATCGCCTTAACGAACCGGTATCGCCGCCGGCTCTCGGCGCTGCCAGTGAGACGAATGGCACTTATGCGGCGGATCTGCCTTCCGGCAAAAAGCCCGGTGTCGCGCCAGTCGAGGTGCGGCTGTATCAGCCGCGCATCTTCGAACTCTGGGGCCAGGGCTTCGGCGATTGGGGGCACATCAAAGGCGACGGCAATGCCGCCTCGCTCTCGCGTTCGACGGGAGGCTTCGTGCTCGGCGGTGATGTCTCTGTGTCGAATTTCATGGGCGGCGATTGGCGCTTCGGGCTCGCCGGCGGCTACACGAATGACAGCATCAACGTGAGCCAACGCCAGTCTTCAGGCACGTTCGAAAGCGTCTTCGGCGGCGTCTATGCAGGGGCGAGCTTCGGCGCCGTGCAGTTGCGAGCGGGCGCCCTCTACGCCACGAATACAACCTCCACGACGCGCGCGGTGATCTTCCCCGGCTTTTCCGAGTCTCTCGCCTCCAATAACGGCGGCACGACGGCGCAAGCCTTCGGCGAGGCGGGCTATCGTGTCGAACTTTCGAACTTGGACCTGCCCGGGATCGGCGTCTCGCGCATCCGCGTCGAACCCTTCGTCGGCGCGGTCGCGATCCTCATCCATCAGAACGGCTTCACCGAAGAAGGCGGCGTCGCCGCGCTCACGGGCTCGGCGCGCGACTTCGACATCGGGACGACGACGCTCGGCGTGCGCAGCGAGCTCGCCTTCGCGTCTATCCCGATCACCTTCCACAGCATGGTCGGTTGGCGCCACGCATATGGTGATGTAGTTCCCTCGGTTCTTCTCGCGTTCCAGGGCGGTGTGCAGAGCTTCAGCATTGCCGGCGTCCCGATCGATCGTGATGCCTTCGTCGCCGAGGCGGGGCTCGATTACGCGGTGACCTCATCCGTGCGTGTCGGCCTCAGCTCCTCGGCCCAGATTGGCAACCGCGCCTCTGATTACACCTTCAAAGGACATATCGAGGTGAGCTTCTGACGGGCGTCGACTGTTCGCATTTAGCTAGATTAGAATATGGCCCTGAAAACGCGAACATTCTTGTCAAAAATTCTTGCTTCCTTGGTAGCTAGAGCATGTTGCGATTCGAGCTGACGCCTTCCGGGCTCCGAAAGGCCGATCACCCGTCAATTTGGAGTGCGCAATCTTGACCGACGTTCTCGTGCAATTTCTGCCGATGACTTTAGTTGACTTCGTTATCGCGATCTTAATGGCAATAGTCGCAACAAAAATAGGGCGCAGTCCAATACTGTGGTTTGTGCTTAGCGTGATCCCAGTTGTCAATCTCTTCTTTGTTTGGATTGCTGTGTGGAAATTTCTCATTGATCTCCACCGCAGGCTCGGAGCGCTGGAGAATCGGGCGGGCCAAACATAGATCGAAACATCTCCGGCGCACGCGGAAGAGAAGAGAAGCAGCAAACAAAAAGCCCCGCACGAGTGCGGGGCTTTTGTTGTTTTGCAGGAAACGAAGAGGTGAAGATTTGCCCTGCGCTGGCCCGGCAACGACCTACTCTCCCGGGTCTTGAGACACAGTACCATCAGCGCTGAGGATCTTAAC
>JAFBAK010000090.1 GCA_019247795.1 Hyphomicrobiales bacterium | reverse complement strand
GGCGGCGGACGCTCGCTCATGTTCAACGGCCATATCGATACGGTGACGCTTGCCGGCTATGATGGCGACCCGCTGCTGGCGAAGGTGGAAGGCGGCAGAATTTTCGGGCGCGGTTCCTTCGACATGAAGAGCGGGGTTGCCGCGATGATGGTCGCAGCGGCCAACGCCGCACGTGAACGACTTGCCGGCGACATCCTCGTCGCCTGCGTGGCCGATGAGGAATATGCGAGCATCGGGACCGCCGAAGTCGCGCGCCATTTCAAGGCAGATGCCGCGATCGTGACCGAGCCCAGCCATCTCGAGCTCACGCTCGCCCATAAGGGGTTCGTCTGGTTCGACGTGATCGTCGAAGGGCGCGCTGCGCACGGCTCGCGTCCGGACATCGGTATCGATGCGATCGCGAAAGCGGGACATTTCCTCGTGGCTCTCGAGGCGCACGGCCTGAAGCTGCTCGCCGGCAAAGGCCACCCGGTGCTTCGCACCGGATCGGTGCATGCGTCGATCATCAAGGGAGGCGAGGAACTATCGAGCTATCCGGCAAGCTGCCGGATCTCGATCGAGCGGCGCACGATCCCCGGTGAGAGCGGCGACAGCGTCGAAAAGGAGCTCACCGCCATTCTCGATGCCATGGCTCTCTCGGTTCCCGATTTCAGCTACCGCATCGAGCGCGGCCTCGAGCGCGTGCCGTTCGAAGCGAAGGCCGACGAAGCGATCGTCGTTTGCCTACGCAAGCACGCGACCGAGGCTCTCGGACGCGCGCCGAAAATTCGCGGCGAGCCTTTCTGGACCGATTGCGCGATCCTGAAGGAAGCTGGCATCCCTTCCTTGCTCTTTGGCGCGGATGGAGCCGGCGCACATGCGGCAACCGAATGGGCGTCGATCGAAAGCGTCGAGACGCTCTCGCGCATTCTCGAGCGAACCGCGGTCGAATTCTGCAGTTGAGGCGATCTACGAAGTCGCGTCCCGCTCAACTGCGATTTGAAACGAAGACCGTTCTTCGGAGGGCTCCTCGCAACCCGAGCTATCCTGCCCTAATCGACCACGAAAAGCTTCGCTCCCGTCCGGGTCGATGAGCGATGAGGCGCATCGCCGAAATCCGAGACCTGGTAGCTCATGCCCGTTGTCAATTTGAAGCTTCGGCCATCCTTGAGTTCAGTGTCGAGCTCGCCCTCAACGACATAGAGGATGTGACCTCGGTCGCACCAATGATCGGCAAGCTACCCCGGCGAATACTCGACGATCCGGACGCGGATATCGCCGATGTCGAGTGTCCGCCAAAGGGCGTGGCCCGTCGTGCCGGCATGTTTGATTGCCAGCACCGAGCTCCAATCCGTGGGTGTGAAGGGGAGCGGCGGGATCTTCAAAGCTGCTTCAACAACGCTGCGGCACCCGAGACGTCCGCCTTGCCGGGCGCGTCCTCGATATTGAGCGCCTTCACGACACCGTCTTCGACGAGCATCGAGTAGCGCTTCGAGCGGGTACCGAGGCCAAAGCCCGAACCATCCAGGTCGAGCCCCAGCGCCTTGGCGAAATCGCCGTTGCCGTCCGCGAGAAATTCGATCTTGCCATGGCCTCCGGTCGCTTTCGCCCAGGCGTCCATGACGAAGACGTCGTTGACGCCGGTGACCGCGATCGCGTCCACGCCCTTTGCCTTGATGGCATCCGCATTGGTGAGAAACCCGGGCAGATGGTTCTTGTGGCAGGTCGGCGTGAACGCACCCGGTACTGCAAAAAGAACGACTTTGCGCCCCTTGAAAACATCGTCCGTGGTTTTGGCGGCGGGGCCATCCGCTGTCATCACCCGAAAGGTGGCTTGAGGCAGGCTGTCGCCAACGGCAATGGTCATGAGAACTCTCCCGATCGCCGGCGAGGGTCGATCCCGTCCCGGCCGCGCGGACTTAGCGCGGCGAATCGCGGGTGTCGAGACTCGAAGACGAATGCGCTGACGGCTAACGCGCAGAATGAAGTCCTGAAGAGGCATGCGAGCGCTGCGAGCATGTGTCGATGACGGCAAGGTATGCACGGGAGGGGATGGATTGCCGCCGTGAAGAGAGGTTCGCCCTCAGGAGAAAGCTGTCGAAGCTCAAGATAACGAGCGAACATCCCCTGTGGCTTTCGTGCGCGCAGGTGCAGGAGCGTGCTCCACATCATCCTCGATGCCGAGAACCCCCTCGGCGACGAGCGCATCGATCAGCTCGCGCTCATAGCCGATCTCGGCTGCGATCTCCCCGCTATGCTCGCCCAAACGCGGAACATCGAGGCGGCGACCGAGACGCCGCCCCGCCATTTCGAGCGGCAGGGACGGAATTTCGATCGTGGCGCCATTTTGCGTCGTGACCTCGATCATCGCGCCTGGCGTCGCAAGGTGCGGATCCTCGAAAAGTTCCTCGGGCTTTGTGATAGGCGCGAAGGGCAAGCGCGCCTTTTCAAAGGCAGCGATGATCTCGGCGCGCGTGAAGCGCAAGAACACGTCTCGAAGGATTGGCAACAGCCTCTCGCGCGCCGCCACTCGCCGCGCATTGGTCGCGAGCGTCGCGTCGGCGAAGAGCTCCGGCAGCTCGAAAACGCGACAGAAAATCGCCCATTGGGTATCCGTCACCACGCCGAGGAAAATCTGCTCGCCATCCTTCGTCTCGAAGACATCATAGATGCCCCAGGCCGTAAGTCGCGCGGGCATCGGAGGAGCCGGTTTTCCGGTGACCGCGAATTGCGCCATGTGCTGAGCAACGAGGAAGACGTTGTTCTCGAAGAGCGCGCTTCGCACCGTCTGGCCCTTGCCCGTGCGGGCCCGCTCATGCAATGCCGCGAGGATGCCGATCGCCGCGAACATGCCGCCCATGATGTCGTTGACCGAGGTGCCGGCACGCAATGGGCGTCCCGGCGGTCCGGTCATGTAGGCAAGGCCGCCCATCATCTGGACCACCTCGTCGAGCGCCGCCCTGTTCTCGTAAGGGCCCGATAGGAAGCCTTTGAGCGAGCAATAGATCAGGCCGGGATTGTCCGCCTTCACAGCCTCGTAGCCGAGGCCGAGCGCCTCGAGCCCGCCAGGGCGAAAATTCTCGGTCAGCACATCGGCACGCTCGATCAGGCGCTTTGCCAAGGCGAGCCCTTTTTCGGATTTGAGGTCGAGCACGAGACTTTTCTTGTTGCGGTTGAAAGCGGCGAAGAAACCTGCGCCGGCCCCGACCAGGCGACGCGTGTTGTCACCTTGCGGATAGGGCTCGACCTTGATGACCTCCGCGCCGAGATCGCCAAGCACAAGGCCGCAACTCGGCCCCATCACCATATGGGAGAACTCGACGACGCGAATGCCTGAAAGGGGACCA
>JAFBAK010000292.1 GCA_019247795.1 Hyphomicrobiales bacterium | reverse complement strand
TTCGGCAGGTTCTGGGGCGCGTTCAGCGTCATCGATCTCTTCCTGCTCAATGCGCTCACCATCGTGACCGAGTTCATCGGCATCGCGCTTGCGCTCGATTATCTCGGCTTGCCGAAGAGCATCGGCGTTCCGCTCTCGGCGCTTCTCATCGTCACGGCCGTGAGCACGGGGAATTTTCGCCGCTTCGAGCGCTTTGCCATGGTGCTCGTCTTCGCGAGCCTTCTGCTCGTGCCGATCTATTTCATGGCGCATCCGCCTTTCGCAGACGTGGCGCGCGATTTCGCCATTCCGCAACTCCCAGGAGAAGGCAAAGTTTCGGACGTGATGCTCCTGATCATCGCCATCGTCGGGACGACGGTCGCGCCGTGGCAGCTGTTCTTTCAGCAAAGCTACGTGGTCGACAAACGCATCACCCCACGCTTCATCCGCTATGAACGCCTCGACCTGTGGATCGGCATCGCGCTCGTCATCATCGGTGCGGTCGCGATGATGGCCTTCACGGCCGCCGTTTTCGCCGGCAAGCCCGAACTCGGCAATTTCACCGACGCGGGCGGTGTCGCTACCGGCCTCGAGAAATATGCCGGCACGGCCGCAGGCGTGATGTTCGCGATCGCCCTCATCGACGCATCGCTGATCGGCGCCGCCGCGGTCTCGCTCTCCACCGCTTACGCGATCGGAGACGTGTTTTCGCTGCGTCACTCCCTCCATCGCAAACCGGGCGAGGCGAAGGGCTTCTATGCGGTCTACGCCTTCCTCATCGCGCTCGCCGCCGCGATCGTGATGACCCCCGGAGCTCCGCTCGGCCTTCTCACCAACGCCGTGCAGACGCTGGCCGGCGTGCTCTTGCCGAGCGCCACCGTGTTCCTGCTCCTCTTGTGCAACGACAAGGCGGTCCTTGGCCCTTGGGCGAACTCGCGCGGGCTCAACCTGTTCACGGGTGCTGTGATCGGCGCGCTCGTGTTGTTGTCGATCATCCTCACCGCTTCCGTGCTCTTTCCCGACGCCACCAACGAGCCGGTGATCATCGGCATTTTGCTGGGGGGTGGAGCGATCGGGATTTTTGTCGCTGTGACCGCAATGCTCCTTGGGCGGCGAGACAAGCCGGCGCGCGACGCCACGCTCGGGACGCGTGACGCGGAGGTCGCGCGTGCCCATTGGCGCATGGCGCCGCTCGACCAGCTGCCGCCCGCGCGGTTGTCGCTTGCCGCGAAGGTCTGGATGGCGGTGCTTCGCCTTTATCTCGGGGTTGCCGGCGGCCTGATGCTGATCCGCATCGTCACCTTGGCGCTCGCAGGCTCGGCGTGATCGCCGCTTTTTCGCGGGCCGAGCGCCTGGTCGCTGGTCCCTTCCCGACGGATCGATTGCCTGCCCGTCGGGAAAGGCCGCTTCGCCGAGCGCTCCGCGATTGAGCGTTTTCGCTTGTGAGCGTTTTCCCTTGTGAGCGTTTTCCCTTGGCACGCAGTTGCGAAATCCGCTACTGCGTGCCCGAGCCTTGAAGGGCAGGCCGCAAAGCGGCCAAGCCCACGCGCAACAGCGAGACCATACAGCGCATGAGCGATATTTTTCGCGAAGTCGACGAGGATGTCCGGCGAGACCGCTTTGAGAGGATCTGGAAGCAATACGGCAATCTGATCGTCGCGGCGGCTTTGGTCGTGGTGGTCGCGGTCGGCGGCTGGGAAATCTTCGGCCATTTTCGCCTCAAGCAGGCGCAGCGCGCCTCGGCCAAGTTCGAGACCGCGGTCGAGTTGTCGGAGAAAGGCAAGGATGGCGACGCTGAGAAGCTCCTCGCAAGCATCGTCAAGAAGGGCCCACCCGGCTATGCGGCGCTCGCGCGCTTTCGCGAAGCGGCCGAAACCGGCAAGCGCGATCCGGCGGCCGGAGCGGCGCTCTACGACACGCTTGCGGCCGATAGTGCCCTCGGCACCGCCTTGCAGGGGCTCGCCCAGTTGCGGGCCGCCATGTTGCTCAGCGACAAGCTACCCCCGGACGAGTTGAAGAAACGGCTCGAGCCCCTCGCGCAAGGCTCGAGTCCTTGGCGCAACCTCGCTCGCGAACTCCTCGGCCTTGCCGAACTCAAAGGCGGCGACTACGAAGCCGCCGGGCGGTATTTCGACGAAATCATCACCGATCCCGAGACGCCGCCGGGCCTGCGCCAACGGGTCGAGATCTATCTCGGCCTCGTGAAGGCGGGTCCGCTTCCGGCGAAGTCGTAAGCATCGCGGGGTTCGGCGAGGTCACCCGGCGCGCATTTCCCGTGTTGAAAGAAGACGCAATGCCCAATCTCAAGATCGGCATCATCCCCGTCACGCTCTTCGAGCAGAATTGCAGCCTCGCCTGGAATGACGAGACGATGAAGGGCGTAGTCATTGATCCGGGCGGGGATTTGCCGCGCATTCGCGACGCCATCGCCAAATCCGGAGTGACGGTCGAGAAGATACTCCTCACTCATGGCCATATCGATCACGCGGGCGGAGCGGCCGAGCTTGCCGCCGAGCTCGGCGTTCCGGTCGAAGGGCCACATCGGGCGGACGAGTTTCTCCTCGAACGCCTCCCCGAAGCCGGCAAATCTTATGGCATGGCTGGAGCGCGCACAGTGAAGCCCGACCGCTGGCTCGAGGATGGCGACACGATCACCATTGGCGGGGAGAGTTTCGACGTCCTGCACTGTCCCGGCCATTCCCCGGGAAGCGTCGTCTTCGTTTCTCCGGCGCGCAAGCTCGCCATCGTGGGCGACGTGCTGTTCAAAGGCTCGGTCGGGCGAAGCGACATCGCGGGCGGCAATCACGCGACGCTCATCACCTCGATCAAAGAGAAGCTTCTTCCGCTCGGCGATGACTTCGCCTTCCTGTGCGGCCATGGGCCAGGCGGCAATATCGGCGAGGAGGGGCGCACGAACCCGTTTCTGCGTTAGCTGGAATTACGGTGACAGTGCACTTAATTCACACGATGGCCCTTTGTGTAATAAGAATGGGCGATCCAATGAATTAAGTGCACTGTCACCGTAATTCTGGAACTGAAACTTGGCGCGCGCTCACCGCGCCAACATGTGGCGCAGATAGGCCCTTCCGAAAGGCGGCATCCTCGCCTCATCGATCTCAGCGACCGATCGGACGATATGCACATCCGCGAGTTCCGGATGGGCCTGCTTTGCGAGACGCGAGAGGATGAGCGCGCGCGCCGCTTGCGCGTCCATGTCGATCGTGACAGGGCGCATAAAGGCGATGCGCTGGCCTTCGAGGACGGCCGTCCAGCCGTCACCCACGCTCACCTCCCTCGAGGTGAGCCCCGTCTCCTCCTCGAGCTCGCGCAAAAGATTGCCGAGCAGATCGACTTCTCCGCCAGGCGTGATGTCGTCCGGATCGGGGGTTCCGGCTGCAAAGTAGATCTTGCCCGGATTGGCGGTGTGCGCCGCCATCTCGCCGAGCAGGAAGGCGCCGTCTCGGGCCCGCAGCGCCGCCATCGAGAAGCCGTTGATGATTGTCTTATCGGGCCAACCGAAGTCGCGCCAAGCGAGGAAGGCCGAGTAATCCGTTGCGAGATAGCGTGCGTGAAAGATGCCGTCCTCGATGCAACGCTCATATTGCAGGAGAACGCGCCCATCGAAGAGAGCGGGACTCGTGGCCTTGAGCGCGGTCCAATGCGCCTTGATCTCGCTTTGCCGCTCGCGCGCGAAGGCCCATTCGCGCGGCGCGAACACCGCCTCGATGTCTTTGATCGGAACGATCTTCGCCCGGGTCATCGAGAAAGACCGGCAGATTGCGAGGGGGAGCGCGGTGGCGCGACGGAACCGCTCACGTCCGCAAGCGTCCTTCGCTCACGATGACGGCCTGCCCACCGATCTTCGCCTCGCGCAACCGCCCGTCGGCCACGGCGAGCATCAAGGTGATGCGTGATGGACGCCCCATGGCGTCCCCCTGCTCGATGACGAAAAGATGTTCGCCATCGTCCGGCTTGTCGCTCGCCATGATCACCCCCGCGAAAGCGGCGGCGGCCGAACCCGTCGCTGGGTCTTCCCGCACCCCCATGGCGGGCGCAAACATGCGTGCATGATAAGCATGGGCGCGATCGATCGGATCGGCGCAGTATACATAGGCGTTCGGCGCGCCGGGGGATACGTCGGCGAAAGCCCGGTCGAAGCTTTCGCTCTGCGGTCCTGCCCGGGTCACCGCATCGCGGTTGCGCAGCGGCACACAGGCGAAGGGAACACCGGCCGAATAGATGCCGGGTTGATGCGCGCCGAACCCGATGTCTCCCGTCTCTATTCCGAGCGCTTTCGCGAGCTTGGTTTTCGCCGGCAGATCGCCGACCCGTTCGGGAAGGCGCGGGATGGTGAAAACCGCTTCTCCGCGTTCGGCACTCGAAATCGTGAGCTTGCAAGGAACGGGCCCGACTTTCTCTTCGAGATCGAACGTCGTTTCGCCAGGTTCGCCGTCGCGGTCGAGAATGGCGAGGAGAACGGCCGTCCCTACGGTCGGGTGGCCCGCGAAGGGAAGCTCGCGGCCGGGCGTGAAGATCCGAAGGCTCGCCCGGTGCCTGGATTGCGCCGGCTCACTGACGAACACGGTTTCGGAAAGATTGAACTCCTTGGCGATTGCTTGCATCCGCTTGTCGTCAAGCCCTTGTGCATCGAGGACGACCGCGAGCGGATTGCCCGCGAGAACCTCGCTCGTGAACACATCGAGCGTATAGAAGCGACGAGACATGACGGGATTTCTCCGAGCGAGGCGAACCGCGCAATCGCGGTGCCCTCGATTATCGTTCCTGGGTGATCTTCCTCAAGTCCAGCTGACCGACTGTCGTTCTATATAAGACACAATATGTTTGTTATGACAAACGTACAGTATCAATCCAGCCCGCCACTCGTGCGAGGCGGCCCATGGCATTTTCGTAATTTGTGCTTGCTATCTTTTGCCACGACGCCAGAACGGACCATGCGTCAGGCTCGCCGAGACGTCCCGCGGATTACGTCGGAGCTCCACTCATGAGCCTTGCTGCCCCACTTCGGGAGGTCGCAAAATTCTTCAGCGTCGCGCCTGCCGGACCGGTGCGCGGCGGCGCGGATTTTTCGGCGTCGCAAATCGCCGTGCTTTTCGCCGTGCTCGCGCTCATCACCTCGATTCCGGTGATCACGAGCCCTCTGCCGCCGCTCGAGGACTACGCCAATCATCTGGCGCGCATGAGCGTCATCGCCAATCTCGGCCACGATCCCAATCTCGCGCGCTTCTATGAGCTGCATTGGGAAATCGTCCCCAATCTCATGATGGACCTCACCGTCCCTTCTCTCGTCCGCATCATGAACATCTACGCGGCCGGGCAGCTTTTTCTCATCTCGACTTTCGTTCTCATCATATCGGGTGCCATGGCGCTCCATCGGGCACTGCATGGACGCTGGTCCGTGCTGCCGCTGATTGCCTTTCCGCTTCTCTATAATCGGGTCTTTCTGATCGGCGTCACCAATTACCAGTTCGGCATCGGGATCGCGCTTTGGGGGCTCGCGGCCTGTGTGGCCTTGCGCGAGAAAGCGATAGCGATTCGCCTTCTCGTCTCGACGCTCTTCGTCCTCGTGCTGTTCTTCTGCCACCTCTTCGCGGTCGGTGTTTACGGGGTCGGGCTCCTGGCCTTCGAGCTCTGGCGCCTCACGACGCTCGAGCGCCGCTACCTGAGGCGCGGGCTGCTCGATTTCGTGGCGGCGGGCCTGCCTTTCCTGCCTGCGCTCTTGCTGCTCTGCCGAAGTCCGATCCTCGATCACGTGACGGGATTCGAGTGGGAATCGACCGGCAAAATCGATGGCCTCGCCTTCACGATCGAGGTCTATTCCGACATCATCGCTTTCATTCTGACGGGTGCGCTCGCGGCAAGCGCCATCTGGGCGACGCGGCGCGGCTATTTGCGTTTTCACCCCGTCGGCCTCTTCGTGCTTGGCGTCGGCGGCCTCGTCTATCTGGCCTTGCCGCGCATGCTTTTCGACACCTACATGGCCGATCAGCGGCTGCCCATCGCGCTCGCGTTCATGAGCGTCGCTTGCCTGCATCTCGACATCCGTCCGCGCAGCGTAAGGCGAACTTTCATCGCGCTCACCGCGATCGTGCTCCTGATACGCGTCATCGAGGTCAATGTCGCCTGGACGTCGCTTTCAGCCGCAAGCCTCGAGTTCCGCGATTCGGTGAAGCGCATCGAACGGGGCGCAACCGTGCTCGTCGCCTATGCGGATCAGAGCGGCGGCGACGAGATCGAGAATCTCGGCCTGGTGCATGCCGCCTGCCTCGCCATCATCGAGCGCTCGGCGCTCGTGACCACGGCGTTCACGGTCGAAGGCAAGCAGATCATGCATGTGCGCCGTCCGTACGTGGATCAGGTCGACACCGAGGACGGGACGCCGCCGACGATCGATGAGCTCATCGTCGCGGCGTTGCGTCCCGACACCGATAGCACCGCCTATTGGCGTGCCTGGCCACAGCGCTTCGACTATATCTACCTGCTCTTCACCGAGGATGGCGCCGACAATCCCGCGCCGGAACTCATGACGCAAGTTTTCGATGGGGGCCGTTTCCAACTCTATCGGGTCGGGAAATCGCGCACGGCGCGATCGGCAACGCGCGGCGCCCCGCGCGCCCGCTCGGAGGAATAAGGGAGCGAGAAGAGGTCAAAGGCCTCCGGCGCACGCTGATGCCTCCAAAAAACGAGCATCGTCATTCGCAGAATTCCTCGCGCCGATAGCCTTGCATATGAAGAAGCGCGCTCAGATCCGCATGATCGATGCGAAAAGGCGCGGCCGCCGCGACAGCGGGTTTGGCCCGATAGGCGATGCCCCATCCTGCTTCGGCCAGCATGGCGAGGTCGTTTGCGCCATCACCCACCGCGAGCACCGCCTCGCGCGGAAGCGAAAGTCGCTCGCGCAATTCGGCGAGCGCGTCTCGTTTCGCATCCCGACCGAGGATCGGCTCCTCGACTTCGCCCGTGAGGCGCTCGTGTCTCACCACGAGACGGTTGGCGCGATGCTCATGGAAACCGAGCCTCTCCGCGAGAGGCCCGGTGAACAAGGTGAAGCCGCCGGAGACGAGGCAGCAATGCGCCCCATGGGCGCGCATCGTCATCACAAGCTTCCGCGCGCCTTGCGTCAATGTGATGCGCGAAAGGACCTCATTCACGGTTTCGACGGGCATGCCCTTCAGAAGCGCCACCCGTTCGCGCAAGGCCGGTTCGAAGGCGATTTCGCCTCGCATCGCGCGTTCGGTGATGGCGGATACTTCAGCCCGCAGCCCGAGCTTCGCGGCAAGCTCGTCGATGCATTCCTGCTCGATCATCGTCGAGTCCATGTCGGCAAGAAGGAGACGCTTGCGCCGCTCTTGCGCCGCCACGATCGCGACGTCGATCGGCACCTGCGCCACCACATCGCGAAGGCGCGCGAGAAGCGCTGCGTGATCTCGACCCTCGGGGCGCGTGAAGGCGATCTCGGCCACGCCGCCCTCTTCCAGCAAAACCGGAACGGCTGCCCGGTCGACAATTTCCGCGCAGGCGCGCAAAAGCTTCGTATCGAGCGCACGGCTTTTCGGCGCGCAAGCGAGAACCAGGACGTGAGGAACGAGCCTTTGCGGTGGCGCTGTCATCTGTCTATCGAGATTTGGCTCGAGCTTCGAACGAATTCGTGAAACCGAAAAAGATCCGGCTGTGCTGACCTGCTCGCGTGAAACCCCGTCCGGCTCCGGCACTTCGGCGCGCATGACCCCGCGCGCGCTGCGCGGTGAGACGTCCCCGGCGATTTTGATCGCAGGTCCGACCGCTTCGGGCAAGTCGGCGCTCGCCATTTCGCTTGCTCGAAAGCTCGGGGGCGTCGTGATCAATTGCGATTCGATGCAAGTCTATCGCGATCTGCGCGTCCTCAGCGCAAGGCCGAGCGTGAAGGAAGAACAGGAAGCGCCTCATCTGCTCTTCGGCTATGTCGACGCCGTGTGCAACTGGTCGGTCGGCCTCTGGCTCGCGGATGCCGAAAAGGCCCTCGCGCAAGCACGCGAGCGCCGCCTCACCCCGATCCTCGTGGGCGGGACAGGCCTTTACTTCAAGGCGCTCACGCACGGCCTTTCGGCCATGCCGCCGGTTCCCGAAGCGGTGCGTCGGAAGATCCGCGAGCTTGCGCAGGCGCATGCCTCGCCGCAATTGCACGAGATTCTGGCAGCGCAGGACCCTTTTGCGGCCGCGAAGCTTCGCCCGAGTGATCGTCAGCGCATCATTCGGGCGCTCGAAATCTTCGAGGCGACCGGACGCTCGCTGCGTGAATGGCAGGAGGGCGAGCGCCCCTCCCCGCTCCTCGCGCCCGAGCACTGCGTGCGCCTCTTTCTTGCGCCCGATCGCGATGAGCTGCGCCAGCGCATCGAGCGACGCTTCGATGCGATGCTGGCCGAAGGCGCGCTCGAGGAAATCCGTCATCTTGCCGCGCGCGGGCTCGATCCTTCGCTTCCGGCGCTGCGCGCTCATGGCGTTCCCTGGCTTCTGGCGCATTTGCGCGGCGAGATCGGCCTTTCCGAGGCCGCACTTGCGGCAAAAGCCGATACGCGCCGATATGCGAGGCGGCAGTTCACTTGGTTCCGGCATCAGATGCCCGGCTGGTCCTGGATGTCGCCCCAGGACGCCGAGAACGTCGCGCTCGATTCGTTGAAAGCGCGTCGCCAGATGGGGGCGAACAGGCATCCTGGACGACGATCGAGGGAAGACCCATGACGCCGGCAACGCTTATCACGGGTGCCTCCGCCGGCATCGGCGCCGAGTTCGCGAGGCTCCTCGGCGCTGAAGGCGAGACGCTCGTGATCACGGCACGGCGTCAAGACAGGCTCGAGGCGCTTGCCGGCGAGCTGCGGCGCGCCCATGGGGTGCGCGTCGAAACCGTCGCGCTCGATCTCGCGAGAAACGAGGCGGCCGATCTCCTCGCCGAGAAGGTGCAGACGCTCGGAGTCGAAATCCACACCTTGATCAACAATGCCGGCTTCGGCCTTATGGGCGCCTTCGCGGAGCAGCCGCTCGAACGCATCACCGACATGCTCGCGCTCAATGTCGTTGCGCTTACGCGCCTCACCGGTGTTTTTCTGGCGCCGATGCGCGCTCGCCGCGTGGGCGGCATCATCAATGTCGCCTCCACCGCTTCCTTTCTGCCCGGCCCGTATATGAGCGTCTATTATGCGAGCAAAGCCTATGTTCTGTCCTTCTCCGAAGCCATTGCGCACGAGCTGCGGGGCAGCGGCGTCGTGGTGACGGCATTGTGTCCGGGACCGACCCCAACCGAGTTTCAGCAAGTCGCCGGCATGGCAGAGACGCCGCTACTGCGGCGCCTCTCGATCTCGTCACGCGAGGTGGCGCGGCTCGGTCTCGCAGGTCATCGCGCCGGCAAGACGCTGGTGATCCCGGGCCTCGGGAACAAGCTGACGCCGCTTGCGCCTCGCTTGTTGCCGCGCGGCGTCATGGCCCGAATAGTGGCTCGGCTGCAGAAGCAGCGCGCATGAGCATGCACGCGCCGAGAACGCGCCATACCTTGGCGATTGCGACCGTCACCCTTGTCGCTGCTCTCGTGCTGGCGGTGCTCGCGGCGGGCCAGCTCCACCTTCTCGACCGACTTTATGAAGGTCTCTTCGGTCCGCCCGATCTCGGCGAGATCGCCTTCGAGACGATCACCCGGCGCGCCGCCGGCAATGACGCACTCGCTTGTCCTCCCGCCACTTGCGGAAGTGCGCGGGTTGATGTCGTCCCGTCGAATTACGCAGCTGCGGCCGGGGAGCTGCGCCGGCGCGTGCGGCGCTATTTCGCCACGCAAGGCGGCGTTCTCGTCGGTTCGGACGAGACGAGGCTGCATGATCGTTTCGTCGTGCGGACCCGCTTCCTGCGCTTTCCGGACACGGTCGATGTCGAGATCGTCCCCGTGGACGCCGATCACGCGACACTTGCCGTCTATTCGCGCAGCCAGCTCGGCAATTTCGATCTCGGCACAAATCTTCGGCGGGTGCGCGCGCTTCTCGACGCGCTTGGGCCCGGTGTCGCCTCGGCCGCCCGCGATGTTTGGCGGGCTTGATGCATTTCGCACCTGCGAATACCCGGCAGAGAACGGCTGGCAAGCAAGCGTTGCGGCGCTATAACGGATCATGACCTCGAATGCCGCTGATTTCGGTTCCTACGACTACGTCATCGTCGGTGCCGGCTCCGCGGGTTGCGTGCTCGCGAACCGCCTTTCCGCCGATCCACGCCGGCGCGTGCTTGTCCTGGAAGCCGGCGGTCGCGACAACTGGATATGGTTTCACATTCCGGTGGGATATCTCTTCGCCATCGGCAATCCACGTGCTGATTGGCTGTTCACCACACAGGAAGAGGCGGGGCTCAACGGGCGAAAGCTTGCCTACCCGCGCGGCAAGGTGATCGGAGGGTGCTCCTCGATCAACGCCATGATCTACATGCGGGGCCAGGCCGCCGATTACGACGGCTGGCGCCAGCTCGGCCTTCCGGGCTGGAGCTGGAGCGACGTCCTTCCGGTTTTCCTCGCCCATGAAGACCATGCCGCCCCGCCGAACGAGGCGCACGCACAAGGCGGCGAGTGGCGCGTCGAATATCCGCGCCTGCGCTGGGACATTCTCGATGCCGTTCGCGATGCCTGCGAAGCTGCCGGCATTCCGAAGATCGCGGATTTCAACACGGGCGACAACGAAGGCTCGTCCTATTTCCAGGTGAACCAGAAGCGCGGGCGGCGCTGGAGCGCGGCGCGCGGCTTTCTCAAGCCCGCGCTCAAGCGGCCGAATTTGCGCCTCGAAACGAACGCCCACGCCGAGCGCGTCACCTTCAAGGACGGACGCGCGACGGGCATCGTGTTTCGCCGAGGCGAGGAACGGTATCATGTGGCGGCGGACAAGGAGATCGTTTTGGCGGCGGGCTCGGTCGTGTCGCCCAAGCTCCTCGAGCTCTCCGGCATCGGGGACGCGGCGCGCCTCAATGAGCTCGGCATTGCCGTCGTCATGCATTCGCCCGGCATCGGCGAGAATCTGCAAGATCATCTGCAATTGCGTCCCGTCTACAAGGTCGACGGCGCACGTACGCTCAACGGTGATTATGCGAGGCTCTGGAAACGCGCCGGGATGGGGCTCAACTACGTTTTTCTGCGCAAGGGCCCCTTGACCATGGCGCCCTCGCAAGTCGGAGCCTTCGCGCGCTCATCCCCCGAATACGCGACCCCCAATCTGCAATTCCATTTCCAGCCGCTCTCGCTCGATAAATGGGGCGACGGTCTCCATCCCTTCGCGGCCTTTACCGCAAGCGTCGCCAATCTGCGTCCCACCAGCCGCGGGAGCGTGCATGCGGTGAGTCCCGATGCCTCGGTGCCGCCGGCGATCCGCCCGAACTATCTCGCGAGCGACGAGGATCGTCGCGTCGCGGTGGCGGCGCTCCGGCTCACGCGACACATCGTGGCGCAAAAGCCGCTCGCACGCTTCAGGCCGCGCGAGCACATACCGGGCGCCGAAAAGATCAGCGATGACGATCTCATCCGCGCCGCGGGCGATCTCGGCACGACGATCTTTCATCCGGTCGGAACGGCGAGCATGGGGCCCGCCCATGATCGCAATGCCGTCCTCGATGAGAGGCTGCGTGTCCGCGGCGTCGCCGGCTTGCGCGTCATTGACGCATCCGCGATGCCGCGGATCACCTCGGGCAACACCAACTCACCGACCGTGATGATCGCCGAGAAGGGCGCCATGATGATGCGCGAGGACGCGCGACAGTAAGGATCCCGGCAAGACCGCGCGATGGTCAATCGTGTGAATTTACGGCATGATGGCGCAAGAAATCGGAACGCTCCTCATGTCGCTCGAGCTTTATCTCACCTTCGTCGCCGCGACCGCCATCCTGATCCTCATCCCGGGACCGAATGTCGCGCTCATCGTCGCGAACAGCGTGGCGCATGGATCGCGCTACGGTCTCCTCACCGTTGCCGGCACGAGCTCCGCGGTCGTCATCCAGCTGCTCCTCACGATCGCCGGCATGACCACCTTTCTTTCGGTGATGGCCAATTGGTTCGAATGGCTGCGCTGGATCGGCGTCGCCTATCTGGTTTATCTCGGAATCAAGGCGTGGCGCGCCCCGCCCGTCGATCTCACGAAGGCGAAGCCGGAGCCGCGTTCGGCGCGCGCCGTTTATCTGCGCGGTTTCCTCGTGTCGCTCAGCAATCCGAAAACGCTTCTGTTCTACGGCGCATTCTTTCCCCAATTCGTGAGCGTCGGTGCCGATCTCACTGCGCAGCTCATTTTGCTCGCGGTGACCTTTTTCGTCATCGCAGTCATGCTCGACGGCACCTGGGCGCTTCTTGCCGGTCGCTTCCGCGCCTTTCTCGCGGTCAACGGCAAGCTCCGCAACCGGTTGACGGGCGGCCTCCTCATCGGCGCGGGAGCAGGCCTCGCGCTCGCGCGCAGATCCTGAATTTCGGGCGCGAAGCGCGTTTTCGGTGGTGACGAACGTCGTTCCTCTCGTCCTCTGTCGCCTCGTCCCGTCGCTTCGTCCTCTTGCACCTGGCCTTGGGCTGCGCGATATAGGCCCTGGGAGGTTGGCGAGGGACGTTTCACTCGCCAACCGGGTCAGGTCCGGAAGGAAGCAGCCCTAACGGGACCGAGCGGGTCTTCGTCCAGCCTCCCACTTCTCATCGGGACATGAGCGATGCAGGAAACGCCTCCTTCCACCCCGGCGAGCGAAGCGCTCCCGGCGGAGGTGCAGGGGGCCGAGGAGCTGTCGCTGCCGGGCTTTGCGCCGCCGCAAGCACGTGCCTCCGGCTACCGCGTGCTGGCGCGCAAATACCGTCCTTCGAGCTTCGCCGATCTCATCGGGCAGGACCCGATGGTGCGGACGTTGCGCAATGCCTTCGCCAACAATCGCATTCCGCAAGCCTGGATGCTCACCGGAGTGCGCGGCGTGGGCAAGACGACGACGGCGCGCATCCTGGCGCGCGGGCTCAACTACCAATTGACGGATGGCGGCGGCACACCGACGGTCGATCTCGAGCGCTTCGGTCTGCATTGCGAAGCGATCATCGAAGGCAACCACATCGACGTGATGGAGATCGACGCTGCCTCGAACAATGGCGTCGAGAATGTGCGCCAGATCACCGACAGCGTGCGTTATGCACCGACTTCGGCTCGCTACAAGGTCTACATCATCGATGAAGTGCATATGCTGTCGGCGGGGGCCTTCAACGCCTTCCTCAAGACACTCGAGGAGCCGCCGCCGCATGTGAAATTCATTTTTGCGACGACCGAGATTCGCAAGGTGCCGGTCACCGTGCTGTCGCGCTGTCAGCGCTTCGATCTCAGGCGCGTGGATGCGGCGACGCTCGTCAGCCATCTCGCCCGCATCTGCAAGCTCGAAGAGGTGCTGATCGATGATGAAGCGCTGGCGCTCATCGCGCGCGCCGCCGAGGGCTCCGTGCGCGACGCCATGTCGCTTCTCGACCAGGCCATCGCGCATGGCGCGGGCAAGGTGGTCGCCGAGGATGTGCGCGCGATGCTCGGTCTCGCCGATCGCGCGCGCCTCCTCGATCTGTTCGAGGCACTCATGGCCGGCAAGGCGAACGAGGCGCTTGCCGGGCTGCGGGCGCTCTACGACATCGGCTCTGATCCCGCGCTCGTCATCGCCGATCTCGCCGACGTCGCCCACCTCGCGACACGGTTGAAGATCTTGCCCGAGGCGGGCAAGGACGCGGCACTCTCGGAAGCCGAACGTGTGCGCGGCCTTTCCTTCGCCGAGCGCCTTTCGATGCCCGTGCTGTCTCGCGCCTGGCAAATTCTCTCGCGCGGCCTCCTTGAGGTGCAGGCGGCCGCAAAGCCGATTGCGGCCGCCGAGATGTTGCTCATCCGCCTCGCCTATGCGTCCAATTTGCCGACGCCCGATGAGGCGCTGAAGGCCCTCTCACAAGGCTCATCGGCCGCGCCGCCTGTTTCAGCCCCGCTCTCTCCCAGCGGCGCGGCGCTCTCAGACGGCACGGCCGTTGCCGGTGCGGCTCCCGCGAGTTCGGCGGTCTCGACGACCCCAAGCTCGCCATCTTCGCGACAACCGACGAGCCTCCGCGTTGCCTCCTCCAGCTCGGGAGCCGGTGGCGCCAATGCGCTTCGACGCGAGCAGCCGACGCCAAGCCCGCGCGCGATGCCGCTGATCAATCGCTTCGAGGATGTGATCGCGCTCGCCCAGGAGAAGCGCGACCTCACCCTCGCCTACGCGCTCGAACGCGATGTGCGCCTCGTCGCCTTCGAACGAGGTCGGATCGAGTTCGAGCCTTCACCGGGCGCGAAGGATGATCTTGCCAAGACCGTGGCGCGGCGCCTCTTCGAATGGACCGGCGAGCGCTGGCTCGTGGCCCTTTCGCCTGCCGCGGGGGGACGCAGCGTCGGGGAGACCCGCGATGTCGAACGAAAAACCGCGCTCGAGGCAGCGAGAACGGAGCCTCTGGTGCGCGCTATTCTCGAACGATTCCCGGGCGCCGAAATCGTCACGGTGCGCGACAGCCTGGCGGCCACGCAGGAAGAGCTGGAAGAGGCTGGAGAATATCCGGAGAGCCTCGACGCCGGGAGCCTCGACACGCAAACCGTCGAGGACAGCGATCCGTTCGAGTTTCTCGACAACCTGTCCGATGATTGATTTCAATTGGCCTGAGGAGGAGAGGCAGACATGCGCGACATCATGGGCCTCATGAAGCAGGTGCAATCCGCCCAGGCGAAGCTCCAAGAGATGCAGGCCGAGATGGAGACGGTCGAGGTGGAAGGCGAAGCCGGCGGCGGCCTCGTCAAGATCCGGCTCAACGCCAAGGGCACGATGCGCGGGGTTTCGATCGATGCGACCCTCCTGAAGGCCGAGGAACGCGAGATTCTCGAGGATCTCATCGTTGCGGCCCATGCGGAAGCGCGCAAGAAGGCAGAGGCGGTGCTCGCTGAGAAGATGAAGGATGCGACGGGCGGCCTTCCGCTGCCGCCCGGGCTCAAGCTCTTCTGAACCCGCCGCTCGCCCAGGTGTCGGCTCCGCTTCCCGTCATCACGCCCGAACTGCTGCTCAGGGCTTACGAAATCGGGCTTTTTCCGATGGCGGAGGATGCCGAAGACCCCACGATCTTTTGGATCGAGCCCGAAAAGCGAGGCGTCATCCCGCTCGACGCCTTTCATGTTCCGGCCCGTCTGGCGAGAACGGTTCGCTCGCAGCGCTTCCGGGTCGAGATCGACAAGGACTTCGACGCCGTCATCGAGGGTTGCGCGAGCGCCTTCGGCGCGCGGCGGCAACGCACCTGGATCAATGCGCGCATCCGGGCGCTCTATCGCGACCTTTTCGACGAGGGGCATTGCCATACGGTCGAGGCTTACCAGGACGAGACGCTCGTCGGCGGCCTTTATGGCGTCTCGCTCGGCGCCGCCTTTTTCGGCGAGAGCATGTTCTCGCGCGCCCGCGACGCCTCCAAGGTCGCGCTCGTGCATCTCGTGGCGCGTTTGAGGCTCGGCGGCTATGTTCTTCTCGATACGCAATTCGTGACGCCGCATCTGGCGACGTTCGGTGCGGTCGAGCTTTCCCGCCCTGCCTACTTGCTGCGCCTCAAGCGCGCCACGACCGTCCACCCCTCCAAGAACATCTGGGCGCGCCGCCTCACGGGCACACAGGCCCTCGCGCTTGTCGAGGGAGCCGCTCCGATCTGAAGGCGCCGAGATCAACACGAGCAAGTTCAGAATGCCCGATAAATGCGCGCATCTCATCCGGCGCCGCAGGAGGGAACAAAAAGCGGAAAGCCGTTGCCTCGAAAGATCGTGCTTGAATCAGCCCATGTCCTCGATGCGGTCGACACGCTTCGGGTAAAAGGCCAGATGGTCCTTGATGGCAGCGACGCCCGGCAAGGGATTCTCATAAGTCCACACGGCGTTTTCGGACACTTGCCCGTCCACTACGATGGAGAAATAGCTCGCATCACCCTTATAGGGGCAATGGGTGCTGTGGGATGTGCGCCGCAAGAGGCTCATATCGGCATCTTCGCGCGGAAAATATTTCACCGGCGTGTGCGACGCCTCGTCGAGATCAAGCGCCCTTGAGGAATCGACGATGACGGCGTCCTTCCAGCTCACTTTGGCGCGCCCCTTGGCGGGACGAACCGTGATGGGGTGCTCGGTGGTGCCGCCGATCATTTCAGCTTTCATCGATCTTCTCCCAAAATGGAGGCCCGCTCCCTTGCGGCGCGCAAGAGGGCGAACCCAATTCGCAATCGATTCAGCCCCGTCGAAACATGTAGCGATTCTCGTGCTCGGCTCAATAGGCAGAAGCTCGGTGCTTCGAGACGCAACGCGCCGCGACCGCTTCCTCAGAGCGATCGCCGTCGCTTTGCCGCGTACACGGGCCCGCGTGCAATTGCTCGGGCTGCAGCGTCCCCCGCCGACGACCCTTTGCCTGAGGGGTCGGATCATCGACGAGATTCGCAGCGGCGAATATATTTTCTGGCACCGACAGGCGCACTGAAATCAGAACACTTCCAGCCGTGAAGGGGCGCGTGTGTTGGCTTTGCCCGGACAAGCAATTGGCATCGCGATGCTCAATGATTGACACCCACCCTTCGGCCCTTCTATCTAACGGGAGCGATGGTCCCCTCGGAAGAGGGGTGAAAAGGGAATGCGGTGCGGCGTGGCGTCCGAGCGGGATCGTGACGCCGAGCCAATGCCGCAGCTGCCCCCGCAACTGTAAGCGGTGAGCCTTTTGCGACGACGCCACTGGAAGCTGGCCGGAGCCGGCGACCGGGAAGGCAGCACGAGGCGCAGATCCGCGAGCCAGGAGACCTGCCGTCGCCAGCCGCATGCCGCCGGGCGGGGCGCCCCGGAGGCGGTCGGCGCCGCACGCGGCGTCAACCGGAAGCTGGGCTCTTTCCGAAGGCCCGGCCGATGCACCCCAAGGACGCTGAGCGCCGGGAGCATCGGCAATGCCGGATCGATCGACTTCCATCCATATCTGCATCACCTGCCGGCACGCGGGGGAACCCGACGACGCCGAACGCCCCGGGGCCCGGTTGTATCGGGCGTTGCGGCAGGTCGCTTCGCGCCGCGACATTTCCGTCGAGCTCATCCCCGTCGAGTGTCTCAGCGTCTGCAAGCGCCCGTGCACGATCGCTTTCTCGGCCCCCGGGAAATGGACCTATGTGTACGGCGATTTCGCGCCCGATGAGGCTTCGGCGCAAGTCATTCTCGACGCGTCCGCCCTTTATGCGGCGGCCGCCGACGGGCTCATTCCGTGGCGGCAACGCCCGGACGCTTTGAAGAAGGGCGTTGTCGCCCGGATACCGCCGCTCAGTGATCACCCCATTCAAAATCTTCCGGAGGCCGCCGAATGAACACGCCCTCGCCCGCGAATCTTGGCGAAAAAACGCCGATCACCATCGTCACCGGATTTCTGGGCGCCGGCAAGACGACACTCATCCGTCATGTGCTCGAGCACGCGAACGGGCGGCGTCTCGCCCTCATCATCAACGAATTCGGCGACGTCGGCGTCGACGGCGAGATCCTGCGCTCTTGCGGCATCGAGAGCTGCCGCGAGGAGAACATCGTCGAGCTCGCCAATGGCTGCCTGTGCTGCACGGTCGCCGATGATTTCATTCCGGCGATCGAGGCGCTCCTCGGCCGCAACGAAGCCCCCGATCACATCATCGTCGAGACCTCCGGCCTCGCCTTGCCGAAACCGCTTCTCAAGGCCTTCGACTGGCCCCCCATCCGCTCGCGGGTCACGGTCGACGGGGTGGTGGCCGTTGCCGATGCCGCGGCGGTGGCCGCCGGCCGTTTCGCCGATGATCCCGAAAAGCTCGCGCGCCAGCGTGAAGCCGATCCGTCGCTCGAGCACGACAATCCCTTGGAGGAAGTTTACGAGGATCAGCTTCTGTGTGCCGATCTCATCATCCTCAACAAGGCCGACCTCCTCGATCGCTCGACGCTCGCGCGCGTGCATGGCGATATCGCCGCCACGGTGCCGCGTGCCGTCAAGGTCGTCGAGACGCGCGAGGGACGCATCGAGCCCGCGGTCCTGCTCGGCATTGCGGCCGCCGCGGAAGATGACGTTGCGGCGCGCCCCTCCCATCACGACGCCGAAGAGGAGCATGATCACGACGATTTCGAAAGCTTCGTCGTGGAGCTTCCCGCGATCGACGATCCCGCCTCCTTCGTCGCCAAGCTCGCGAGGCTCGCGGGCACGCATGACGTGCTGCGCATGAAGGGCTTTCTCGAGGTCACCGGCAAGCCGATGCGCCTTTTGGTGCAGGGCGTGGGTCAGCGTTTTCGCCAGCAATTCGATCGAGCCTGGGCCCGAGGAGAAGCGCGGCGCGGCCGTCTCGTGGTGATCGGCGAGAAGGGAATCGATCGCGCGGCCGTCACGGCCGCGATCATGGCTTAGGCGCGCCGAGCGTTTGATGGATTGGCCCATGCCGGCTTGTCGTCTCCTCGGCTCGCAAGACATCGTCCCGGAAGCGGGACCCCTTTTGCGGGCAAGGGATTAGGTCGGCGGAGCGCCATGCATCTTCTGCGCAGCGAGACGCGATCCCTCGACGAAACTGCCGAGGCGATCGATCTCGCCCAGACGCCCGCCGAGCTGGTCTTCCTCTCCTTCTCGGACAGCGATCTTGCCGGCCTCGCGCGTGCCTGGGAGCGCGCCGAGCAGAGCCCTCCGAGCCTGCGCCTCGCCAATCTTTCGGCGCTGCGCCATCCCTTCTCCGTCGACCGCTATGTCGAGCGGGTGATCGCGAAAGCGCGTTTCGTGGTCGTGCGGCTGCTCGGCGGTCTCGACTATTGGCGTTACGGCGTCGAGGAGCTTTCGCGAGCCGCCAAGATGCACGGCTTCTCGCTGGTCGTCGTGCCGGGCGATGGCCGGCAAGACGCGCGCCTCGATGCCGCATCGACCTTGCCGCGGCACGAGCTCGCCCGGATCTTTACCTATCTCGATCATGGCGGGGAAAAGAACTTCCACGAGCTTCTGGCGTTCATCTCGCATCGCCTGGGCCGGTCGACGCCTTGGCGCGAGCCGCGCGCCATTTCGGCCTTCGGCCGTTTCGAGGAGGGTTGCCGTGAGCCGGCCGTGCGTCTTGCGCCGGCGAAAGCGAGCCACGCACCGCATGCGCTCATTATTCTGTATCGGTCGGCCTATCTCGCAGCCGACACGCAACCGGTCACGTCGCTCGCCGATGCGCTTGCGGCACGCGGTTTTCGCGTCACCTCGGCCTTCGTCACGAGTCTCAAGGATGAGCAGGCGGCGCAGCGGCTCGCCGCGCTTCTCGATGAGGAGAAGCCCGACATCATCGTGAACACGACCGCCTTCTCGGCGCGCCTCGATGCGGCAAGCGTGCTCGATCGGGCCGATTGCCCGGTGATACAGGCGGTGCTGAGCGGCTCGAGCTTCGCGCAATGGCGAGAAGGGCAACGCGGCCTCAGCGCAGCCGACCTTGCAATGAACGTCGTCCTGCCGGAGATCGATGGGAGGATCTTCGGCGGTGTCCTTTCGTTCAAGGGCGAGACGAAGCGACACGACGCGCTGGAATTCACCAACCTGGTGCATCAGCCTGAGCCATCGCGCGTGGCGCATATGGCCGATCTCGCCCTCGCCTGGACGAGGCTGCGCCGACTTTCGCCCGCAAAGCGGCGCCTCGCCTGCGTCCTCTCGGATTATCCGGGCAAGGGCGGCCGCTCGGCTTATGCGGTCGGGCTCGATACGCCGCAAAGCGTGGCTTCGATCGTGAAAGGATTGCGCGACGCCGGCTACGGCGTCGGGGCGATTCCAGACCCCGTTCGCCTGATGTCGGCACTCACGCAAAGTTCTCCCCGCGAAGAGCTCGACGAGGCCGTCGTCTCGCTTGCGGAGTACCGGCGCTTCTTTGCGAGCCTTCCAACGTCGTTCGGCGAGAGCGTGCATCGCGCCTTCGGTTCCCCTGAGCACGATCCGTGCCTGCGCGACGGCGCGTTGCGCTTTCCGATTGTTCGATCAGGCACGCTCGTCATCGCCTTGCAGCCCGATCGTGGGCGTGCTTCGAGCCGCAAGGCCGATTACCACGACGTGAACTCGCCGCCGCGACATGCCTATCTCGCTTTCTATCTCTGGCTGCGCGAGGTCTGGCGCATGGACGCGATGATCCATTGCGGCACGCATGGCACGCTGGAATGGCTGCCGGGCAAGTCTGTGGCGCTCTCGCAAGAATGCGCGCCCGAGATCGTGCTCGGCTCCGTGCCCGTGGTCTATCCGTTCATCGTCAACAACCCGGGCGAAGCGGCGCAGGCGAAACGCCGTATCGGCGCCGTGACCATCGGCCATCTGACTCCCCCTTTGATCGAAGCCGGAACCCATGGCGGCACGGCCGAGCTCGAATCGCTGTTTGACGAATATGCGAATGCCCAATCGCTCGATCGGCGCCGCGCGCTCCTCCTTTCGCAAGCCATCCTCGACAAGGCCGAAGAGACCGGTCTTTCCGAAGAGCTCGGTCTTCAACGTAGCGACGATCCGATGGCGGCGCTCACCAAGCTCGATGCTTGGCTTTGCGACCTCAAGGAGATGCGAATCGGCGATGGCCTTCACATCTTCGGCGAAACCACGCCTTCGGAAATCACCGGCCTTTTGCGTGCGCTCGATGGCCGTTTCGTCGAGCCCGGCCCCGCCGGCGCCCCGTCGCGTGGGCGCCTCGACGTTCTTCCCACCGGACGCAATCTCTTCACCATCGATCCGCGCGCCGTGCCGACACGGACCGCCTGGGAGATCGGCAGCCGCACGGCGAGCGAAGTCATGCTGCGTCACGCCCAAGATCATGGTGAATGGCCGCGTAGCGTCGTCATCGATCTTTGGGGCTCGGCCACCATGCGTACCGGCGGTGACGATCTCGCGCAGGCCCTTGCGCTTCTCGGCGTTCGCCCGCTTTGGGACACTGCCTCGACGCGGGTCACCGGCTTCGAGATCCTGCCGCTCGCCAAGCTCGAGCGGCCTCGAGTCGACGTGACCTTACGCATCTCCGGCCTTTTCCGCGACGTCTTCTCGACGCAGATCGCGCTCTTCGACGAGGCAGTGCGCGCCGTCGTCAGCCTCGACGAGGAGGAAACCGACAATCCCCTCGCGGCCGCGATGCGGGACGCACCGGGCGAAGCCTTCGCGACCGCTCGCGTCTTCGGCGCCGCGCCCGGCGCTTACGGGCTTGGCCTTGCTCGCGCGCTCGGCGAGAACTTCGCGCTGTCGCGCGAGGCGCTCGGCGAGGCCTATCTCGCGGAGACCTCACATGCCTATGGCGCCGGCGCGATCGCGGATGGGGTCGAGGCGGCAAGGGCGTTCCGAGCTCGGGTCGCGAAGGCGGACGCCTTCGTGCATGTGCAAGACATGGAAGGCCAGGACCTGCTCGATTCGGACGCCTTCGCCGAACACGAGGGCGGGTTCTCCGCCGCGGCCTCCTCGCTCGGCGCCGAGCCCGCGCTCTACCATGCGGACACATCGCGCACCGGACGGAGTATCGTCCGCACGCTGGAAGAAGAGATCGCGCGCGTCGTGCGCGGCCGGGCCAGCAATCCGCAATGGATCGAAGGCCAGATGCGCCACGGTTTTCGCGGTGCCGCCGAGGTGGCCGAGACCGTCGACAATCTCTTTGCCTTTGCGGCTTTGACCGAAGCGGTGAAAAGCCGCCATTTCGACCTCGTCTACGACGCGACCTGCGGCGACGACGAGGTGCGCGGCTTCCTGCTTCGGGCGAACCCGGAGGCGGCTCGTGCCATCGCGTCGCGTTTTATCGAGGCCGAACGACGCGGCTTCTGGCTGTCGCGGCGCAATTCCTCGGCCCGAATTCTTGCAGAGATGATGGAGCTTGGCGCATCGCCGAACGTGACGGCTTCCATTTCGGCCGACCCATGCGCCAGAGCCCAAGAAGCCGAGCCGCAAGGCGGAGCGAGGAAGGGTGCGCGCGGATGAGCGTCGCGGCCGAAATGCGCCGTGGCTGGTGCCCGAGCGTGGCGCGTCCGATGCCGACCGGCGACGGTCTTCTGGTGCGGCTGAGCCTTCCGGCCGACAGCCTCCCGCCTGCGCTTTTGCACGCCATCGCCTCTTGCGCGCGGCGCTTCGGCAACGGCCTCGTCGATCTGACGCGCCGCGGCAATCTGCAATTGCGCGGCCTGAGCGAGGTGACCATGCCGGGCCTCATCGAAGCGCTTTCCTCCTTCGAGGGCGTCGCCTCGCCGCATGAGGCCGAATCGCTGCGCGACGTCATGATGTCTCCGCTCTCCGGCCTCGATCCCAAAGCGATTTGCGATGTGCGGCCGATCGTCCGGGCGTTGCGCGAAAAGCTTGCGGGCGAAGCCTCACTTCGGGCCTTGCCGGCGAAATTCTGCTTCACGGTCGATGACGGTGGCGATTTCGGGCTCGATCAGATCGCGGCCGATATCCGCTTCAAGGCGCGGCGCGAATCGAGCGATATCTTCTTCATGGTCGCGCTTGGCGGATGCGAAGGCGAGGCGAGAGGGATCGGCGGATGCGCGCCATCTTCCGTGCCGGAGATCGCGGTCGCGCTGGCGCGGACCTTTCTCAACTTGCGTGGCGCAAGCAAGGACGCGCCACGCCGAATGGCCGAACTTCTGAAGCGCACCGAGATCGAAACGCTCTCGCGGAGCGTGGGCCTCCTCTCTCTGTCCTCGCACCGGTCCGACATAGTAGAAGGCGCAGCCTCACCCGGCTTACGGGAACCAGGGCCGCCCATCACCATGATCTATCGCCGTGAAGAGGACCCGGCATCTATTGGGATAGCTGTGCCTTTCGGCCAGCTCACCGCCGATCAGCTCGACGATATCGCGAACCAAACCGAGGCCTTCGGCGGGGAAGTTCGCCTCACGCCATGGCGCACCATTTTCGTCGCGAACAGATCCGCCATCAAAGCGGTGAATACGGATTACCGGCTCGAGAACTCGGGTCTAATCACACGCGAGCCCGATCCGCGGCTCAATATCGCGGCTTGCCCAGGGAAACCCGCTTGCGCACGCAGCACGGTCCTGACGCGCGAGAACGCGCGCATGCTCGGCAGCGTGGCGCAAGGACTTCGCCTCAGCAGCCCCGGAGGTGTCATCGGGCTCCATGTTTCGGGCTGCGCCAAAGGGTGCGCGAGGAGCGCTGTGACGAAAGCCACTTTGGTCGGTCGGGACGGCCGCTACGACCTCGTGATCGACGGGGTCGCGCACGATCCCCCTGTGCGCGAGGGCCTGACGTTAGAGGAAGCGAAGATCGCGCTCGAACAAATCGTCGAAGCGATGTGGGCCGAGCGCGGCGAGCCATAGAGGAAGCATTTCGCAAATCCCAATGAACGAGCGCTTCTCCTACATCCGCGACGGTGCGGAAATCTATCGACGCTCCTTCGCGATCATTCGCGCCGAGGCCGATCTTCGGCGGTTCTCGCCCGAGGAGGAGAAAATCGCGGTTCGGTTGGTCCATGCTTGCGGCCTCGTCGAGAGCGCGAATGATTTCGTTTTTTCGCCGGGCGCGGTCGCTTCGGCGCGCGCCGCACTCGCCGCCGGCGCGCCGATCCTCTGCGATTCCAAGATGGTTGCGAACGGCGTGACGCGCTCGAGGCTGCTGAAGTCCAACGAGGTGATCTGCACGCTCGACGATCCTTCGGTTCCCGGTCTCGCGCCGCGCCTCGGCACGACGCGCACCGCGGCCGCGATGGAGCTTTGGCGTGACCGCCTTGCCGGCTCGATCGTCGCCATCGGCAATGCGCCCACCGCGCTGTTTCGTCTGCTCGAGATGCTGGATGAAGGCGCGCCTTTTCCTGCCGCCGTGATCGGCATGCCGGTCGGCTTCGTGGGCGCAGCGGAATCGAAAGAGGCACTGATCGCAGACAGCCGCTTGCCTTATCTCGTGGTGCGCGGCAGGCGTGGCGGCAGCGCGCTCGCGGCCGCCGCCATCAATGCGCTCGCGAGCGAGAAGGAATGAGCGCCTCCCCCTCCCCGTTCGGCGAAGGCTTGGGCCGGCTGCACGGCGTCGGGCTCGGCCCTGGCGATCCCGAGCTCGTCACGCTCAAAGCCGTTCGCCTCATCCGCGAGTCGCAGGTTGTCGCCTATTTCGCCAAGAAAGGCCGACCTTCGAACGCGCGCCGCATTGCCTCCTCCTGGATCAAGCCGGGCACCATCGAGCTCGCTCTCGAGTTCCCGATCACGACCGAAATCCCCTTCGATCAGCCGGCCTATGCGTGCGAGCTTCGCCCCTTCTATGATCAGGCAGCAAGGGAGATCGCGGCGCATCTTTCGAGATCGCGCGACGTCGCGCTGATCTGCGAAGGCGACCCGCTCTTCTACGGGTCCTTCATGCATATCCAGGCGCGGTTGAAGGACCGTTTCGCCATCTCGGTCTGCGCCGGCGTCACCGGCATGTCCGGGTGCTGGACGGCCGCGCAAGCGCCGATGAGCTGGGGCGACGATGTGCTGACCGTCATTCCCGCGACCTTGCCGCGCGACGAGCTCGCGAGACGCCTCGCCGAGACCGATGCCGCCGTGCTGATGAAGCTCGGCCGCAATCTCCCGAAAGTGCGCGCCGCTCTCATCGATGCCGGCCTCGCCGAGCGCGCAATCTATGTCGAGCGCGGCACGACCGCTGACGAGCGCGTCCTGCGACTTGCCGAAAAATGCGATGATGACGCCCCTTATTTCGCGCTGATTCTCGTGCCCGGCGAGGGACGACGGTCGTGAGGCAGGGCAAAGGTCGTCTCCTCATCGTCGGGCTCGGCCCCGGCGCTTGCGAATGGGTGACGCCGGAAGCGACGCAGGCGCTTGCCGAGGCGAACGATCTCGTCGGCTACGCGCCGTATCTGGCGCGCCTGCCCGAAAGACCGGGCCAAACGCGTCACGCGAGCGACAATCGCGAGGAGCTCGCGCGCGCCAGCCAAGCTCTCTCCCTCGCCGCGTCCGGCCGCAAGGTTGCCGTCGTCTCCGGCGGTGATCCCGGCGTCTTTGCGATGGCAGCCGCGGTATTCGAGGCGCTTGAAGCGGGCGAACCTGCATGGCGCGGTCTCGAGGTGAAGGTGATTCCCGGCATCACTGCGATGCAGGCAGCGGCGGCGCGGCTCGGCGCGCCGCTCGGGCATGATTTCTGCGCCATCTCGCTTTCGGACAACCTCAAATCCTGGACCGTCATCGAAAAGCGGCTCGCGGCCGCCGCGGATGCCGATTTCGTGATCGCGCTTTACAATCCGGCCTCGAAATCTCGTTCTCAAGGCATTCACGATGCCTTCGCCTGTTTGCGGGCCCGCAAACCTCCAGCGACGCCCGTGATGTTCGCGCGCGCCGTCGGCCGGCCGGACGAAGAACTCACCATCACGAGCCTCGCCGAAGCCGATCCCGGGAACGCCGACATGGCAACGCTCGTCATCATCGGATCGAGCGCGACACGCGTGGTGGTGCGACCTGGGTCGATGCGAGGCTTCGTCTACACGCCGCGCGGCGAGGGAGCGCGGCCGTGACGCTCGATCCAGGCGAGCGCCTGCGCGGGGTCATCGAGCGTTGTCGTGCCCGCTTGCTTCGGTCGACGGATCATCACGACCGGCAATCCGAGCCGGCGCGCCGCCGCGATTTTCGCATAGGTCGCCTCGCCACCACTGTTCTTGCTGACCAGGAATTCGATGGCCTTGTCTCGCATCAACCGCTCTTCGCCCTCGATGCTGAAGGGCGGGCGCGCGAGAATGAGCTCGTGGTTCGGCAGGGCCTCGAGCCCATCGGGCGGATCGATGGCGCGGATGAGGTAATGGTGGAAGGGCGCGGCCGCGAAAGCCGGGAGCGAGAGGCGGCCGACCGTCAGGAACACACGGGACGGGACCTCGCCCAGGATGGCGACGGCGTCAGCGGCGTGCCCTACCTCGAGCCAGCGATCGCCCGCAACAGGCTTCCAGGCGGCGCGCGTCAGCGCGACGAGCGGGAGCGCGAGCCGCGCGCAGGCTTCCTCGACGTGGCGCGACATTTGCAGCGCGAACGGATGGGTCGCATCGATGACGGCTTCGATCCGGTGATGCCTAAGATAATCGACGAGCCCCTCGAGGCCGCCGAAGCCGCCGCTGCGCGTCGGAATCGGTGCCGCCAAGGGATGGGCCGTGCGCCCGGCGAGCGAGAGCGTCGCCTCGATGTCGCCGCGCTCGGCCACGAGCCGCACGAGCGCGGAGGCTTCGCTCGATCCTCCGAGAATCAGCACGCGTATCGTCATCGACGGCTCCGCCCGGGCCGCGAGGGCGGCACCGCCGCGGGTCATAGCGCTTTTTGCCGCCGGGCGCCTGCGTCGGCGCGCACGCGATGAGACCCTGGCTGTCGCTCATCGGCATCGGCGAGGACGGCATCGAAGCGCTCTCGCCCGCGGCGAAGCGCCTGATTGCCGGCGCCGAGCTCGTCGTGGGCGGAAAACGCCATCTCGCCCTCGCCGGCCAATTCCCGGGCGAGCCGCTCCCTTGGCCCTCCCCGCTCGCGGATGCATTTCCGACGATCCTCGAGCGGCGCGGCCATCCCGTGGCCGTGCTCGCTTCCGGCGATCCTTTCTTTCACGGCGTCGGCGCGACGCTCACGCGCAAAGTCGATCCCGACGAGATGATCTGCCTGCCGGCGCCTTCGGCCTTCAGCCTCGCAGCGGCGCGCCTCGGCTGGGCGCAGCAGGATTGCGCGCTCATCTCGCTGCATGGCCATGCGCTCGAGCGGATCATCCCACATCTGCAACCCAAGGCCCGCATCCTCGCGCTCTCCTGGGACGAGACGACGCCGCAAAAGCTCGCGGCGCTTCTCACGTCTCGGCGAATGGGCGGCTCGCAGCTCGTCGTCTGCGAGGCGATGGGCGGACCCCGCGAACGCCTCACGCGGATGCGGGCCGATGCATTCGCGCCTGCACCGATCCATGCCTTGAACACGGTCGGCATCGAGATCGTCGCCGAACCCGGCGCCGATATCGTGCCCTCGGCCTCGGGCCTGCCCGACGAGATGTTCGAGCATGACGGACAGATCACCAAGCGCGATATTCGCGCCGCGACACTCGCCGCGCTTGCGCCGCGGCTCGGCGAGACGCTCTGGGACGTCGGAGCCGGTTCGGGCTCGATCGGCATCGAATGGATGCTTCGGCATCCGCAAAACCACGCCGTGGCGATCGAAGCGAAACCTGAAAGGGCCGCGCGCATCGCCCGCAATGCCGCAAGCCTCGGCGTGCCTCACCTTGCGATCGTCGAAGGCGAGGCGCCCGCGGCGCTCGCCGGCCTGCCGCAACCCGATGCCGTGTTCATCGGCGGTGGCGCGAGCCGCGGCGGCGTGCTCGACATCGCCTGGAATGCCTTGTCGCAAGGCGGGCGCCTCGTCGTCAACGCGGTGACGCTCGAGACGCAAGCCGAGCTCATCCGGCGATACGAAAGCCTCGGGGGCGAGCTTGTCACCTTGCAGATCGCAGTGGCCGAGCCGCTCGGCGGCTTTCACAAGTTCCGCCCGGCCTTGCCGGTGATGCGCTGGACTGCGGTGAAACGGTGAGACCGCAATTTGCCGTCGGCATCGGCTGCCGCAAGGGCTGCCCGGCACAGAGCATCGCATTTCTCGTGCGCCGCGCTCTCGCTCTTGCGGCGAGTTCCGATATGGCGCGGAACTCAGCACAGGTTTCGGGAGAGCCCATGATGTTCACGAGCGAAGCGAAGGGCGAGGAAGCCGGCATTGTCGAAGCCGCCGAGGCGCTCGGGCTGAAACTCGTGCTCCTGCCACGCGCCCCGCTCGAGGCTGCGGCCTCGCGCTGCGAGACCCGATCCACACGCGTGCAGGCGATCATCGGACTGCCTTCACTTGCCGAAGCCGCGGCGCTCGCTGGCGCAGGCGAAGGCTCGCGCCTCGTGCAGGCGCGCATCAGCGAAGGCGGAGCGAGCTGCGCTATCGCACTGCCTTCGACAAACCCGGCTGCGTGCGCGTCGTGACGGTGCATTTCATCGGCGCCGGGCCCGGCGCGCCGGACCTCATCACCTTGCGGGGGCGCGATCTCCTGGCACGCTGCCCCGTTTGCCTTTACGCCGGCTCTCTCGTTCCGAAGGAGCTCCTCGCGCATTGTCCGAAAGGGGCGCGCATTCTCGACACGGCGCCGATGGCGCTCGATGCAATCGAGGCCGAGTTTCTGCGCGCGCATCGGGCAGGCGAAGACGTGGCGCGCCTGCATTCGGGCGACCTCTCGGTTTGGAGCGCCATGGGCGAGCAATTGCGTCGCCTCGACGCGCTCGCCATCCCCTATACGGTCACGCCGGGCGTGCCTTCCTTCGCGGCGGCTGCCGCGGCGCTCAAGCGCGAGCTCACCTTGCCCGAAGTCGCGCAATCCCTCGTGCTCACACGCGTCTCCGGTCGCGCCTCAGCCATGCCGGAGCGCGAGACGCTTGCGAATTTCGCGCGCACCGGCGCGACGCTCGCAATCCACCTTGCCATCCATGCGCTCGAGCGCGTCGTGGCCGAGCTGACCACGCATTACGGCGGCGAGTGTCCGGTCGCGATCGTATATCGCGCCACCTGGCCGGATGAGCGCATCATCGAGGGAAGCTTATCGACGATCACGACCCTCATGGCAAAAGAGCGGGTGGAACGCACCGCCTTGATCCTCGTCGGCCCCGTGCTTGGCGCGCCCGATTTCCGCGAGAGCGCGCTTTATTCGAGCGATTATCGGCGCCGCTACCGGGACGCGGGAACGCAGGATCAGGGGTGAGCAGGGTGGAACGGCGTCCGCGCGACAAGCGCGCCTTGACGATCGAAGATCGCGATCTCGAGCGCGATCTTCGGGTTACCGAGCGCCTTGGCGGCGGTGGTGAAAGCCGCTTCGGCGACCGCAAATCCGATATCGATCCTCGCGGCGCGGCAGAGCTCCAGAACCTCCATGGCGGAATTCGCCTGCCTCACCCTGCCGGCCAGCGCCGCATCGCCGCCCGCTGCGAGCGCGCGTCCGGCGAGCCAATCGAGATCGAGGGCGCCGCGCCGCGAATGGAGGTCGAGGAGGCCTTGACCGAGCTTCGCGATTTTGGCGAAGCCGCCCGCAACGGTGACCCTGGCTACGGGATGGCGACGCAAATATTTCAGCATGCCGCCGACGAAATCGCCCATATCGATGAGGGCCACCTCGCTCAATCGATGAAGAGCACGGACCGAAGCCTCGGAGGTCGCGCCGGTGGCACCCGCCACATGATCGAGCCCGCAAGCGCGCGCCACATCGATGCCCCGATGGATCGTGTGGATCCAGGCGGCGCAGGAATAGGGCACGACGATCCCCGTTGTGCCGAGGATGGACAGCCCGCCGATGATGCCAAGCCGGCCGTTCAAGGTACGCTCGGCAAGTTTCTCGCCACCCGGAATGGCGATCTCGACCTCCACATCGCCGCTCGCGCCCAGGACTGCCGCAGCCTCCGCGATGGCGGCACGGATCATGGAGCGCGGCACGGGATTGATCGCGGGCTCCCCGGGCCCGACCGGAAGGCCGGGACGCGTCACCGTGCCCACCCCCTCGCCGGCACGAAAAGCGATGCCGCTGCCCGGGACGCCTTTTCGCACGGTCGTAATCACGAGCGCGCCATGCGTGACATCGGGATCATCGCCCGCATCCTTGACGATGCCGGCGCGGGCGAAATCGGAGGCGCGCTCCTCGAATGCAAGGGCGAAGGCCGGCCGATCGCCGCCCGGCAGCGCGATCGTGACCGGATCGGGGAAGGATCCGGTGAGAAGTCCCTCATAGGCCGCACGGGCCGCGGCGGCCGCGCAAGCGCCTGTCGTCCAGCCACGGCGCAGGCTGGGCCTGCGCGCCTCCTCATTGACGCCGCTGAGATTCATGGCACTGAGGCATATCGCGAATGCGAGACCGCCAAAAGGGCGGCGACCGGAACTCTTGCCGCCGGAACTCTTGCCGCCGGAACCCTTGCCGCCGGAACCCTTGCCGAATGACGCGTGGTGACCTCCCCCTTCCCGAGCTTCCCGCGTTCGAAGGCGGCAGCGTCTGGCTCGTCGGGGCAGGTCCGGGCGATCCGGCGCTGTTGACGCTCGCGGCCCTCAAGGCGCTCCGCGAGGCCGATATCTGCGTTTACGACGCCCTCGTCTCGCCCGAGGTGCTGGCGCTCGCGGCGCCGAAGGTCGCGCTCGAATTCGCGGGCAAGCGGGGAGGCAAGCCCTCGCCGAGCCAGCGCGACATCACCTTGCGGCTGATCGAGCTCGCACGGCTCCGCAAGAAGGTACTCCGTCTCAAGGGCGGAGACCCTTTCGTCTTCGGACGCGGCGCCGAAGAAGCGCGAGCCCTCGCCAAGGCCGGCGTGAAGTTTCGCGTCGTTCCGGGGATCACGGCCGGGATCGGAGGCCTTGCGTATGCGGGCATTCCGGCGACGGCACGCGAGACGAACCACGCGCTCATCCTCGCGACCGGCCATCTCGCGGAAGGGGCTGCCGCGAGCGCCGATTTCGCGGCGCTCGCCGCGACCGGCGCGCCGCTCATCCTCTACATGGCGATGAGCAACCTTGAAGCGATCAGCAAGGCGCTGATCGCCGGCGGCATGAGCGCCGATACGCCGCTCGCGATCGTCAGCGAGGCGACGACGAAGCGCCAGCGCGTCCTCGTGACGAAGCTCGCGACGGCGAGCGCCGCGGCAAAGCAGGAGGGCCTCGCCGCGCCGGCCATCGTGGCGATCGGCGCGATCGTCGAGTTGCGGGAGATGCTCGCCCCTTTCGCCGTCACCCTGGAGACGAGTGGCCCACGGGAATCCACCGCAAGGGAGCGGGCGTGAACCGTGCGGGTCTCCTTGTCGCGGCCCCGCGCTCCGGGTCGGGCAAGACGACCTTGACGCTTGGCCTCATGCGCGCGCTCTCACGTCGCGGCGTGGCGGTCGCCGGCGCGAAATGCGGTCCCGATTATATCGATCCTGCTTTTCACGCGGTGGCGTGCGGCCGCACGAGCGTCAATCTCGACAGCTGGGCGATGCCCAAGACCTTGCTTCGTGCGCTAGCGGCCGAGGTCGCGCATGATGCCGACCTCGTAATTTGCGAAGGACTGATGGGACTTTTCGACGGCGTGTCCGCTGAGGCCGGCAGCACCGGGTCGAGCGCCGACATCGCCGCGCTTTGCGGCTGGCCGGTGCTCCTCGTTCTCGATGTCTCCGGCCAGTCGACGACGGCGGCGGCGATCGCGAAAGGCATGATGAGCTTCGACGCGCGCATCAAGATCGCCGGCGTCATCCTCAATCGCGTCGGTAGTGAGCGTCATCGTCGCCTCGCCAGCGAGGCAATCCGGCATTTGGGCTTGCCGGTGCTCGGAAGCCTGCCACGCAACGAGAAGGTGACGCTTCCGGAACGCCATCTCGGCCTCGTGCAGGCGGGCGAGACGAAGGGGCTCGATCGCGTGCTCGACAGCTTGGCGGATTTCGTCGCAGCACATGTCGATATCGATGCGGTGAAAAGCGTCGCCGCATATGAAGGCAGGATGGAAACCGTACACGAGGCGCCGGAGGACGACGCCGGCGTTCCGATCGCCATTCCGCCGCCGGGCCATCGCGTCGCGCTTGCGCAGGACGAGGCCTTCTCCTTCATCTATCCGCATGTGATCAACGGGTGGCGGGCCGCGGGAGCGACGATCATCCCCTTCTCGCCTCTTGCGAACGAAACGCCGCCTGCCGATTGCGATTGTTGCTGGCTACCCGGCGGCTATCCGGAGCTGCACGCCGCCCGCCTCGCCGCTTCCCGCGTGTTCCTGGAAGGCTTGCGCGATTTCGCGAAGGCGCGGCCGGTGCATGGGGAGTGCGGCGGCTATATGGTGCTCGGCGAGGCGCTCGTCGACGCGGCCGGCGTGAGCCACGCCATGGCGGGGCTTCTCTCCCTCGTCACAAGCTTCGCACAACGAAAGATGCATCTCGGCTACCGCGACGCGCAGCTGCTCGCCGATATGGCGCTGGGGCAAAAGGGCTCGCGATTGAAAGGACACGAGTTCCACTATTCGACGCTTCTCGATCCCGGAACAGACGAACCCTTGGCGCTTGTCGCCGACGCCCACGGCGCGGCGCCGAAAAAGGCCGGCACGAGGCGCGGCAACGTCAGCGGTTCGTTCTTCCACGCAATCGCCCGCGCCGATTGAGGATGCGTCGGCGCAAAGCGAGCCCACCTTCTTCCGAGAAAGGGAAGAGTACCTAACGATCATCGCAGCGCTCGCTTCTGGGCTGGCGAAGGGCGAACGGCCTCCCTTGAAAAACAGCAGACTCCGACCGAAAACAGCGGCGAGGAGAATGCCATGCGCATCGGGGTTGATTTCGGCGGCACTAAGATCGAGGTGGCGGTCCTCGACGAGGATGGGCGCGAGATCGCCCGGCAACGCGCCGCGACACCGCATGGCGATTATGAAGGTTGCGTGCGCGCTATCGCCGGCCTCGTGCGGGAGATCTCATCGCGGACCGGCGCGAGCGGACCGGTCGGCATGGGCATCCCCGGCGCCATCTCCTCGCAGACCGGATTGGTGATGACATCGAATGCCACTTGGCTCGTCGGCAAGGCGCTCGACCGGGATGTCGCGGCCGCTCTCGGCCGCAAGGTTCGCATCGAGAACGATGCCAACTGCTTCGCGCTCGCGGAAGCCGTGGACGGCGCCGCCAAGGGGGCGCGTTGCGTCTTCGGCGTCATCCTCGGAACCGGCGTGGGCGCCGGCATCGTGCTCGATCAAAAGGTGTTCTCCGGACAGACGGGCATCACGGGGGAATGGGGACATAACCCCCTCCCTTGGCCTGACCCGAGCGAATATCCGGGACACCCTTGCTATTGCGGCCGCATGGGTTGCATGGAACGCTATGTCTCGGGGACGGCATTCACCGCGGAATACGCGGCAAGGACCGGCTACACCATCAAGGGTGATGCGATCGTCGCCGCGATGCGCTCGGGCGATGCCGAAGCACAGGCCACCTATCAGCATTACGTTCGCAGCTTGGCGCGCGGCCTTGCCGTGATCGCCAACGTGCTCGACCCGAATGCCTTCGTGCTCGGCGGCGGCATGAGCAATGTCGACGAGATCTATCGCGATCTTCCGGGCCTCATGCGTCCGCACGTGCTCTCGAGCGAGTTCCGGACGCCGATTCTCAAGCCGCTCCACGGCGATTCGGCGGGCGTGCGCGGTGCCGCCTGGCTGTGGGACGACAGCGACCGTCTCGACGCCCGCGCG